>DATBIO010000128.1:0-9666 GCA_036556965.1 Vicinamibacteria bacterium
CCGGATTACGAGACGCTCGGCAGGCTGTCCGTGGAGATGGAGAACATCCAAACGTTCCGCCAGCTGGGCAGCAAGTGCCCCGGCCACCCGGAGTACCGCTGGACCTCGGGCGTGGAGACGACCACCGGACCGCTCGGCCAGGGCTACGCCACCAGCGTGGGCATGGCCATCGCGTCGAAGTGGATGGCCGCGCACTTCAACCGGCCCGGCTTCGAGATGTTCTCCTTCGACGCCTGGGCCCTCGGGGGGGACGGCTGCATCATGGAGGGCGTGGCCCAGGAGGCGGCCTCCCTGGCCGGCCACCTCCAGCTCGGCAACCTCTGCTGGATCTACGACAACAACCGCATCACCATCGAGGGCCACACGAGCCTGGCCTTCAGCGATGACGTGGCCACGCGCTTCATCGGCTACGGCTGGAACGTGACGCGGGTGGGCGACGCCAACGACCTGGAGATGCTGGACCGGGCCTTCGCCTACGCGAAGACGACCACCGACCGGCCCACGCTGATCATCGTGGACAGCCACATCGGCTACGGCGCGCCCACCAAGCAGGACACGCACGCCGCGCACGGCGAGCCCCTGGGGGAGGAGGAGATCCGCCTGGCCAAGCGCTTCTATGGCTGGCCGGAGGACGCGACGTTCCTGGTGCCCGACGGGGTGCGCGAGCACTTCGCGGCGGGGATGGGCGCGCGCGGCGCGCGGCTGCGCGGAGAGTGGATGGCGCGCTTCGAGGCCTACCGCAAGGAGTACCCCGCCCAGGCCGACGCCCTCGACCGCATGCAGCACCGGCGCCTGCCCGAGGGATGGGACGCGGACCTGCCCACCTTCCCCGCCGACGCCAAGGGGCTGGCCGGCCGCGATGCCTCGGCCAAGGTGCTCAACGCGATCGCGCGCAACGTGCCGTGGCTGATGGGAGGCTCCGCCGACCTGACCCCTTCCACCAAGACGCGCCTCGCCTTCGAGGGCGCGGGCGACTTCGCGGCGGGCGCCTGGGCCGGCCGCAACCTGCACTTCGGCATCCGCGAACACGCCATGGGCGCGGTCATGAACGGGCTGTCCCTCTCCAAGGTGCGGCCCTTCGGCTCCGGCTTCCTCATCTTCAGCGACTACGGGCGGCCCCCCATCCGGCTGGCCGCCATCATGGAGATCCCTGTCATCTACGTCTTCACCCACGACTCCATCGGGGTGGGGGAGGACGGCCCCACCCACCAGCCCGTCGAGCAGCTCGTCTCCCTGCGCGCCATCCCCGGCCTCGTCACCCTGCGCCCCTGCGACGCCAACGAGGTGGCGGAGGCCTGGCGCGTCATCCTGCAGATGCGCCACGAGCCGGTGGCCCTCGTCCTCACGCGCCAGCCCCTGCCCACCCTGGACCGCGCGAAGTACGCGCCCGCCGACGGCCTGGCCAAGGGCGCCTACGTGATCGCGGACGCGCCCGGGGGCGCGCCCGAGGTGCTGCTGCTGGCCACGGGCAGCGAGGTGGCCCTCTGCATCGCCGCCCACGAGACGCTGGCCGCGGAGGGCGTGCGCAGCCGCGTGGTCAGCATGCCGTCCTGGGAGCTGTTCGAGCACCAGCCGAAGGAGTACAAGGACTCCGTGATCCCGCCCTCCGTCACCGCGCGCGTCTCGGTGGAGCAGGCGGCCACCCTGGGCTGGGATCGCTACGTGGGCCTCACGGGGGCGAAGATCGGGATGCGCACCTTCGGCGCCTCCGCCCCCCTGCAGGAGCTCCAGGCCAAGTTCGGCTTCGCGCCCGGCCACGTGGTGGCGGCCGCCCGCGCGCAGCTGGCCGCGCGGGGGCGCTGATGCGCGTGGTGGTGGGCGCGGACCACGCGGGCTTCCCTCTGAAGCAGGAGGTGGCCGCGTGCCTGCGCGGCCTGGGGCACGAGGTGCTCGACGTGGGCACGCACTCCACCGAGCCCGCGGACTACCCGGACTCCGCGGAGGCGGTGGGCAACGCCGTGCGCGAGGGGAAGGCCGAGCGCGGCGTCCTGGTGTGCGGCAGCGGGGTGGGCGCCTCCGCCGCGGTCAACAAGCTGCCCGGAATCCGCGCCGCCGTCTGCCACGACGCGTACTCCGCCCACCAGGGCGTCGAGCACGACGACATGAACGTGCTCGTCCTGGGCGGCCGCATCGTGGGCCCCGCCCTGGCCCTGGAGCTGGTGCGCGCCTTCGTGGGCGCCGCCTTCTCCGGCGAGGAGCGGCACGTGCGGCGGCTCGAGAAGCTGAAGGCGCTCGAGACGCGCTACAGGTAGGAGGAGGCATGGACGCCACGGGGGCCGCCGCCGTGACGAACCCGGTGGCCGCGCTGCGCGCGCACGGCCAGTCGGTGTGGCTCGACTACATCCGGCGCAGCCTCATCTCCGGCGGCGAGCTGCGGCGGATGGTGGAAGAGGACGGCCTGGGCGGCGTCACCTCCAACCCCGCCATCTTCGAGAAGGCCATCGGCGGCAGCAACGACTACGCGGCGGCCATCGACGCGATGGCGGCGGAGCCGGGACGGACGGCCAAGGAGGCCTTCGAGGTCCTGGCCGTGAAGGACATCCAGGACGCGGCCGACGTGCTGCGGCCCGTCTACGACCGCACGCAGGCCCGGGACGGCTACGTGAGCCTGGAGGTCTCGCCGGAGCTGGCCGGGGACACGGAGGGCACGCTGGCCGAGGCGCGCCGGCTCTGGTCGCGGGTGGCGCGGCCCAACGCCATGATCAAGGTGCCGGCCACTCCGGAGGGGGTGCCCGCCATCCGCACCCTCCTCACCGAGGGCATCAACGTCAACGTCACCCTGCTCTTCGCGCGCCGGGCCTACGAGGAGGTGGCGCGGGCCTACCTGGAGGCGGTGGAGGCGCGGGTGGCGCGGGGCGAGGACGTCTCGCGGCTCAGCAGCGTGGCCAGCTTCTTCGTGAGCCGCATCGACAGCGCGGTGGACGCGCTCCTCGACGAGAAGGCGCAGGCCGCGGACGGCGCCGACAAGGCGCGCCTCGAGGGCCTGCGCGGCACCGTCGCCATCGCCAACGCCAAGGTGGCGTACCAGAGCCACCGGAGGATCTTCGCCGGCACGCGCTGGGAGTCCCTGGCCAGGAAGGGCGCCCAGGTGCAGCGCGTGCTGTGGGCCAGCACGGGCACCAAGAACCCGCGCTACCGCGACGTGCTCTACGTGGAGGAGCTGATCGGCCCCGACACCGTGAACACGGTGCCCCCCGAGACCCTGGCCGCCTTCCGCCACCACGGCCGGCCGCGGGCCAGCCTGGAGGAGGACGTGGCAGGCGCGGAGGCCAGCCTGGAGGCCCTCCACGCCGCCGGCATCTCCCTGGACCAGGTCACCGCCGACCTGCTCGCGGACGGGCTCAAGAAGTTCGTGGAGCCGTTCACGAAGCTGCTGGGGGCGGTGGAGCGCCGGCTGCACGAAGGCAACACCGCCCGCATCAACGCGCAGTCCATCCGCCTGCCCGAGCCGCTGGCCCGCCAGGTGGACGAGCGGCTCCGGAAGTGGGACGCGGAGGGCGGGACGCGGCGGCTGTGGGCGGGCGATGCCTCGCTGTGGTCGGGCGGCGACGAGGCGAGCTGGCTCGGATGGATCGGCATCGTGGACGCGCAGCTCGGGAACCTGAAGCCCCTGACGGACCTGCGTGACGAGGTGGAGAAGGAGGGCTTCACGCACGTGCTGCTGCTGGGCATGGGCGGCTCCAGCCTGTGCCCCGAGGTCTGGAAGGAGACGTTCGGCGTCGTCCCCGGCCGGCCCGAGCTGTTCGTGCTCGACTCGACCGACCCCGCGCAGGTGCAGGCGGCCGCGGACGCGGTGGACCTCGCGCGCACGCTGTTCATCGTGTCCAGCAAGTCGGGCTCGACCCTGGAGCCCAACATCTTCAAGGCCTGGTTCCTCGACCGCGTGCGGCAGGCGGTGGGCGACGCCGAGGCCGGCCGCCGCTTCCTGGCGGTGACGGACCCCGGATCCAGCCTGGAGCAGGAGGCCGCCCGTGACGGCTTCCGCCACGTCTTCGCGGGGGTGAAGAGCATCGGGGGCCGCTACTCCGCGCTCTCCAACTTCGGGCTGGTGCCGGCCGCGGTCATGGGCCTCGACGTGGAGCGGCTCCTCGACGAGGCCGAGCGCATGCTGGCCGCCTGCGCGCCGGGCGTGCCCGCCCCGGACAACCCCGGCCTGGCCCTGGGCACCCTGCTGGGGGTGCTCGCCGGCCACGGCGTGGACAAGCTGACCCTGGTCGCCTCGCCCGGAATCCACGACCTCGGTGCCTGGCTGGAGCAGCTGGTGGCCGAGTCCACGGGCAAGCAGGGCAAGGGGATCATCCCCGTGGACCGCGAGCGGGTGGCGGCGCCCTCCGCCTACGGCGACGACCGGGTGTTCGTCTACCTGCGCCTCGACGAGGCGCCCGACGCCGCGCAGGACGCGGCGGTGGACGCGCTGGAGGCGGCGGGCCGGCCGGTGGTGCGCATCCGCGTGGCCACCAGGTACGACCTGGCCGAGGAGTTCGTGCGCTGGGAGGTGGCCACCGCCGTGGCCGGCTCCGTGCTCGGGATCAACCCCTTCGACCAGCCCGACGTGGAGGCCAGCAAGGTGGCCACGCGCACGCTGACCGCGGAGTACGAGAAGACGGGCCGGCTGCCGCCGGAGTCGCCGTTCTTCGAGGGCGAGGGCGTGAAGCTGTTCGCCGACCCCGCCAACGCGGGCGCCATCGGGAGGGCCACCGCCGGCGCCCCCTCCCTGGCCGGGCACCTGCGCGCGCACCTCGGCCGCCTGCGGGCGGGGGACTACTTCGCGCTGCTGGCCTACGTGCCCATGACCGCCGACCACGAGGCCGTGCTGCAGTCCGCGCGGCACCGCGTGCGCGACGGCCGGCGCGTGGCCACCTGCCTCGGCTTCGGGCCCCGCTTCCTGCACTCCACGGGCCAAGCCTACAAGGGCGGGCCCGACAGCGGCGTGTTCCTGCAGGTCACGTGCGACGACGCGCGCGACCTGCCGGTGCCCGGGCAGAAGTACACGTTCGGGGCGGTGAAGGCCGCCCAGGCGCGCGGCGACTTCCAGGTCCTGTCGGAGCGGCGGCGCCGCGCGCTGCGCGTGCACCTCGGGCCCGACGTGGCGGCCGGCCTGCGCGCGCTCGATGCCGCCGTCGAGAAGGCGCTCTCGTCATAGGAGAAGGCAGATGCAGCTCGGGATGATCGGCCTGGGGCGCATGGGCGCCAACATGGTGCGCCGCCTCATGCGCGGCGGGCACGCCTGCGTGGCCTACGACCGCTCGGCGGCGGCGGTGGAGGCCCTGGTGAAGGAAGGGGCCGCGGGCGCCCGCTCGCTGGCCGAGTTCGTGGGCAAGCTGGAGAAGCCGCGCGCCCTGTGCCTGATGGTCCCGGCGGCGTTCGTGGACGCCTCCATCGACGAGCTCCTGCCGCTGCTGGAGGCGGGCGACACCGTCATCGACGGCGGCAACTCGCATTACCACGACGACATCGCGCGCGCGAAGCGGCTGGCGGCGAAGGGCCTGCACTACGTGGACATGGGGACGAGCGGAGGGGTGTGGGGCCTGGAGCGCGGCTACTGCCTGATGATCGGCGGGGAAGACGAGGTGGTGAAGCGCCTCGACCCCGTCTTCGCCACCCTGGCCCCGGGCCGGGGCGAGATCCCGCGGACGGCCGGCCGCGAGTCCCTGGGGGGGACGGCGGAGCTGGGGTACCTGCACTGCGGCCCCAGCGGCGCCGGGCACTTCGTGAAGATGGTGCACAACGGCATCGAGTACGGGCTGATGGCCGCCTACGCCGAGGGGCTGAACATCCTGCACAAGGCGAACATCGGCAAGGCCACGCACGAGGCGGACGCGGAGACGACGCCCCTGCGGCACCCCGAGCACTACCAGTACGACTTCAACCTCGGCGACATCACCGAGCTGTGGCGGCGGGGGAGCGTGATCGCCTCCTGGCTGCTGGACCTCACCGCGGCCTCCTTCGTGAAGAGCAGGGACCTCGGGGACTTCGCCGGGCGCGTCTCGGACTCCGGTGAGGGACGCTGGACGGTGGCCGCCGCCATCGACGAGGCCGTGCCCGCCCACGTGCTGACGGCGTCCCTGCTGGAGCGGTTCGCCTCGCGCGGGGAGGACGACTTCCAGAACCGCGTGCTCTCCGCCATGCGGTTCGGCTTCGGTGGGCACGTGGAGAAGAAGTGAGCACGGCCCGGTCGCGCTCCGACGCCCTGGTGTTCTTCGGGGCCACGGGCGACCTGGCCTACAAGAAGATCTTCCCCGCCCTCCAGGCCATGGCCCGTCGCGGGCTGCTCCACTTCCCGGTCATCGGGGTGGCCAAGTCCGGCTGGACCCGCGAGCAGCTCGTGGAGCGGGCGCGGGCCAGCGTCACCGAGTACGGCGGCCTGCAGCCCGAGGCCTTCGCCACCCTGGAGAAGAACCTCCACTACGTGGACGGGGACTACAACGACGCCGGCACCTTCCAGCGGCTGAAGGGGGAGCTGGGCTCCACCCAGCGGCCCACCCACTACCTGGCCATCCCGCCCTCCATGTTCGCGACGGTGGTGGAGAAGCTGGGCCAGTCCGGCTGCGCGGAGTCCGCGCGCGTGATCCTGGAGAAGCCCTTCGGCCGCGACCTGGCCTCCGCGCGCGAGCTCAACCAGACGCTGCACAAGGTCTTCCCCGAGCCCGCCATCTTCCGCATCGACCACTACCTGGGCAAGGAGGCGGTGCAGAACATCCTCTATTTCCGCTTCGCCAACGCCTTCCTGGAGCCCATCTGGAACCGGCACTACGTGGAGAACGTGCAGATCACCATGGCCGAGTCGTTCGGGGTGACGGGCCGCGGCAAGTTCTACGACGAGACGGGGGTGGTGCGCGACGTCATCCAGAACCACCTGCTGCAGATCGTGAGCTACCTGGCCATGGAGGCGCCGTCCTCCACCTACGCGGAGGCCATCCGCGACGAGCAGGCCAAGGTGCTGCGCACGGTGCGGCCCATGAGCGTGGAGAACATGGTGCGCGGCCAGTTCCGCGGCTACCGCGACGAGCCCGGGGTGGCGCGGGACTCGTACATGGGCACCTACGCCGCGCTGCGCCTGCACGTGGACTCCTGGCGCTGGGAGGGCGTGCCCTTCTACGTGCGCGCGGGGAAGTGCCTGAAGCTGACGGCCACGGAGGTGGTGGTGGAGCTGAAGGCCCCCCCGCCCGTGGTCTTCCAGGAGCCCATGCCCTCCGTGGGCAACTACGTGCGCTTCCGCCTGAGCCCGCAGGTCGTCATCGCCATCGGGGCCCGCGCCAAGCGGCCCGGCGAGGGCATGACGGGGCGGCCCACGGAGCTGTCGGTGGTGGAGGAGGGGGCCCAGGGCAGCGACGGGCGGCTGGAGGCCTACGAGCGGCTGCTGGGCGACGCCATGGCCGGGGACGCCACCCTCTTCGCGCGGCAGGACGTGGTGGAGGCGGCGTGGGCCATCGTCGATCCCGTGATCCACGGCCCCAGCGCCATGTTCGAGTACGAGCCCGGCACCTGGGGCCCGCCACAGGCCGACCGGCTGGTGGACGACATCGGAGGTTGGAACACACCGCAATGAAGGTCCTGGTCATCGACGTGGGCGGCACCAACATCAAGGTCAGCCTGGGCGGGCCGGAGCCGCCGCTGAAGATCCCCTCGGGTCCCGACCTGACGCCCGAGCGCATGGCGCGCGACGTGGCGGAGGCCACGCGCGGCTGGGACTACGAGGCGGTCTCCGTGGGCTTCCCCGGCCCCGTGGAGGACGGCCACCCCGCCCGGGAGCCCCGGAACCTCGGCCCGGGCTGGGTCGCCTTCGACTTCGAGAAGGCGTTCTCTCGCCCCGTGCGCGTCATCAACGACGCCGCCATGCAGGCCCTGGGCAGCTACGACGGCGGGCGCATGCTCTTCCTGGGGCTGGGCACCGGCCTGGGCTCCGCCCTCGTCTTCGAGGGCGTGCTGGCTCCGCTGGAGCTGGCGCACATGCCCTACCGCAAGGGCGGCACCTACGAGGACTACCTGGGCGCGCGCGGCCTCGAGCGCATGGGGCGCAAGAAGTGGCAGCGCCACGTGGAGGAGGTGGTGGCGCTGCTCAAGGACGGCCTGCAGGCGGACTACGTGGTGCTGGGCGGCGGACAGACGAAGAAGCTGAAGGGCCTGCCCCCGGACACGCGGCTGGGAAGCAACGCGAACGCCATCGCGGGCGGGCTCCGGCTCTGGAACGACGCCAAGCACGACCGCGCCGGGCAGCTCTTCGTGGTCGGCCTCGCCCTGCGCGGGGGGACGCACCGCAAGCCCTGACCCGTGCCGACCCGCCTGTTCTTCGTCCGCCACGGGGCCACTCCCCTCACGGCCGAGGACCGGTTCTCCGGCGCGGTGGGCGTGGAGCTCTCGGACGAGGGGCGGTGGCAGGTGGAGCAGCTCTCGCGGCGGCTCCGCCGCGAGCCCATCGCGGCCGTGTACTGCAGCCCCCTCAGCCGCACCGTGGAGACGGCGGCCATCCTGGCCCGGCCGCACGGCGTCACCCCCGTGAAGTGCGACGGGCTGCGCGAGATCAGCCACGGCCGCTGGGAGGGACTCACGCGGGGGGAAGTCGCGCAGCGCTTCCCGGAGGAGTACGAGGCCTGGGAGACGGACCCCTTCACCTTCGCCCCCCAGGGCGGCGAGTCCGGGCTGGGCGTGCTCGCGCGGGCCCTGCCCGTGGTGCGCGCCATGGCCGTGGACCATGCCGGCGAGCGCGTGATCGTGGTGTCCCACAAGGCGACGCTGCGTCTCATCATGAGCAGCCTGCTCGGCTTCGACGGCCGCGGCTACCGCGACCGGCTCGACCAGTCGCCGGCCTGCCTGAGCGTGGTCGACTTCAAGGACCCCGTCCGCGCGCGCCTCATGCTCTTCAACGACGTCTCCCATTACGCCGACCACCCGCGCGACCCGGCCCCCAACCTCTCCGCGTGGTGGGACTCCTGACGGAGACGCCATGAGCCGCTGCGGCCGGCCGGAGTCACGGCGCCCGTCCCCTGCCCCCGGTATTTTCCGCCGCCCATTGCGGGGTGGGGCGCCCGGGGTCTAGCGTGTAAGAAGGGCCGTGTGCCGGCCGGAGGACTGACCGCATGGCGAACGACAACGACCGCTCCGGGGCCCTCGAGGACGAAAACGACCGGGGGGCCTCGCGGGTCACCACCCTGGAGCCTCCGCAACCGGTGGCTGCGCCCGTCCCGAGCACCGCGCCCGCCCCCGTGCGCCGGCTCAACAAGAAGGAGCGCAAGCTCCGCAAGGACCAGCGGCGCCCGCTGTCCTCCTGGGAGCGCTATCGCGCGCTGACGGACGTGGTGGAGGAGTCGCTGGACCTCGTGGACCTCGCGGACCACAAGGCGCGGTTCGCCCTGGTCATCATGGGCGCCCTGAACGCCCTCCTCTTCGTCATGGCGTCCCAGACCGACACGTTCGACGCCATCCCCATCACCGCGCGTCCGGTGATGACGGCGTTCATCGTGGTCTACGCGCTGGTGGCCCTGTACTTCGTGGTGCAGGCCATCGAGTCGCTCCGTCCGCGCAAGGCGCAGCCGCGCGTGAGCTACCTGGAGGCCCACGGGCCCGAGGACCACCCCGTGGGGCTCCGCTTCTACGAGGACATCGTCGTCCGCAGCGTGGAGGACTATCGCACCGCCTGGCGTGACCTGCGCATCGGGCAGCTCAACG
>DATBIO010000129.1:0-21436 GCA_036556965.1 Vicinamibacteria bacterium
CCAGCGGGTACTCGGGCGTGGGCGAGCCCGTCTGCGCGAACCAGGTCAGCCACTCGGAGACCATGTCCATCCGCACCGCGAGCGGGCCCAGGCGCGCGGGCACGTCCAGGGCGAGCACGAGGTCGGCCGATTCGCCCGGGATCACGTCGCGCGGTAGCGCGGCGCGCGCCGCATTGAGGGTCACGGGGGACCCGTCGCGGGCGTAGAGGTGGGCGCCCAGCATCACGTAACCCCCCACGGGGTCCAGGACATGGCGCCAGAGGCTGTCCCCGGTGTTGGTGACGCGCACGCGCAGGGACAGGCGGTCGCCCGCGCGGGCCGCCCGCAGCGGCTCCTGGTCGAGGAGGCGGATGTCCGCGCGCAGGACGTGGGGGCATCGGCTGTCGAAGACCTCCGTGCCCTTGGTCAACACGAAGACGAAGAAGTGGCGCAGGCTCTCGCGCAGATCGTCGAGGGGGTAGGCGCCGTCGTCGCCGTCCATGAAGCGCTGGTACTCTGCGGCACCGAAGGTGATGACGCTGGGGTCGGCGTAGGGCTTGACCCACGCCCCGTCGAAGCCGGCCCGCCGCGCCTTCTCCACCACCTCGTCGAGGTGGAGGTCGTTCTCCAGCACGCCGTAGTGGTCCATCTCGAACTCGGACTGGTCGGCGTGCGAGTGGCCCTCTCCGGGCTCCGCGAAGACGGCGCGTCCCCCCGGGCGCAGCACGCGGAACATCTCGCCCAGCACCTCGTCCTGGTTGGGCACGTGGTGGAAGGCGTCGAAGCACACGATGCGGTCCACGCTCTCCGCGCGCAGGGGCAGGGCGCGCCCGTCGTAGGGCACGAAGAGGGGCCGGAGGTCGAGGCGGTGGCGCGGGTCGAGGGAGAAGAGCTCGCGGCCCAGGGCGAGGGCGCCGGGGGCCACGTCCACGGAGACGGTGCGGCAGCGCAGGCGGTTGAGGTAGGAGGAGAGCCAGCAGCTGCCGGCGGCGAAGTCGAGCACGGTGTGCCCCACGCCGAGGTGGAGCTCCTGCACGACGAGGCCGAGGCGGTAGAGGATGGCCCCGCTGTCCAGCACCGTGCTCAGCGGCTTGTTCAGGACGTGGCCGCGGCCGGCGGCGTCGGCGGCGATGATCCGCCAGTGCTTCTCGGCGTTGCGGTTGAACTCGTCGGTGCGGGCGAGCAGCTCGCCCTCCGTGAAGCGGTGGTGGGCGTCGGCATGGGCGCGCGGGGGGCGGCCCGCGCGCCGGAGGGCGGGGAACCGGCGCACCGCCGCGGAGACGAGCCGTCGGGGGAGCAGCCGCGAGGCGGCGGTCGCGGCGGCCTGCAGCCTCACGGCTTGCGGGCCACCGCCAGGCGGGTGACGGCCCGCGTGTAGGACGCGCGCGCCTCGGCGTAGCCCTGCTCGTCGCGCAGCGACTTCATGCGCTCCGCGGCGTCCTTCATGGCCTCCTCGGCGCGCGTCACGTCGATGTCCTCCGGGCGCTCGCCGATATCCGCCAGCACGTTCACGCGGTCGGGCAGGACCTCGCAGAAGCCCCAGAAGCACGTGAGGCGCCGCCACTGCGTTCCCTCGCGGTAGGCGATCTCGCCCATGCCCAGGATGGAGAGGAAGGGGGTGTGGCCGGGCCGCACGCCGAAGTACCCCAGCTCGCCGGGAGCGGTGACCTCGTCCACCTCGTCGCGGAAGAGCAGCCCCGCCGGGGTGACCACCTCGAGCAACAGCTTGGTCGGGAGCGCCATGTCGTCTTGCCGGACCCTCTCTTCCGCGCCGCGCGCGGGAGCCGTCCTCCTAGGACTCCATCTTCTTGGCCTGCTCCAGCACCTCTTCGATGACGCCCACCATGTAGAAGGCCTGCTCGGGCAGGTGGTCGAGCTCGCCCTCCACGATCATCTTGAAGCTGCGGATGGTCTCGGCCAGGGGCACGTACTTGCCGGCGATGCCCGTGAACTGCTCGGCCACGTGGAAGGGCTGGGAGAGGAACTTCTGGATCTTGCGCGCGCGCCCCACGATGACCTTGTCCTCCTCGCTGAGCTCGTCCATGCCCAGGATGGCGATGATGTCCTGCAGGTCCTTGTAGCGCTGGAGGATCTGCTTGACGGCGCGCGCCACGCGGTAGTGCTCGTCGCCGATGACGCGCGGGTCCAGGATGCGGCTGGAGGAGGCCAGGGGGTCCACCGCGGGGTAGATGCCGAGCTCCACGATCTGGCGCGAGAGGTTGGTGGTGGCGTCGAGGTGGGCGAAGGTGGTGGCGGGCGCGGGGTCGGTGTAGTCGTCGGCGGGCACGTAGATGGCCTGGATGGAGGTGACGGAGCCCTTCTTGGTGGAGGTGATGCGCTCCTGGAGCTCGCCCATCTCCGTCTGCAGGGTGGGCTGGTAGCCGACGGCGGAGGGCATGCGGCCGAGCAGGGCGGACACCTCGGAGCCGGCCTGGGTGAAGCGGAAGATGTTGTCGATGAAGAGGAGCACGTCCTTGCCCTCCTCGTCGCGGAAGTACTCGGCCACGGTGAGGCCGGTGAGGGCCACGCGCAGGCGCGCGCCCGGCGGCTCCGTCATCTGCCCGTAGACCAGGGCGGCCTTGGACTTGGCGAACTCCTTGAGGTCGATGACCCCCGACTCCTGGAACTCCAGCCAGAGGTCGTTGCCCTCGCGCGTGCGCTCGCCCACGCCCGCGAAGACGGAGACGCCGCCGTGCTTCTTGGCCAGGTTGTAGATCAGCTCCTGGATGATGACGGTCTTGCCCACCCCCGCCCCCCCGAAGAGGCCGATCTTGCCCCCGCGCAGGTACGGCTCGATGAGGTCGATGACCTTGATGCCGGTCTCGAACATCTCGAGGGTGGTGGACTGGTCCTCGAAGCTCGGCGCGGACCGGTGGATGGGCCGCCTCTTCTGGGCGGAGATGGGGCCCAGCTCGTCCACCGGCTCCCCGATCACGTTCATGAGCCGGCCGAGGGTGGCGGGGCCCACCGGCACCGTGATGGGGCCACCGAGGTCCACGGCCTTCATGCCGCGCACCATGCCCTCGGTGGGCTGCATGCTGACGCAGCGCACACGGTTCTCGCCGAGGTGCTGCTGCACCTCGCTGATCACGTCGATGGGCATGCCGCCCTCGCCGCCCGCGTCCTGGATGCGCACCGCGGCGTAGATGGGGGGGACGCGCCCGTCGAACTCCACGTCCACCACGGGCCCGATCACCTGCACCACGCGCCCGACGCCGGCGCCCGCGGCGGGCTGCTCCGCCACCGCCGCCGCGCCCTGCTTCTTCTTGCTCATGCCCCTGCTCCCGCCCCGGAGACCACCTCGATGATCTCCTTGGTGATGGCCGCCTGCCGCACCTTGTTCATGTAGAGGGTCAGCCCCTCGATCATGTCCGCCGCGTTGTTGGTCGCCGCGTCCATGGCCGTCATGCGCGCGCCGTGCTCCGCCGCCTGGCTCTCCAGGAGCGCGCGCCAGACCTGGATCTCCACGTGCTTGGGCAGGATGGACGCGTAGAGCAGCTTCGGATCGGGCTCGTAGAGGTAGTCGACGGCCGCCTCCGGGGCGGCGATCTCCACCCGCGGGATGGGCAGCAGCTGCTCCACCACGATCCTCTGCTGGATCACGCTCTTGAACTCGTTGTAGACGAGGAAGATCTGGTCCACCTCGCGCTTCACGAAGACGTCCATGAGCTGCCGGGCCAGGGCCTGCGCGGCGGGGAACTGGAGGGCGGTGAAGATGCCCACGTGCTCGGCGCGGATCCGGTAGCGGCGCTTCTTGAAGTGGTCGCGGCCCTTCTTCCCCACGAGGTCGAGGCTCAGCTCCGTGCCCTCGCCCTGCCTGTCCTCCAGGAAACGCGCGGCGGTGCGGATGATGTTGGCGTTGAAGCCGCCGCAGAGGCCCTTGTCCGCGGTCACCACCACCAGGAGCACGCGCCCCTCGCCGCGCTCCTGCAGGAGGGGGTGGGCCCCGGGGTTGGCGCGGAGGGCCAGGCTGCCCAGCACCTCCAGCATCTTCCGCGCGAAGGGCCGGGCGGAGAAGACCGCGTCCTGGGCGCGCCGCAGCTTGGCCGCCGACACCATCTTCATGGCCCTGGTGATCTGCTGCGTGTTCTTCACGCTGCGGATGCGCCGGCGGATGTCGATGATCGCGGGCATGGCTAGTGGATGGCCCCTTCCGTCGGGCGCGTCATGCCGCGGCGGGAGCGCCGGCCTGGAACGTGTCGGCGAACTCGGTCAGGGCGGCCTTGAGCTTCTCCCCCGTCTCGCCCTTGACGTCCTTCTTCTCCGCGATCTCCTTGAGGAGGTCGGCGTGGCGCAGGTCGAGGAAGGCGTACAGCTCCATCTCGTAGCGCCGGCACTCGGCCACGGGGTAGGCGTCGAGGAAGCCGTTGGTGGCCGCGAAGATGATGGTGATCTGCTTCTCCACGGGCAGGGGCTGGTACTGGTCCTGCTTGAGGATCTCGGTGAGACGCTGTCCCTTGGCCAGCGCGGCCTGGGTGGACTTGTCCAGGTCGGAGGCGAACATGGAGAAGGCGGACAGCTCGCGGAACTGGGCGAGGTCCAGGCGCAGGCGTCCCGCCACCTGCTTCATGGCCTTGACCTGGGCGGATCCGCCCACGCGGCTCACGGAGTTGCCCACGTTGATGGCCGGCCGGATGCCGGAGTGGAAGAGGTCGCTCTCCAGGAAGATCTGGCCGTCGGTGATGGAGATGACGTTGGTGGGGATGTAGGCGGAGATGTCCCCCGCCTGCGTCTCGATCACGGGCAGCGCGGTCAGGCTGCCCCCGCCGTTCTTGTCGTTGAGCTTGGCCGCGCGCTCCAGCAGGCGGCTGTGCAGGTAGAAGACGTCGCCGGGGTAGGCCTCGCGTCCGGGCGGCCGGCGCAGGAGGAGCGAGATCTCGCGGTAGGCGGCGGCGTGCTTGCTCAGGTCGTCGTAGACGCACAGGGCGTGCTTGCCCTTGTCGCGGAAGTACTCGCCGATGGCGCAGCCGGAGTAGGGGGAGATGTACAGGAAGGGCGCGGGGTCGGAGGCGGTGGCGCTGACCACGATGGTGTGCTCCATGGCCCCGAACTCGTCGAGGGTCTTCACCACCTGGGCCACCGTGGAGCGCTTCTGGCCTATGGCCACGTAGATGCAGACGACGCCCTGGCCCTTCTGGTTGATGATGGTGTCCACGGCGATGGCCGTCTTGCCCGTCTGCCGGTCGCCGATGATCAGCTCGCGCTGGCCGCGGCCGATGGGCACCATGCCGTCGATGGCCTTGAGGCCCGTCTGCAGGGGCTCGCGCACGGGCTGCCGGTCCACCACGCCCGGGGCGATGCGCTCGATGGCGCCGTAGGTCTGGGTGCGGATGGCTCCCTTGCCGTCGATGGGCTGGCCCAGGGCGTTGACCACGCGGCCCACCATCTCGTCGCCCACGGGCACGGACATGATGCGCCCCGTGCGCCGGACCTCGTCGCCCTCCCTGATCTCCGCGAACTCGCCCATGAGCACGGCGCCCACCGAGTCCTCCTCGAGGTTGAGGGCGAGGCCCATCACGCCGTGGGGCAGCTCGAGCAGCTCGCCGGCCATGCAGCGGCTGAGCCCGTAGATGCGGGCGATGCCGTCGCCGGCGGAGAGCACGGTGCCCACCTCGCTGACGTCGACGCCGGCCGCGAACCCGGCCAGCTGCTCCTTGATGATCCGGGTGATCTCTTCGGCGCGAATGTCCATAGTGCTCGATCCTCGCTCAGGGCCGCAGCGTCTCGCGCAGGGCGGCCAGCTTCCCGCGCACGGATCCGTCGATGAGACGGTCCTCCATGCGCACGAGCACGCCCCCGATGATCTCGGGGCGCACCGCGGGCCGCAGCTCCACCTCGCGCCCGGCCGCGCCGCGCAGGGCGCGGGCCAGGGCCTTCTCCTGCGCGGCCTCCAGCGGCTGCGCGGTGACCACCTCCGCCGTGACCACCCCCTGCCGCGCGTTCCACAGCGTCTCGTAGCTCCGCTCCACGTCGGGCAGCAAGGACAGGCGGCGGCTCTGGGCCAGGAGGAGGACGAGGCGGAGCACGAGGTCGTCCTGGCCCGCGCCCAGCACGGCCGCCAGCACCGCGCGCTTGCGGACGGCGGGCAAGGTGGGGTGGTCGATCACGAGCAGCAGGTCGGGCTGCATCGCCACCTCCGCCGCCTCGCGCAGGCGCTGGCGGACGGCGGCGGGATCCCCCGCCCCCACGGCCAGCTCGAGCAGGGCCCGCGCGTAACGCCGGGCGGCGCCAGGGCGGGTCATGCGTGGACAGGACGAGGGCGAAGAGCGGTCATGGCATTCGCTTGGTTGGTGCGCGGCCCCCGGGAGCCGGGAGCGGTGCGGCCTCGGAAACGCGGGAGGCTATCACGCGCCTTCGCCGGGAGTCAAAACGTGTCAGATGAGCGTGATGGCGAACTCCCCCGCTTCCCGCGCGCGGCCGATCCGACGCGCTTCCGGCAGCTCGGCCAGCAGCCCCGCCGCGTGTCCCGGAGGCACCAGGAGGAGGAGGCCGCCCGAGGTCTGGGGATCGAAGAGCAGGGCGCGCCGGCGCTCGTCGCCCGCGCTTCCCCCCACGCTCCCCTCGTACGCGCGCCGGTTGGCCTTCAGCCCACCGGGCTGGAAGCGCAGGGCAAGGTCGAGGGCGCCGGGCAGCCAGGGCAGCGCCTCCACCTCGATCTCCAGGGTGAGGGCGCTGTGGCGGGCGACGTTCAGCGCGTGGCCGACCAGAGCGAAGCCGGTCACGTCGGTAGCCGCCCGCACGCCGTGGCGCGCCGCCGCTTCCGCGGCGTCGCGGTTGAGGGCCAGCATCACGCGCGTGGCCTCCGCCACCACGGGCGCGGGGGCCTCTCCCGCCTTGAGGGCGGTGGCGATGACGCCCGTGCCCAGCGGCTTGGTGAGGACGAGCTCCTCGCCCGGCGCGCCCGCCGCGTTGGTGAAGACGCGCGCGGGGTCCACGAGGCCGGTGACGGCGTAGCCGAACTTGATCTCGGGGTCGCGCACGCTGTGTCCCCCCAGCAGGGCGCAGCCCGCCTCCGCGAGCTTGGCCGCGCCCCCGCGCACGATGGCCGCCGCCCATTCCGGCGGGAAGTCCGTCTCCGGAAAGGCGGCGATGGAGAGGGCGGTGAGGGGTCGCCCGCCCATGGCGTAGACGTCGGAGAGGGCATTGGTGGCGGCGATGGCCCCGAAGGCCTCGGGGTCGTCCACCACCGGGGTGAAGAAGTCCACCGTCTGCACGAGGGCCGTGCCGTCGTCGAGACGGAACACCCCGGCGTCGTCGCCGGTGCGGTGATCGACGAGGATGCGCGGGTCGGTGGCGGTGGGGAGCGCGCCCAGGACCTGGGCGAGGTCGGCGGGGCCGAGCTTGCTCGCTCAACCCGCGCAGAGGACGCGCTCGGTGAGCCGGCGCACGCGTTGCCGGTGGTCCTCCGCCTCCTGCATATACTAAGTAGTGTTCTAGGAGCGGCTCTCCCGCGCGGCGGGCGGGGGCAAGGGCACGATCTGCCCCTTGCTGGGGGCGGCGCTCATGTCGCAGTCGCCCTGGAAGAAGGCGCCCTCCTCGATGACCAGGCGCGGGGACACCAGGGTGGCCAGCACGCGGGAGCCGGCCAGCAGCTCGATGCGCTCGCGGCCCTGCACCTTCCCGCTCACGGTGCCCCGGATGGACACCACCCCGCAGTCGATCTCGGCCTCCACCAGCGCGTGCTCGCCCACGATCAGGGTGTTCTCGGAGACGATCTTGCCCTTCACCTTTCCGTCCACGCGGAAGGTGTTGCGGAACCGCAGCTCGCCCTGGAACTCCGCCCCTTCGTCCATGAAGCCGTTGAGGTCTTCGCCCTGGCCCAGCCCCTTGATCTTGATCATGAGAAACCCCGTCCGCCCGCGACGGAGCGGGCCGCCCGGAAGCCTACCACTCTCACCCGCGGCCGCGGCCCCGGGCCACGAGCAGATCGAAGAGGCGGTTGAGCTCGGCCTCGCTGGCGAACGCGATGCGCAGGGTGCCGCCCTTGCCGCGGCGGGCGATGGCCACGCGCGTGCCCAGGACCTGGCGCAGCCTCTCCTCCGCCGCCCGCGTGTTGGCGTCCCGGCGGGCCCCGCGGGCGCGCCGGGGAGCGCGCAGGCGGGCGACCAGGCGTTCCACCTCGCGCACGGAGAGGCCCCGCCGGGCCGCCTCGCGCCCCAGCGTCACCTGGCCCGCCTCGTCCTCCAGCGCGAGGAGGGCGCGGGCATGACCCGCGTCCAGGGCCCCCTGCTCGATCAGCTCGCGCAGCGCGCGCGGCAGCTTCAGGAGGCGGAGGGTGTTGGCCACGGTGGAGCGGTCCCGCCCCACCTTGCGCGCCACCTGCTCCTGGGTGAGGGCGAACTCGGACTGCAGGCGCTGGAAGGCCGCCGCCTCCTCGAGCGGGGAGAGCTCCTGGCGCTGGATGTTCTCCACCAGGGCCAGCTCCAGGAGCTGGTCGTCGGCCACCTCGCGCACGGTGACGGGCACCGTGGGGAGCCCCAGGGCCTGCGCCGCCCTCCACCGGCGCTCGCCCGCGATGATCTGGTACCGCCCGCCCCGCGCGCGCACGAGGATGGGCTGCACCATCCCGCTCTCGCGGATGGAGGCGGCCAGGGTGCGCAGGGCGGCGGCGTCCATGGCCGCCCGCGGCTGGTAGGGGTTGGGCTCCAGGCTCTCCACGGGGATCTCGGCCCCCGAGGAGGGCGGGTCAGGGTCGGGCAGGAGGGCGCTCAGCCCCTTGCCCAGGGCCTTTCTTTTCATGCTCCATCACTTCCTTGGCGAGTTGGAGGTACGCCTCGGCCCCCTTTGACCGTATGTCATAGAGCAATATGGGCTTACCGAAGCTGGGGGCCTCCCCGAGCCGGATGCTCCGCGGGATCACCGTGGCGTAGACCTGGTCCTTGAAGTGGCCGCGGATCTCGCTCATGACCTGCTGGCTCAGGTTCGTGCGCTCGTCCACCATGGTCAGCACGATGCCCGCCACCTCCAGGCCCGGGTTCAAGGCCCGCTGCACGCGCCGCAGCGTGTTCATCAGCTCCGTGACCCCCTCCAGGGCGAAATACTCGCACTGCAACGGCACGATCACCCGGTCCGCCGCGGCCAGCGCGTTCACGGTGAGCAGGCCCAGGCTCGGGGGGCAGTCCACGAACACGTAGTCGTAGGCCGCGCGCACGGGGGCCAGGGCGCTCTTCAGCCGGTACTCGCGGGCCAGCGCGGGCACCAGCTCCACCTCCGCCCCCGTCAGGTTGCGGTCCGCGGGCACGAGGGACAGGTGGGCGAGGTCGGTGGGCACCACCAGGTCGGCCAGCTCGCGCTGCTCGACCAGGGCCTCGTAGAGGCTCGGCCGGGGGCCGGTGGCCTTGCGGCCGAGGCCGGAGGTGAGGTTGGCCTGGGGATCGGCGTCCACGGCCAGGACCCGCCGCTCCGCGGCGGCCAGGCTGGCCGCCAGGTTGATGGCCGTGGTGGTCTTGCCGACCCCGCCCTTCTGGTTCGCGATGGCGATGACACGGCCGGCCATGGTCAGGGGGCGCGGAGGATAGCACAGCGCCCCCGCGCGCCTCCGCCGGTGTTTCCCGTGAAACGGCCCCTCAACGCGCCCGGCGCAGGCGGCGCAGGCCCGGGACCGGGGCCTCCTCCTCCCAGCCGGGGACGACCGTGGGGCCGGCGCCGAAGGCCAGCACGACGCCGCCCTCCGCCACCAGCGGGGCCAGGGCGTCCAGGGGCAGGGCCAGCGCGCGCATGGTGAGGGTGTCCGCGGGCGGGCCCGGGTACTGGTCGTGGCGAAGGCGCAGGACCTCCACGTCCGGCCGGCCCGCCGCCCGCGCCGCCTCGCGCAGGAAGGCCCAGCGCCGCGCGCGCGGCTCCAGGAGGGTGACGCGGACGTCCGGCCGCAGCAGGGCCAGGACGAGACCCGGGGAGCCGCTGCCCGAGCCCACGTCCACCAGGCGCCGGCCCACCAGGCCGGACGCCGGCAGCACGGGGGCCACCAGCACCCGCACCCGCTCCGCCGCCGTGCGGGCCCCCGTCAGGTTGGTCCGGGCGGACCAGGCCGCGAGGAGGTCGAGGTAGCCGCCCAGGGCCTCCGTGGCGGGGGCGGGCAGGGCCAGGGCGCGAAGGTGGGGAAGGTGCGGCGACGGGCCGGGCCCGGGCCCGGAGGCGGTCAGGCCGGGGACCCGTCCGCGGGGGGCGCGGGGGCGATGGTCACCCGGCGGTCGGCGCCCTCGCCCACGCTGAAGGTGGCCAGGCCGGCCACCTCGGCCACGGCCACGTGCACCAGGCGGCGCTCGTAGGAGTTGAGCGGCTCCGTTTCACGTGGAACGCCGTCCGCGCGGACGGCCGCGGCCAGGGCCAGCGCGCGCTCCCGCAGGCGGGCGTCGCGCCGCTCGCGGTACCCCTCGCACTCGAGGGTCACCCGGCGCTCCTCGCCCCGGAAGGCGGCGGCGCGCTGGAGCAGGTGCTCGAGGGCGGAGACCGCCTCCGCGTCGTCCTCCAGCAGGGCGGCGGTGCCGGACCCGCCCAGCCGCCAGGACAGCCCGCTCCCGCGCGGCTCCTGCTCCAGCCACAGCTCCAGGCCGGCGGCGCGGGCCAGGGCTTCGACCACGGCCGCGGGGCTGACGTCCGCCGGCGGGGGGCCGCTCGGAAGCGGGGGGGACGGGGCCGCCGCGCGCGCGCCCGCCGGGCGGTCGATCATCACCGCCACGCGCGCGGGCTCCCCCCGCACCCCCAGCCGCTCCGGGCGGCCGGGGTCCAGGACGACGTGGCGCAGGGCGGGCACGGGCAGGCCCAGGGTGCGGCTGGCCTCGGCCAGCGCGGCCGCCACGTCGGGGCCGGTGAACACGAGGTCCTTCATGCCCGCTTCCGCTCCTTCTTGGGCGCCGCCGCCGCGTCCCGCGCGCGGAGGATGTGGAGGGTGATGCCCTGCTGGACGATGGAGCAGATGTTGGAGGCCAGCCAGTAGAGGTTGAGGCCGGCGGGCGCCCACAGGAACATGCCGGAGAGGACCACCGGCATGATGAGCATGATCCGCTGCTGGGCGGGGTCCATGCCCGTGGGCACCATCTTCTGCATCCAGAACATCGACGCCCCCATGAGGATGGGGGTCAGGAAATAGGGGTCCTTCTGGCTCAGGTCGGGGATCCACATGAAGGAGGCGCCCCGCAGCTCGATGGCCACCTGCAGCACGCGGTAGAAGGCGATCAGGAAGGGCATGGTGAGGAGGAGGGGCAGGCAGCCCACCGCCATCTGCGTGCCCATGCTCATCCCGTGGCGGGCGTACAGCTCGGAGATCTCCTGCTGCATGTCCTGCCGCTTGGGATCGAGGAGGGGGACCTTGCGGTAGCGCTCCTGGATGACGCGCATCTCGGGGGCGAGCTTGGCCATCTTCAGGCCGTTGGCGATGCTGTAGTGCCGCAGGGGGGCCATGGCCAGGTTGATGAGCACGGTGAGGACCACGATGGCCCAGCCGTAGTTGCCGACCCCGCCGTGCACCCAGCGCATGAGCTTCATGAGGGGCACCACGATGGGGCCGATCCAGTCGCCCACCGGCACCACCCTCTGGAGGTCGTGGCCGAGGCCCGCGAGCAGGTCGTGGTCCTTGGGACCGACGTAGAGGAGGACGGTCTGCCCGGGGAGCAGGGTCACCGCGGCCTGCGGGCCGATGCGCGCCTTCCCATCCTCGCCCGCGGGCAATGGCACCGCCCGCAGCTCCGCCGGCGCCCCCTGGGGCACCCACAGGGCGGCGAAGAACATGCTCTCCACCCCAGCCCAGCGCACGGAGCCGAGCATGCGCCCCGCGCCCAGGGTGTCGGGGGGCAGCCGCTCCACGCCCTGGGTGCCCAGGAACACGGCCTGGGGGGCCTGGTAGCCCTGCACCTCCATCTCGCCGGCGGTGGGGTTGCCCACCCCGGGTCCCCACAGCACCTTGACGGGCAGGGCCTGGCCGGCGCGGAGGACGCTGGCCTGGACCTCCACGCAGTAGCCGGGAGCGGGGAAGCGCAGCGCCTTCTCCGCCCGCACGTCGCCCTCCGCGTACTCGAAGCGGATCTCGCCGCGCAGCCCGGGGCGCACCTCGAGGGTCTCCGCGGACGGCTTGTAGAGGGCCTCCCGCAGCTGCGCGTCCAGGGCCACGTCGCCCGTTTCCAGGGCCAGCGGGCGCGGACCGCCGGAGGTGGCGAAGACCATCTCCTCGGGCCGGCCGCGCGCGTCCTCGTAGCGGGCCAGCCGCCACGAGACGAGGGCGGCACCGCGGTTGGAGAAAGCGGCCACGAGGTCGGGGGTGGCCACCTCTACCCGTCGCTCCCTCTCGTCCTGCACCGCGGGGGCGGGCGCGGCGCCGCGGGCGCCCTTCACCGCGGACGCCTTGGCCGCCGCCGCCGCGCCGGCGGGGCGGGCCGGGGCCGGGCTGGCCAGCGGGCTCGGCGGCGCCGCGGGGGACGGAGACGCGGCGCCGGCCGGGGACGCCGCGGCGCCCGGCGCGGGCGCGGGCGCGGGGCGCGGGGCGAACAGCATCTGGTACGCGGTGAGCACCAGCAGGGAGAGGGCGACCGCGATGAGGAGACGGCGTTCTTCCATGCGACTCCTAGGGAACGGGGTCGTAGCCCCCGGAATGGAACGGGTGGCACCGCAGCAGCCGCCGCGCGGCCAGCGCCGCCCCCCGCCGCGCGCCGTGCCGCCGGATGGCCTCCTGCGCGTACACGGAGCAGCTGGGCAGGAAGCGGCAGTACCCTCCCAGGATGGGCGAGAGCACGAGCCGGTAGGCGTCAATCACGAGGAGCAGGAGGCGGCTGCACCGGCCCGCGACGGGCGGAGAGACGGCGGAGCCGTTCACGGAGCTCACGTTCGACCTCACTCAGGGTGGTGGCGGCGAGCTCGCGCTTGGCCTGCAGCACGAGATCACAGCCCCCCTTCCCCCGGCGCTTGTTGCGCCGGAAGGCCTCCCGCAACAGCCGCTTCGCGCGGTTCCGGCGCACCGCCCCGCCCACCTGCCGGGAGGCGGTGATGCCCAGCCGGTCGAAGCCGCGGCCGTTGTCGGAGGCGATCATGCGGAAGAGGGGACCGTCCAGCCGCTGGCCCGCGCGCAGGACCCGCCGGTAGTCGGCGGCCCGGCTCAGCCGTTCGAGCGGCCGGAGCCCCTCGGCGCGCGGCGGCAACGGCCGTTCAGGCCCCGACCCTCCGCCGCCCCTTCTGGCGGCGCCGCTTGAGCACCAGGCGGCCGCCCTTGGTCCGCATGCGAACCAGGAACCCGTGGGTGCGCTTCCTCTTTCGGTTGTTCGGCTGAAACGTGCGCTTCATAGTTTGGGCTCGCCCTGGCACGGGAGCCGGCAGCCGCCCGGGGCCGGATCCAGCGCAAAGCTTCAAGACTACGGGATGGGCCTTCTCGGTGTCAAACGAGGGCCGTTCGGGGCCCGTTCCCAGCCTTGTCCGGGGGGGTGCCGTGTGATACCTTTCGGGGACGTTCCAGGGCGGTTCCCACCTGATTTTCCGTAGGCACCGCAGCAAGGGCTTTTCCACAGGTGTTGAAATCTCTGTGCAAATCGCCACGCGTCGTTGGACCGTGGGGTTGCATAGTTAATTTGTTGATTTGTAAGGCTTTATATTGACCGTTGATTCCGTCTCGGTCTGGGACAGGGTCCTCGCCCGCGTCGAGGGCAAGGTCAACCGTCACAGCTTCGCGACCTGGTTCCGCCCCACTTCCTATCGGGGACAGCGCGAGCACACGCTGCTCGTCCAGGTGCCCAACGCTCAGTTCAAGGAGTGGTTGGCCCGGAACTACCGCGGCGTCATCGACGAGGCCCTCGCCGAGATCGGCCAGGGCCAACTCGCGGTCTCCTTCGAGTGCGAGGAAGAGCGCACGGGCCCTCCCACGGAAGAGGCCGGGGAGAGGGAGCCGGGGGGCACGACCGTCCTCAACCCCAAGTACTCGTTCGAGAGCTTCGTGGTGGGGTCCTCCAACCAGTTCGCGCACGCCGCCGCCCGCGCGGTGGCGGAGATCCCTTCGAAGTCCTACAACCCGCTCTTCATCTACGGCGGGGTGGGCCTGGGCAAGACCCACCTGATGCACGCCATCGGCCACTACACGCAGGCCCGCAACCGCCACCTGCGGCTGATGTACATCTCGACCGACCGCTTCATCAACGAGATGATCAACGCCATCCGCTTCGACCGGCTGCCCGCCTTCCGCCAGAAGTACCGCAGCGTGGACGTGCTCCTGGTGGACGACATCCAGTTCATCGCCGGCAAGGACCGCACGCAGGAGGAGTTCTTCCACATCTTCAACACCCTGCACGAAGCGCAGAAGCAGATCGTGATCTCCAGCGACTGCCCGCCCCGCCAGATTCCCACCATCGAGGAGCGCCTCCACAGCCGCTTCGAGTGGGGGCTCATCGCCGACATCGGGCCTCCGGACATCGAGACCAAGGTGGCCATCCTCCGCAAGAAGGCGGAGGCGGAGCACGTGGAGATCCCGGAGAACGTGGCCCTCTTCATCGCCTCCAAGGTCAAGACCAACATCCGCGAGCTCGAGGGGAGCCTGATCCGGCTGATCGCCTACGCCAGCCTGACCGGCCGGGACATCGACCTGCCCCTGGCCCAGGAGGTGCTGCGGGAGATCCTCCACATGGAGGAAAAGCCGATCACGATCGAGATGATCCAGAAGTTCGTGGCCGACCACTACGGGGTGAAGCTGAGCGAGCTCAAGGCCCGCAACAACTCGAAGTCGGTGGCGGAGCCGCGGCAGATCGCCATGTACCTCACCAAGACCCTCACGGATTCGAGCCTGCCCGAGATCGGCAAGGGCTTCGGCGGCAAGCACCATTCCACGGTCATCCACTCCGTGCGCAAGATCGAGGGCATGCGGAAGCGTGACGCCGAATTCGACAGGCTGATCAACACCTTTGTCCAAGCGTTTCGCTGAGCTTGCGGGAGTTATCCACAACGGGCCGCGCGCGCGGGGAGCGGGCGGACGGCGGGCGGCCGCGCCTCCGCGACGCCAGGCCCTCCCCCGGCCGGGCGTGCACAGGGAAGGGCACAGGGCAAAGCGCGCGGTGCCTGTTGGTTGCCCGGGTTTTCCGCTTTTCCTCCACACCTCTCTCTTCTCCTTAAAGAGTGGGGGGAGAGAACGGTAGAGGTAGATGAGCGACATGGAGATCATCGTCCGCAAGAGCGACCTCGTGAAGGAGCTCCACCTCGTGCAGGGCATCGTGGAGCGCAAGAACTCCATCCCCATCCTCTCCAACGTGCTGGCGGAGGCGAAGGGGGGCGAGGTGCGCATCGCGGCCACCGACCTGGACGTCTCCCTGCGCGGCGGTTGTGCGGCGGAGGTCATCGCGGAGGGGTCCATCACCCTGGCCGCCAAGAAGCTCTACGAGATCGCGCGCTCGTTGCCCGAGAGCGAGGTGCGGCTCAAGGTCCTGCCCGAGAGCTGGGCCACCATCGAGTGCGAGAAGGTCAGCTTCAAGATGGCCGGGCTTCCGCGCGAGGACTTCCCCTCGCTGCCCGAAGGCAAGGCGCGCGGAGGGGTGGGGCTCCCCGGAGACGTGCTGCGCGCGCTCATCGCGCGCACCGGGTTCGCCATCACCGCGGAGGACGCGCGGTACTACCTCGCCGGCGCGCTGCTCATCCTGGAGAAGGCGTCCGTGGCCATGGTGGCCACCGACGGGCACCGCCTGGCCTACGCCCGCCGCACCGCTTCCCTCGACCTCAGCGAGCCCCAGCGCGTGCTCGTGCCGCGCAAGGCCATCTACGAGATCCAGACCCTGCTCGAGGAGGGCGACGAAGCGTCCTTCCAGCAGGTGGAGAACCACCTGGTCTTCACCATCGGCGGGCGTACGCTGAGCTCCAAGACCATCGAGGGGCAGTTCCCGGCCTTCGAGAAGGTGATCGCCGTCTCCGGGGACAAGAAGGCGCGCGTGGAGCGGGAGAGGCTCGCCACCGCCATCCGCCGCGTGAGCCTCCTGTCCTCCGAGCGCAGCCGGGCCATCAAGCTGAGCCTGGGGTCCGGCCGCCTCGACCTCATGGCGTCCTCGCCCGACCTGGGCGAGGCCAAGGAATCGCTGCCCGCGGAGTACGACGGGGCCGCGGTGGAGATCGGGTTCAATGCCCAGTACCTCCTGGACTTCCTGGCCGTGGCGGGCACGCCCTTCATTTCCCTGGAGCTGCGCGATGCCGAGAGCCAGGGCGTCTTCCGGCCGCTGCCCGAGGACGGGGCGGAAGGCGCGGACGACCGGTACGTCGTGATGCCGATGCGGCTGTGAGGCCGGCCCGAAGTGTGGGTGGGCAGCATGGAGGTGTCTGACCTGCGCAACATCGAGCGCGCGCATCTGACCCTGGGACCCGGCCTCAACGTCCTCCTGGGCCGCAACGCGCAGGGCAAGACGAGCCTCCTCGAGGCGGTCGGCCTCTTGGCCCGTGGCCGCTCCTTTCGTACCGACCAGCTTCCCAGCCTCATCCGCCGCGGGTCCGAACACACGCGCGCCCAGGCCTGCGTGCAGGGCGGGGACCGGGACGTCGCCCTGGAGGTGCAGGTGGGGCCGGGCGGCCGGCGCTACCGCGTGGACGGCCACGAGGTGGAGCCGGCGCGCTACCACGGCCGCCTGGAGGCGACGGTCTACTCCACGGACCGCCTCCGGGTCGTGCGCGGGCCCATGCGCGAGCGGCGCCTCTACGTGGACCGGGCGGCGGCCGCGCTCTGGCCCTCGTACCGCCAGCTCCTGCGCGACTACGAGCGCATCGTCCGCCAGCGCAACGCCGCCCTCCTCGCGGGCAGCCGCGACCTCTCCGTGTGGGACGAGCAGCTGGTGGCCGCGGGCGCCGAGCTGCGGCGGCGCCGGGCCGCCTACCTGGACCGGCTGCGGAGCTGCCTGTCGGAGGTGACGCCTCCCGCGGACGAGCGCTACGGGGTGGAGTCGGCGCCGGCGCCGCTGGCCGGCGACCAGCAGGAGGAGGAGCGGCTGCGCGCGGAGATGGCGGCGCGCCGGACGGCGGAGCGCGGGGCCGGGCGCACCCTGGTGGGACCGCACCGCGACGACGTCCGCCTGCTCGTGGACGGCGAGGACGCCGGCCAGACGGCCTCCTCGGGCCAGGCGCGCAGCCTGCTGCTCGTCCTCACCCTGGCCGCCCTCGCCCTCTACCGCGCGGAGCGCGGCACCTCGGCCGTGGCCCTGCTCGACGACCTCGATTCCGAGCTGGACGACCAGCGGGCCACCGCGGTGTGCGACGAGGTGGCCCGCCACGGGCAGGCCCTGGTGACCACCGCGCACGGCCACTGGGCCCGCCGCCTGGCCGACGGTGGCCGCCTCTTCGAGGTGGAGTCGGGACGGGTGCGCGCGGCATGAAGCCCAGGGCCCAAGGAGCCCTCCGGAACGGATGAGCGACGAGACCAAGACGGTGGAGGCGGAGAAGTACGGGGCGGAGTCCATCCGCATCCTGGAGGGGCTGGAGGCGGTGCGCGTGCGCCCCGCCATGTACATCGGCTCCACGGGGGAGTCGGGGCTGCACCATCTCGTCTACGAGGTGGTGGACAACTCCGTGGACGAGGCCCTGGCCGGGTACTGCACGGAGATCAACGTCGCCATCCACATCGACAACTCGGTGACGGTGGTGGACAACGGGCGCGGCATCCCCGTGGAGCCGCACCCCTCCGTGCCCGGCATGAGCACCACCGAGGTGGTGCTGACCAAGCTCCACGCGGGGGGGAAGTTCGACAAGGGCGCCTACAAGGTGAGCGGCGGCCTGCACGGGGTGGGCGTCTCCGTGGTGAACGCCCTCTCCGAGGCCCTCGAGGTCGAGATCTGGCGGGCGGGCAGGGTGTACCGCCAGTCCTACGTGCGGGGAGCGCCCCAGAGCGCGCTGGAGAACACCGGCGTCACCGACAAGCGGGGCACCAAGGTCACCTTCAAGCCCGACAGCCAGATCTTCGAGACCACGTCCTTCAGCTTCGACACCCTGTCCCAGCGCCTGCGCGAGCTGAGCTTCCTCAACAAGGGAATCCTCATCACCATCGACGACGAGCGGGACGAGAAGAAGAAGCACCGCTTCCAGTACGAGGGCGGCATCGCCTCCTTCGTGGAGCACCTCAACCGCAACAAGGAGACGCTGCACCCGCGGCCCATCGTCATCGAGGGTCGCCGCGAGGGCGTGGAGATCGAGATCGCCCTGCAGTGGAACGACGGCTACGCCGAGAACATCTACTCCTTCGCCAACAACATCAACACCCACGACGGCGGCACCCACCTGGTCGGCTTCAAGAGCGCCCTCACCCGCAGCCTCAACAACTACGGGGCCTCCTCCGGCCTGGCCAAGGACATGGGCGAGCCCCTGCAGGGCGAGGACGCGCGCGAGGGCCTGGCCGCCGTCATCTCCGTGAAGGTGCCGGAGCCCCAGTTCGAGGGGCAGACCAAGGGCAAGCTGGGCAACTCCGAAGTGAAGGGGATCGTGGAGAGCCTGATGGGCGAGAAGCTCTCCGCCTTCTTCGAGCAGACCCCGGCGGTGGCCAGGCGCATCGTGCTGAAGGTGCTGGACGCGGCGCGCGCGCGCGAGGCCGCGCGCAGGGCGCGCGACCTCACCCGCCGCAAGGGAGCCCTGGACGGGGCGGGGCTGCCCGGCAAGCTGGCCGAGTGCCAGGAGAAGAACCCCGAGCTCTCCGAGCTCTTCCTGGTGGAGGGCGACTCCGCCGGCGGCTCCGCCAAACAGGGGCGCGACCGGCGCTTCCAGGCCATCCTGCCCCTGCGCGGCAAGATCCTGAACGTGGAGAAGGCGCGCCTGGACAAGACCCTGTCCTCGGAGGAGATCCGCAACATCATCACCGCCCTGGGCACGGGCGTGGGCACCGACGACTTCGACGTGACCAAGCTCCGCTACCACCGGATCATCATCATGTGCGACGCGGACGTGGACGGAAGCCACATCCGCACCCTCCTCCTGACCTTCTTCTACCGCCAGATGAAGGAGCTGATCGAGCGCGGGCACCTCTACATCGCGCAACCGCCCCTCTACAAGGCGAAGCACGGGAAGAGCGAGCGCTACCTCAAGGACGAGCACGCGCTGGACGCCTTCCTCATGGAGCGCGCGGTGGAGAACCGCATGGCGCGCCTGGCCGACGGCACCGAGGTGGCGGGCCCGCGGCTGGTGCACCTGCTCGGGCGCATGGTGGCCTACGGCAAGCTCATGGACCGGGTGGAGAAGCGCGGCACGCCGCGCGTCCTGGTGGAGCGACTCCTGCGCGGCGAGGTCAAGGACGCGGCCTTCTTCAGCGACAAGGCGCGCCTGCTGGACCTGGTGAGGCCCCTGCGCGAGGCGGGGAGCGACGTGGTCCTGGAGAAGGACGAGGAGCACGGGATGTTCGAGATCGTGCTCCAGCACAGCGTGAACGGGGCGCCGCGCGAGGTGCGGGTGGGAGACGACTTCGTGGGCTCGCCCGAGTACAAGGCCCTCTACTCCACCTACGAGGAGTTCCGCGGCCTGGACCACGCGCCCCTGGTGGTGGTGGACGGGGGCGAGCAGCTGGTGAACGGCCGGGAGGCGCTCCTGCAGCACTTCCTGGCGGAGGGCAAGCGCGGACTCTCCATCCAGCGCTACAAGGGCCTGGGCGAGATGAACGCGGAGCAGCTCTGGGAGTCGACCATGGACCCCGCCACGCGCACCCTCCTGCAGGTGCGCCTGGAGGACGAGGAGGTGGCGGAGAACATCTTCACCACCCTCATGGGCGACGCCGTGGAGCCGCGCCGCCAGTTCATCGAGGAGAACGCCCTCAACGTGCGCAACCTCGACATCTGATCGCCGGTGCGCGCCGTCCTCCCCCGCGGAGGACGCGGCCACCGCGCTGAGAGAGTGAATGGAGCCACAGGAACCCACGGGTCCGCAGAAGGTCCCCACCAACATCGCCGACGAGATGCGCCAGTCCTACATGGACTACGCGATGTCGGTGATCATCGGCCGCGCCCTCCCCGACGTGCGCGACGGGCTGAAGCCGGCCAACCGCCGCGTCCTCTTCGGCATGCACGAGATGGGCCTCCTGCCCGGACGGCCCTACAAGAAGAGCGCGCGCGTGGCCGGCGACGTCATGGGCAAGTACCACCCCCATGGCGAGGGTGCCATCTACGACACCCTGGTGCGCATGGCCCAGCCCTGGAACATGCGCGCTCCCCTCGTGGACGGCCAGGGCAACTTCGGCTCCGTGGACGGCGATCCCCCCGCGGCCATGCGCTACACGGAGGCGCGCCTCACCCGCCTGGGCGCCGCCACCATGGCCGACATCGACCGGGACACCGTGGACTTCGCGCCCACCTACGACAACGAGTCGCAGGAGCCGGTGGTCCTCCCCACCGCATTCCCCAACCTCCTCGTCAACGGCGCGGAGGGCATCGCCGTGGGCATGGCCACCAAGATCCCCCCCCACAACCTGGGGGAGGTGGTGGAGGCGCTGGTCTTCCTCCTCGACAACCCCGACCTCACTCCCGACGAGCGCCTGGAGGGGGTGATGGCGCGCGTGCCCGGGCCGGACTTCCCCACCGCGGGCTTCATCTGCGGGCGCGGCGGCATCCGCCAGGCCTACCGCTCGGGTCGCGGCACCCTCGTCATGCGCGCGCGCGCCGAGATCGAGACGCGGCGCGGGGACAAGGAGTCCATCGTCGTCACCGAGATCCCCTACCAGGTCAACAAGGCGCGCCTCATCGAGCGCATCGCGGAGCTGGCCCGCGACAAGAAGATCGACGGCATCGCCGACGTGCGCGACGAGAGCGACCGCCAGGGCATGCGCATCGTGGTCGACGTGCGCAAGGGGGAGAACGCCCAGGTCATCCTCAACAACCTCTACAAGCACACGCCGCTGCAGGACACCTTCGGCGTGATCCTGCTCGCCATCGTCGACCAGCGCCCGCGCGTGCTCAACCTCCTCGAGGCCTGCGAGCTGTTCCTGGACTTCCGGCGCGACGTGGTGCGCCGGCGCACCGCCCACGACCTGCGCAAGGCGGAGGCGCGCGCGCACGTGCTCGAGGGCTACGTCATCGCCCTCGACCACCTCGACGCCGTCATCGCCCTCATCCGGGGGGCCAAGACCCCCGCGGAAGCGCGCGCGGGGCTGATCGAGCGCTTCGGCATGTCGGAGATCCAGGCGGAAGAGGTGCTGAAGCTGCAGCTGCAGCGCCTCACCGGCCTCGAGCGCCAGAAGATCGTGGACGAGCTGGCCCAGGTGCGGACCCTCATCGCCGACCTGCGGGACATCCTGGCCTCGCCGCGGCGCATCGACCGCGTGGTGGTGGACGAGCTGAAGAAGGCGCGCGAGGAGCACGGCGACCCCCGGCGCACGGAGATCCTGGACGAGGTGGACGACCTCTCCGTGGAGGACCTCATCGCCGAGGAGGACGTGGCCATCTCCATCACCCACGGGGGCTACATCAAGCGCACGGCCATCGCCACCTACCGCGCGCAGCGGCGCGGCGGCCGCGGACGAATGGGCATGCGCACGCGCGACGAGGACTTCGTG
>DATBIO010000130.1:0-11993 GCA_036556965.1 Vicinamibacteria bacterium
GCGCAACTAGCCCGGGGCCGCCGCCCCGGACGAACGGCCGCTGCACCCCACGGTGCAGCGGCCGTTCTCATTCCTGCTCGACGAGCTCCGGATCCTGGGCGCGGAAGCGCGCGCGCAGGTCGGCGGGCAGCGGCGCGGAGCGGCCGGCGCCGTGGTCGAAGTGGACGCAGACCTTGCGCGCCTCCGCCACCAGACGACCGGTCTCCCGCTCCCGCACCTCCAGCTCGAGCACGAAGGAGGAGCGCTTGATGGAGGCGCAGCGCACGCCGACGGCCAGGCTCTCGCCGAAGACCACCGGGGAGCGGTAGTCCACCTCCGCCCGCGCCAGCATCATGTCGTAGCGCTCGCGGCCGCTCACCTGCCGCCACCAGGCCAGGCGCGCCGACTCGAGGTAGGTGAGGTAGACCGCGTTGTTCACGTGGCCGATGGCGTCGAGGTCACGGAAGCGGACCTCCACGGGATGGACGAAGCGGAAGGGCCGCGCTTCCCCCACCGCTCAGCAGCGCTCGCGCTCGGCCGCGGCCAGCTCCTGCTCGATCTCCACCGCCCACTCCGCCAGGATGGCGTCTCCCGTGCGCTCGTGCCCCTCCAGCGCCGCCGCCAGCGCCTCGCGGAACAGCCGCGCGTGACGGAGGCAGCCCACCAGGGTCGCGAAGACGACGGCGGCTTCGCCGGGCTCGGCCCCGGCCAGGAGCCGGCGTGACTCCTGGGCGGCCTGGAGGGCCTCGGGCGCCTGCCCCAGGGCCTCCAGGCAGCGGGCCAGCGCGCTGTGCGCCACCGCCGCCGTGGGCCAGCCCTGGACGGCCTCCCGCGCGTAGACGAGGGCCTCGCCCGGGCGCCCCAGGGCGCACAGCACGTCGCTGCGCAGGACGAGGGCGCCCAGGTGGTTCGGCACCGCGGCCAGCACCTGGTCGAGGAGGGCCAGGGCGTCCTCGCGCCGCTCCACGAGGGCGAGCACCCGCGCCTCCTGGAAGCCGCGGCCGACCTCGAACCCGTTCATGCCTTCACCGCGGCGCCCGCACGCGCGGGAAGAACCGGTGCAGGTAGTCGCGCAGGGCGGCGCGCGTGCTCTCGAAGGCCAGCTCGTCCCAGGGCAGCGCCTCGGGGGCGAAGGTGGCCACCTCCAGGCACTCGTCCCGTGCCTGCAGCGCGCCCCCCACCACCTCCGCCGCGTAGACCACCACCACCACGGCGCTGCCCGGGAAGGAGTAGGCGTCCAGGATGCCGGTCAGGCGGACGTCGAGGTTGACCTCCTCGCGCGTCTCGCGCACCGCCGCCTCCGCCACCGCCTCCCCCCGGTCCACGAAGCCGCCGGGGAAGACCCACTTCCCGTAGGCGGGCTCGATCCCGCGGCGCAGCAGCACGATGCCGCCCTCCACCATGCAGATGGCGCAGGAGGCCAGCTTGGGGTCCACGTAGAACACGAAGTCGCAGCCCGTGCACACCAGCCGATGGGGCTCGCCGTCCTTCAGCGCCCGCTTCTCGAGGGAGGCGCCGCAGCAGGGGCAGAAGCGGTAGGCCGACGCGTCGTGGAGGGACACTGGCCGGATTATAGGGGCTGGCCGTTGTCCGCTGCCGCTCTCCGCGCTAGTCTCGCCGCCATGGCCGAGAAGAAGGTCGGACGGGTGGTGGCCTGGCAGCCGCTCTCGCCCATCCTCAGCGTGTTCCGGGTGGCGCCCGGGGACGGCACGCCCTTCCCCGACTACCTGCCCGGGCAGTACATCGCGCTCGGCCGCCAGGACTGCTGGCTCACGCGCAGGGTGCCCGGCCCCGACGGCAAGCCGCGCTACGTGCACGACGTCGACGAGAAGGGCGAGCGCCGGCGGGGGCCGGTGATGCACTCCTACTCGATCTCGTCCGCCCCCTTCGAGACGCGCGAGCAGGGCTGGCTGGAGTTCTACGTGGTGCTGGAGATGGGCGAGGAGCAGTACCCGGGCCGGCTCACGGAGTCGTTCTTCCGCATGCGGCCGGGGGAGGACGACGCGGTCAACTACGTCAACCGCATCGCCGGCGACTTCACCCTGCCCCGGCGGGCCAACGGCTTCCACAACGTGCTCATGGTGGGCACGGGCACCGGCCTCGCGCCCTTCGCGGCCATGGTCAAGGAGCTCGACCACCAGGCGCGGGCCGGCGCCGGCGACGGCGTGCGCTACACCCTGCTGCACGCCAACCGGACCTACGAGGAGCTGGCCTACCACGAGGAGCTGTCGCGCATCGCGCGCGCGGCGGCCTTCGACTTCGTCTACGTGCCCTGCGTGAGCCGTCCCACCCCGCGCGACCGCGACGACGAGACCCTGGGCCAGGGGCGCGCCAACAACGTCCTGCGCCGGGTGCTCGGCCTGCCCACGCGCGAGGAGGCGGACCTCCAGCTCGCCGAGCAGAGCGGCGGCGACGTGGCCCTGGCCCGCGCCGCCCTGGAGCGCTCCTCGCCGCCCTCCCTCCCCCGTCGCGTGGACGTCCGGGCCCTGCAGGCCCGCCTGGAGCCCGCCGACACCGTGCTCCTCACCTGCGGCAACCCCTCGTCCATGTCCGACATCCGCGTGGCCGCGGAGTCGGTGGGCATGAAGTTCGAGAAGGAGGACTGGAAGCTCGTGCTCCCGGCGCGCGCGTAGCCGGGCGCCGATGCATCCCGACCCGCGCGCGCTCCCCGGTCGGTCGGACTGATCGCGTGCTGATCCACCTCCGCGTCCACGAGATCGCCCTCAAGGGCGGCAACCGTGGATTCTTCATCGCGTGCGGGGAAACGCTGCGCCGCGTTTCCCCCCCAGGCCCCCCTTCGCCCCGCTCCGCGCGAGTGAATCGCGCTGCGCGGGGGGTCCCTCGGTCCGTCCTCGAGCGCCGATGCTGATCCACCTCCGCGTCCACGAGATAGCCCTCAAGGGCGGCAACCGTGGCTTCTTCACGGCTCGTTTGGCGGACAACCTGCGCCTGGCCACGTCCGACTTCGCGGGCGCGCGCGTGCTCACCGCCGCCGGCCGGCTGGCCGTGGAGCTGCCCGACGACACGCCCTGGGACGAGCTGCGCGGGCGCCTCTCCCGCGTGTTCGGCGTGGCCAACTTCTCGCGCGTGCGCGAGACGGTGCCGGACATGGAGGCCCTGCGTGCGGCCGTGGTGCCGGCCATGGCCGGGGAGGAGGGCACCTTCCGCGTCACCGCCACGCGCGCCTGGAAGGGGTTCCCGCTCGCCTCCACGGAGATCGAGCGCCAGCTCGGCGGCGCCATCGTGGCGGGCACGGGCCGGCGCGTGCGCCTCACGGAGCCCGAGCTGACCGTGTTCGTGGAGGTGCACAAGGACCGCATCCTGTTCTCGCTGGGCAAGGAGAAGGGCGCGGGGGGCTTCCCTCCCGGCAGCTCCGGCCGCGTGCTGGCCCTCCTCTCCGGGGGCATCGACTCGCCGGTGGCGGCCTGGCGCCTGATGAAGCGGGGCTGCCGCGTGGACTTCGTGAACTTCCACGCCTTCCCCCTCCAGGACCGCACCATGATCGACAAGGTCCGCGCCCTGGCCGCCTCCCTCACGCGCTGGCAGTACGCGAGCCGGCTCTTCTCCGTTCCCTTCGCCCGCGCCCAGCAGACCATCGTGGCCGAGGCCCCGGCCCCCCTGCGCGTGGTGCTCTACCGGCGCTTCATGGTCCGCATCGCGGAGGCGCTGGCCGCGCGCCACGGGGCCAAGGCCCTGGTCACCGGGGAGAGCCTGGGCCAGGTGGCCTCCCAGACCCTGGACAACATGGCCGTCATCGACGCGGCGGCGCGCGGGCCCGTCCTGCGCCCGCTGGTGGGCATGGACAAGGACGAGATCACGCAGCAGGCGCGGCGCATCGGGACCTACGAGGTCAGCATCCTGCCCGACCAGGACTGCTGCCAGCTCTTCGTGCCCAGGGCGCCTTCCACCGCGGCGCGCCTGGAGGAGGTGCAGCGGGCGGAGGCCGCCCTCGACGTGGAGGGGCTGACGGGCGAGGCGGTGCGTGCGGCGGAGGAGGAGCGCTTCCGGTTCCCCGAGGCCCCGGGGCTATAATCCCGGCAACCGCGAGAGAGAGCCCCAGTGCCCGACGCGTCCCGCCGTCAGCTCGTGGCCATGCTCGCGCGCGAGGAGCGCGACATCGACCTCGCGCGGGCCGCGCTCCTCGTGGCCTGCGAGGAGTACCCCGACCTCGACGTGGACGTGTACCTGGGACGCCTGGACGAGATGGGCCGGGAGCTGCGGGGGCGCCTGCCGCGGCGCCCCGCGCCCGCGCGCGCGGTGGAAGTCCTCAACCGGTACCTCTTCGAGGAGGCGGGCTTCACCGGCAACCAGGACGACTACTACGACCCCCGCAACAGCTTCCTCAACGAGGTGATGGACCGGCGCACGGGCATCCCCATCACCCTCTCCACCGTGTACATGGAGCTGGGCCGGCGCGCCGGCCTGCGCGTGGAGGGCGTCGGCTTCCCCGGCCACTTCGTGGTGCGGGTGGCCTCCCCGGAGGGCGGCCTGCTCCTGGACCCCTTCAACGGGGGCGCCCTGCTCTCCGAGCAGGACTGCCAGGAGCGCCTGGACCGTGTCTACGGCAAGCCGACCTCGCTGCTGCCCGCCTTCTTCGCGGCCTGCGGCCCCCGCGCCATCCTGGGGCGGACGCTGCGCAACCTGAAGACCATCTACCTGAAGGCCGAGGAGTGGCTGCGCGCCCTCGCCGTCCTCGACCTGCTGCTGCTGGTGAACCCGCGCTCGGCGGAGGACCTGCGCGACCGCGGCCTGGTGCACGTGGGCCTCGACTGCTACGAGCGCGCCGTCCGCGACCTCACCGCCTACCTCGAGCAGGCCCCCAAGGCCCCCGAGGCCACCTCGCTGCGCGAGCGGATCGCGGAGCTGAAGCGCAAGGCCCGCCTTATCAACTGAAGGAGCCGCCATTGAGCACCGCCAAGGCCGTGACGGACACCCTGCGCACGGACAGCGTGCGCGCCATCGCCGACGTGCTGGGAGAGGACGCGCGCCCGCTCCTCGACCACCGCTGCGAGGGCATCGCGCGCGAGGCCCTGCACCTGCCCGGCCCGGACTTCGTGGAGCGCGTGCACCTGGGCTCCGACCGGCCCGTACCCGTGCTGCGCAGCCTGCAGCAGCTGCTGGAGCACGGCCGCCTGCGGGGGACGGGCTACGTCTCCATCCTGCCCGTGGACCAGGGCATCGAGCACTCCGGGGGCGCCTCCTTCGCCAAGAACCCCGCCTACTTCGACCCCGAGAACATCGTGAAGCTGGCCCTGGAGGGCGGGTGCAACGCGGTGGCCTCCACCCTGGGCGTGCTGGGGGCGGTGGCGCGCAAGTACGCCCACCGCATCCCCTTCATCGTGAAGTTCAACCACAACGAGTTCCTCACCTACCCCAACAAGTTCGACCAGATCTTCTTCGCCCGCATCAAGCAGTGCGCGGACATGGGGGCGGTGGCGGTGGGCGCCACCATCTACTTCGGCTCCGCGGAGTCCGCCCGGCAGATCGTGGAGGTGGGGGAGGCCTTCCAGGCCGCGCACGAGATGGGCATGGCCACCGTGCTGTGGTGCTACCTGCGCAACAGCGCCTTCAAGACCAAGGAGACGGACTACCACGTGGCCGCCGACCTCACCGGGCAGGCCAACCACCTGGGGGTGACCCTGGAGGCCGACATCATCAAGCAGAAGCTGCCCGAGACCAACGCCGGCTTCACCGCCCTCAACTTCGGCAAGTCGGACAAGCGCATGTACGAGAAGCTGACCAGCGCCCATCCCATCGACCTCACCCGCTACCAGGTGGCCAACTGCTACATGGGCCGCGCCGGCCTCATCAACTCGGGGGGCGCCTCCGGCGAGAACGACTTCGTGGACGCGGTCAAGACGGCGGTGGTCAACAAGCGCGCGGGGGGCATGGGCCTCATCTCCGGGCGCAAGGCCTTCCAGCGGCCGATGGCCGAGGGCGTGAGGCTGCTGGGCGCCATCCAGGACGTGTACCTCTGCCAAGACATCACGGTCGCCTAGCCGCCGCCCTCGCCCTCCTCGCCGCCGCCGGTTGCGGCGGCGGGGGTGGCGGCACCGCCGGCCCGGGTCTCCCCTCCTCCTCGCCCGCGGTGTGCGGCGACGGCCGCGTGCAGGGCACCGAGGAGTGCGACGACGGCAACGCCGACAACGGCGACGCCTGCCTCACCTCCTGCGGGCGGCCCGTGCGCTGGGTCTCCGGCGACCCCCACGTGCACAGCCACGGCTGCGACAGCGCGGGATCCAGCCCCCGGTTCCTGCTCGACACCCTGGCCGCGCGCGGCCTGCGCGTGGTCTCCGCCCTGGTGTGGGGCGACGGCTTCAACCAGGACGCTCCCCTCTTCACCGGCCAGGACGACCCCGCCTCGGAGCCCGGCTTCATCATCCACTACGACCTCGAGGTCTCGGCCTTCGCCGCCCAGACCTCGGGCCACCTGATCCTGCTCGGCCTCAACTCCATCGACTTCTCGGACGATCCCCGGCACTCCCCGGTCTCCGGCCTCCCCATCGTGGACTGGGCGCGGGGGCAAGGCCCGCGGACGCTGGTGGGCATGGCGCACGCCCAGTTCTGGCCGGGGGACGGCAGCTTCCCCGAGCCGCCCGTGGAGTGCTGCATGCCCTGGGAGATGGTCATCCACGCGGTGCGGGGCACCCTGCAGTTCGTGGAGACGGAGCGGCGCTTCACCCCCGCGCAGCCGGGCGGCGAGCCGGTGGACGACAACACCATGTTCCTCTGGACGAAGCTGCAGAACGCCGGCTTCCGCGTGCCCCTGGTGGGGGCCAGCGACTTTCCCTGCATCACGCAGATCTTCACCACCAACACCCTGCGCACGGACGTGGTGGTGGCGGGAGACGGGCCGCTGACCTACGAGGGCTGGCTGGACGGGATCCGGCACGGGCGCACGGCGGTGGGCGACGGCGTCCTCGACCGGATGCACCTGCGCGTGGAGGGCGTCGGCCTGGGGGGCGAGGTGCGCACGGAGGCGGGCCGGGCCCTCAACATCTCCCTGGAGACGGACTTCCGCGCTCCCGCCGAGGTGCAGCTCCTGGCCAACGGCCAGGGCGTGGGCGGGGCACGGGTGGAGGCGGGCCCGCGCGTGACCACGGTGCAGCTCGCCTTCCCCGCCAGCGCCTGGCTGATCGCGCGCACGCCCCACGTCCTCACCAGCCCCGTGTACATCGTGGTCGGTGGGCGTCCCATCCGGGGGGCGGCGGCCGACGTCTGCTACCTGGTCCGCTACGTGGACCACCTCTCGGGCCTGGTCAGCCGACAGCGCCTCTTCCTGGAGGGCGACGAGGGCATGGCCCTGGCCGCCTACGGCGAGGCGCGCGCCGAACTGGTGCGCCGCTTCCAGGAGGCCGGAGGCCAGGCCTGCCCCTAGAGGTCGCCGTCCTGGTCGGCCTGCCGGGATCGGGCAAGAGCAGCTTCTACCGCGCCACCCTGGCCGCCACCCACGACCTGGTCAGCAAGGACCTGATGAAGAGCGGGCGCGGCAAGGGCGAGAGGCAGCTCGCCCTCATCGCGCAGTCGCTGGGAGCGGGGCGCTCCGTGGCCGTGGACAACACGAACCCGACGGTGGAGGACCGCGCCCCCCTCATCGCCGCCGCGCGCGCCCACGGCGCGCGGCCGGTGGCCTACCACCTGGCCACCCCGGCCCGCGAGTGCGCGGCGCGCAACCGCGCGCGCGAGGGCCGCGCCCGCGTGCCCGACGCGGCGATATACATCATCGCCAAGCGCCTGCGGGCTCCCTCGAAGGACGAGGGCTTCGACGCCGTCATCACCGTCACGGCGCAGGACGGCGGCTACGTGACGGCTCCGCCCGCGTGACCCGCGTCGGGCCCGCCGCTACTGCCCCGGCGCCTCCGCGATGACCGGCTCCGGCACGCGGTTCTTGACGGCGGGGAGCGACCGCAGGTAGGCGAACATCGCGCGCAGGTCGGCGTCCGTGTTCTGCTTGATGGCCTCGACGGGCATGGGGGGCAGGATCGGCCGCGCCGCCCCCATGTGCTTCCCCGTCTTCATCGCCTTCACGAACATCTCCTCCGTCCAGATGCCCATGCCCGTGTTCCGGTCGGGGGTCAGGTTGGTCGCGTAGGTCACGCCCCAGGGGCCCGCCCACGCGGTGAGGTCCCAGGTCGCGACGGCGACCCAGGGGCCTTCGGGCAGCTTCGGGGGCGCCGGGAGGGCGCTGCCCTCCGGGTGGCCGGACAGCGCGCGCGTCATGTCCGCCTCCGGTCCCCGCGGCCCCATCTTCTTCGGGGTGTGGCAGTCGTGGCAGCCCGACACGGTCATGAGGTGCCGGCCCCGCTCCACCGCGGGGTTCCTGGCGGCGGCGCGACGCGGCGCGGGCTTCGGCGCCGGCGACTGCGCGGCCACCACGGCGGGGAGACACAGCAGCAGGATGGCGGATGCGCGCAGGACCACGGGGGGACCTCCGGAGGGACGAGAGCGCCGCGGATTCTATCGCGCCCTCCTCCGCGCGGGCGCCTTCCGGCGGACGGGCGGCGCCTCCGTGCGCTTGCGCACGCCGATGAACCAGCCGTTGTCGTAGACGGCCAGGCGCTCGGCGCGCGCGCCCTCCCCCGCGAAGCGCATCTCCGTGCTGGGGCTGTCCGCGTGCAGGAACAGGTCGCCGCCCTCCCACAACAGCCGCGCCCGCCCCAGGCGGGGGCCATGCGCCTGCAGCCCCTGGGCACCGCCGCTCACCGTCCAGGTGGTCGAGCCCGCGTACCACCCGGTGTAGCGGCCCACCGCCTCGCGCGGCAGGGGTTTCGCGGCGGGCGCGGCCTCCCCCAGGCCCAGGGCCAGGCGGGCCAGCCGCGCCTCGATGTCCGTGGCCACCAGCTTGGCGCCGATGCGCTCCGTGTTCATGAGGACGATGACCGTGAGCCCGTCCGCCGGGTAGTGCGCGAGCACGGAGCGGTTGCTCTTGCCCCCGCCCGTGTGCCCCAGCTTGCGGTGCCCGCGCAGGTCTCCCATGCGCGTGCCCAGGCCGTAGTCCACGGGGTAGCCGTCGGCGAGCAGGCTGGGCGCGCGCATCCGCGCCACGGAGGCGGCGCTCAGCACGCGGCCCTCGTCCAGGGCGTGCTCCCAGCGGAGGAGGTCGGCGGCGCTCGCGCACAGCCCGCCCGCGGCGAAGAAGCCCGCGTGCTCCCAGTAGGCCGTGGGCGCGGCGCCGCGACGGCCCGCCTCGTAGTCCTGGGCGCGGTTCGGCACCGCGCCCCCGCCCTCGCAGTAGCCCGTGGCGGTCAGGCCCGCGGGTTCCACGATCGCCCCGCGCAGGTAGTCGGCGAAGGCCTGCCCCGAGGCCTTCTCGATGACGTGGCCCAGCACGTAGAAGCCGGCGTTGTTGTAGTCCCACTTCTCGCCGGCCGGGAAGCGCACGGCCCGCACCCGCAGCGCGGTGGGCGCCTCCGCGTGCACCCCCGCCGGCGAGCCGCGCTGGCCGAAGTGCGCGTACTGCGGGAGTCCCGAGGTGTGGCTCAACAGGTGGTGGACGCGGATGGCCTCCGCCCGCGGCCCCAGCTCGGGCATGAAGCGTGAGAGCGGGTCGTCCAGGCTCAGCCGCCCCTGCTCCGCCAGCTTCAGGACGGCGGCGGCGGTGAACTGCTTCGTGATCGAGGCCACGGCGTAGGAGGTGTCGAGGCCGGCGGCCACGCCCTGCTCGCGGTCCGCGAAACCGTACCCCTTGCCCAGCACCCGCCGGCCGTCGTCCTCGACGAGGACCGTCGCCCCCACGATGCCGGCTTCCGTGAAAGCGGCCTGCGCGGCGGCGTCCAGCGCGGCCACCAGCGCGGGGTCCGGCGTGGGCGAGGGAGACGGAGAGGGCTCGGGAGCCGCCGCCGCCCCCGGTCGCGTTTCCGAGTCCGAGGACTGCGGCGCGCCGGCGCACGACGCGCCCGACACCAACGCCGCCACGGCAACGGCGGAGCGAGCCCAGGGCTTCATGCTCCCAGCATAGCGGCGCGCCCGGCCGCTGGGCCGTCCGGGCCTCCCTTGACCGGTGCCTTCGGTAGCTTCCGCAAGTGAGCAGCGCTTCCCCACCGCCGGCGGGCGTGCCGCCCATCTCCACGCCGGCGCAGCTCTTCGACCGCACGCGGCTGCTCATCCGCGCCCGCCACTACAGCTGCCGCACGGAAAAGGCCTACCTGGGTTGGATCCGGCGCTTCATCGCCTTCCATGGCCGGCGCCACCCCGGCGACCTGGGTAGCCGCGAGGTCGTGGACTTCCTGTCCCGCCTCGCGGTCGACGGCCACGTCAGTGCCTCCACCCAGAACCAGGCATTCAGCGCCCTGCTCTTCCTCTATCGGACCGTCCTCGGCCGGGAGCTCACGGGCCTCGAAGCCACCCGCGCCAAGCCCCCGCAGCGGCTACCCGTCGTGCTCTCCCGCAGCGAAGTCACCGACGTGCTCGCCCGCCTCAAGGGCGCCCCCCGCCTGATGGCGCTCCTCATGTACGGCGGCGGCCTCCGCCTGCTCGAGGCCGCGAGCCTGCGGGTCAAGGACGTGGACTTCGACCGCAGCGAGCTCACGGTGCGCGACGGCAAGGGCCGCAAGGACCGCGTCACCATCCTGCCCGGCCGCACCGCCGAGCGCCTGCGCGCCCACCTGGAGCGCGTGCGCGGGCTCCACCAGGCCGACCTGAAGGCGGGCGCCGGCGCCGTCCAACTCCCGGATGCCCTGGCGCGCAAGTACCCCACGGCCATGTTCGAATGGCCGTGGCAGTGGGTCTTCCCCGCCCGCCGTTCGTACGTCGATCCCGAGACGGGCTGTCGGCGCCGCCATCACCTGCACGAATCGGTCGTGCAACGCGCCTTTCGCGAGGCCGTCCGGACCGCCGGCCTCTCCAAGGCGGCCACCTGCCATACCCTGCGGCACTCCTTCGCCACACACCTGCTGGAGAGCGGCTACGACATCCGCACCATCCAGGAGCTGTTGGGCCACAGCGACGTCGCCACGACCATGATCTACACGCACGTACTCAACCGCGGAGGCCGAGGCGTGCGCAGCCCGCTCGACACCCTGGGGTAGGAGCGTGCGCGCCGAGCCCGTGGCCGGAGCCCGCCTCTTAGCTGCTAAGCTAAGTCGCCCTTATCCAGTTACACTGCATTCAATGTCGGATAACTCGATAAGAGCGACATAGGACGCTCGTGTTATCTAGTTAAGCTGCGTTCTACGTAGGATACTAAGTGTTATCCATGCCGAAGGGGTCGCATCCGTGACTGAGCCAGGAGTTGCGTCGCTATCGGCACCGATGCGCCGTCTCGGCTGGGTTCTCGCCGTCGGAATGCTTCTCTATCCCATCGACACTGCCCTCGCCTGGTGGGTGACCGTTCGTGAACTCGACAGGCAGCGTGACGTCGAGATCGTGATCCCTTCCGGCTCCGGAGTGCAGATGGACCTCCGGCACATGGCGATCCACTGCGGCCCGATCGGATGGGCCGGGGCCTGGTCGTGGGTGTTGGGGATTCTATGGATGATATGTGGGTCGGCTCTCTGTCTTGTGCGCTCGCGCGGGGGCAGGAGGGTGGAGGCGCAGACGTCTCGATCATTGGTGGCGGTCTTGTCAGGTATCCTCATCGTGCTGGCGGCAGTAGGTCTCGAAGGCGTGTTGGTTCGCTGAGAGGCAGACGTACGGATGGATAACAATGGATTGAAGCTGACGAGCGCCGCACGGCAAGGTGCGGCGGCGCTCGCAGCTTAATCCAGTGTTGTGCGGACCGATTGAAGGGCCACGGCGACGAGCCGGCATGAACGCCAAGCACCTCGGCGACTCGTACGACATCGTCAAGCAGGCCTTGCTCCGCGCCCTCTCCGGGCTCGGTGACTGGGAAGCGCATCCAATGCTCACCACTCGGTTTGATGAGGCTCAGGCAGCCTCCTTCTCGAAGCTCATCGGTGTGGAGCTCTTGTCGCTGGAAGTGCTCGAGCAGGCAAGTGACAGGAAGGCCTACTTCGCTCCGGCAGCTGCCAGCAGGAAGCACGTCTTCTTGGATCCCGACACCGGTCTCCGACTCC
>DATBIO010000131.1:0-17861 GCA_036556965.1 Vicinamibacteria bacterium
GTGCTCGATGCCCTCCGCGATGACCTCGGCCCCGATCTTGGCCGAGAGCTCCACCACCGTCTCCAGCAGGCTGCGCTTGATCACGTTGCGGTCGATGTCGCGCACGAGGGCGATGTCGAACTTCAGGTAGTCGGGCTCCACCTCCACCAGGGACTGGAGGCTGGAGTAGCCGCCCCCCATGTCGTCGATGGCGATGCGGAAGCCGGCGCGCTTGAGCGTCCCCAGCACCTGGCGGTAGGCCTGGCGCTCCTCCAGGGCCACGCGCTCCGTGATCTCCAGGACCACCTCGTGGGCCTCGAGGCCCTGCCGTTCCACCTCGCGCGCGAAGTCCGGGCCGGCCATGCTGGGCTCCGAGAGGGCCTGGGGCGAGGTGTTCAGGAACAGCTTGGTGCCCGCGGGCAGGTGCCGGCGCGCGGAGGACAGGGCGCGGTGGCGGCAGAGACGCTCCAGGTCCACCAGGCGCCCGGTGCGCTGGGCCAGCGAGAACAGGTGGTCGGCGTCCTCGAAGGGCCCGCCCGCGGGGCCGCGCGTGAACACCTCGTGCCCGACCACGTCCATGGTGTTGAGGTCCCGGATGGGCTGGTACAGGGTCACCACTCCTCCGCCCACTATGACCTCGTCCAGGCCGTGCGCGCGCCGGTCGTCCTCGCGCGTGCGCTGGCGCAGGCTCATGAACATGGCCTCGTCCAGGGCGCGGTGGATGGAGCGCTCCGCGCGCAGCATGGGGTCGCGGTAGACGAGGGCGTGGCCCTGGTGGAAGGCCCCGATCTCCGCGGGGCCGGGGGGCAGGAAGCGGGGGAGGAGGGCCTGCAGCCGGTCGTGCAGCCGGCGCGCCCGCCCCTCCACGGCGGGGGCGTCGAGGGTGCCCCCGTTGCCGCGCATGAAGGCCACGAACTTGTCGCCGCGCACGCCCATGACCGCCACCACGTCACGGGGGCCGAGGATGCCCTCGTCCCGCAGCGCGCCCAGGGCGGCGGCGAAGCCCTGCACCACCGCGTCGTAGGCCTCCCAGCCGTGCAGGGGCTCCGTCTCGCGGGCCCCGTCGAGGTCGATGTAGACGAGGGCCAGGGTGCCGCGCTCCTCGAGCAGGCGGCGGACGTCGTCCAGGACGGCGTCCAGGGTGGGCAGGTCGGCGTGCACGTCCCACACGTGGCCCTTGAACCGCAGCCACTCCGTGCGCAGCCGGTTGAACTCGGACTCCGGGGGTCCGCCCGCGGTCATTGCCCGCGCTTGTCTCCCGTCGCGAAGATGCCCTCGATCTTGGCCAGCAGCTCGCCCAGGGAGAACGGCTTGCAGATGTAGTCCACCGCGCCCTCCTGCAGGCCCTGCACGCGGTCCTTGGCCTCCGTGCGCGCGGAGAGCATGGCCACCGGGATGTGCGCGGTCTCCTCGTCCACGCGCAGCAGGCGCAGGACCTCCCAGCCGTCCATCTGCGGCATCATGATGTCGAGGAGCACGAGGTGCGGTTTCTCGAGCTGGGCGCGGGTGAGCGCCTCCTGCCCGCCGGTGGCGGTGACCACCTCGTACCCCTTCTCCCGCAGGACCAGCTCCAGGAAGTTGAGGATGTCGTCCTCGTCGTCCACGACCAGGATCTTTCTCTTCATGACCTCGTCGCCATGGCCGGGGTGGGCGCCGGCCGCGCCTCCGCCGGCCCGAGATGCCGCCGCACCTCCGCCAGGACGGCCTGGGGATCCACGGCGATGTCCGTTTCCGCCGAGGGCATCGTCACCACGGGGACCCCGGCCGCCGCGCGGTCCAGCGCCTCCCGCAGTCCCCGCTCCGCGTCGCCCTCCGCCTGGCCGGCGCGTGCCGCACGCATGACCACCACGTCGGGCCTCTCACGGGCGACGGCGAGCAGCGCCTCCTGCCCGTCCGCGGCCAGGACCGGTCGGAAACCTGCGGTCATGAGCGTATCGCGGATCCGTTCGGCCGTCTCTCCGCCATGGTGGAGGACGAGCACGCTGGGCGCGGGGCGGGCGCCCTCCGCCTTCTCCCCCCCGCCCGCGGGCGCCTCGTGCCGCTCCAGGACGGGCAGCGTGAACTGGAACGCGGTGCCGTGCCCGATGCGGCTCTCCACCCCGATGTGGGTGCCGTGCGCGTCCAGGATGCTCTTCACGATGGCCAGGCCCAGGCCGACCCCGCCGTAGCGCCGCGTGGTGGAGCTGTCCACCTGGTGGAAGCGCTGGAAGACCTTCTCGATCTGGTCCCCCGGGATCCCGATGCCGGTGTCGGAGACCCGGACCTGCACCGCCCGGCGGTCGGGCAGGCGCGCGGCGGAGACGGTGATGCTGCCTCCCTCCGCCGTGAACTTGATGGCGTTCACGACCAGGTTCTCGATGACCGCCCCCAGCTTCTCGCGGTCCCCGATGAGGGGAGGGAGGTCGGGCTCCAGGGCCACCTCCAGGCGCAGCCCCTTCTTCTCCACCTCCGAGCGCAGCGCGGTCACCACCGGCTCCACCAGGGCGGGCAGGCTGAAGGGCGCGATCTCCAGGGGGATGCGGCCGGAGTCCATGCGCGAGAAGTCGAGGAGGGCGGAGATGGACCGGCTCAGCCGGTCGAGGTTGCGCTGGACCACCACCAGCCCCTTCTCCTGCTTCTGCGTCACCGTTCCCAGCCGGCCGTCGAGGATGTAGTCCGTGTACCCCTTGATGGCGGTGAGGGGCGTGCGCAGCTCGTGGCTCACGTTGGCCAGCAGGTCCGACTTCATGCGGTCGAGCTCCTTGAGCTCGTCGTTGGCCGAGGCCAGCTTGCGGTTGCTCTCCTCCAGCTTCTGGATGTTCTCCTGCAGGCGCGCGCTCATGTGGTTGAAGGTCTCGGCCAGGAGCTGCATCTCGTCGCCGGAGCGGATGTCGAGGCGCCGCTCCAGCCGGCCCTCCGCCACGTCCTGGGCGCCGGCGGTGAGCTGCTCCAAGGGCTGGGTGATGCGGGTGGCCAGGGCCACCGCCACCACGGCCGCGGCCAGGATGGAGACGAGGGTCAGGGCGGCGGTGGCGTAGACGAGGCCGGACAGCCGGGGCCCCAGGGCCTGGTAGGACACCTGGTAGGCCACGGAGAGGCGGTGGCGCCCCCACTCCTCCACGTAGGGCGCGATGATCTCCATCATCTCGTGCCCCTCCGCGGTGCGCCCGCGCAGGACCGTCTGCTCGAGGCGCTTGAGGGCCTCCAGCCGGTCGTGCTCCCGGATCCAGCCCGCGGCCACCGGCGCGCCCTCCTCCAGCTCGCGCGAGTCGTAGAGGATCTGCCCGTCCACGCTCAGGATGAGGATCCGGCTCACGTCCGGGTTGAGGCGCAGGGCGTCCCGCAGCAGCTCCCGGAACTTGTAGCGGCCGGAGGAGTAGTGCTGGTCGTAGGCCGCGCAGACGGGCCCCTTGCTCAGCTGGGCGAAGGTGGCCGCCCGCTCCTCGATGTCCTGCCGCAGCTCCGCCCGCTTGGTCAGGATGAGGTAGACGGCGTTGGCCACGAGGACCGCGGCGATGATGGTGGCGATAGCCACGGCGGTGCGGGTCTTGAGGCTGCCCAACCGGACGACCATCGCCAGCTCCCTTGCGATGCCGCCGCCGCGCGGGCGCCTTCGTCCGCGGGAAGCGGGGGCGATGATAGCCCGAGGACGCCGAGGATAGAATGCCGCGCGTTGCCGATCCTCGCGCGCATCCTGAAGGACCGCGGTGTCGTCACCGAGCGCCAGCTCCAGGAGGCCATCCGGCACCAGGTGCTGTACGGCGGACGCCTGGGGACGAACCTCTACGAGCTCGGCTTCATCACCGAGGCGCGCCTGCAGGAGGCGCTGGCGCGCGCCCACGGCGTGCCCGCCATGGCCGTGGACCTCCGGGAGATCGTCCCGGAGACGGCCCAGCTCGTGCCCAGGGCCCTGGCCGCGCGGCACAAGGTCTTCCCCTACCGGCTGCGCGGCAAGACGCTGTTCCTCCTCATGGTGGACCCGGGCGACCACCAGGCGGTGGCCAAGGTGGGCTACTCGCTGGGGTACATCGTCCGCCCCATTGTGGTGCCGGAGTTCCGCATGATCCAGCTCCTGCACGACTACTACGGCGTGGACGAGCGGTGGCGCTTCACGGACACGCACCGGGCGGGGGCCCGCCCCGCCCCCCCCGTGGAGCCGGCGGCGGCGGCCGAGCGCATCGAGGCCGCGGCGACGCGGGACGAGGTGGTGGAGGCGGTGCTGGCCCTGGGCCGCGGCTTCTTCCGGCGCGTGATCTTCTTCATCGTCCGCGAGCCGTGGGCGCTGGGCTGGAGCGCGGCGGGGGAGGGGGTGGACCGCGAGCTGGCCCAATCGCTGCGCGTGCCCCTGGACCAGCCCTCCGTCTTCCAGACGGTGGCCCGCGAGAAGACGCTGTTCATCGGGCGCCTGGGGGGCGAGCCGGAGAGCCAGCGCTTCCTGCGCGTCCTGCACAAGAAGCCGGCCAGCGGTGCCGCCCTCTTCCCGGTGGCGGTCAAGGGCCGCGTGGTCAACCTGCTCTACGGCGACAACGGCCCCGCGGGCAACGTGCGCGCGGAGTTCGGGGCGCTGCTGGTGGAGCTGCAGAAGGTGCCGCGGGCCTACCTGCGGATCATCCGCCGCCGCCTGGCGGAGACGAAGAAGGAAACCGAGCGAGAGAGGAGCGAGATCCCATGATCGAGCGCATGAAGGAGCTGCGGCGCCGCCGCAAGCGCAAGGAGAAGGCGAAGAAGGCGCGCGTGCGCGCGGCCAAGGCGGCGGCCCCCAAGAAGCCGGCCCCGCGCCGCTCATAGCAGCCGGGCCAGGACGAAGAGCGCGGCCGCCAGCCCCAGCGTGACCACGCTCGACCAGAGCAGCCAGCGGCGGAGCCGGCGGTCGTCGGCGGGCGTCCAGGGGACCTCCAGGCGGCGGCGGGTCTCGGGCCGGCCCACCGCCTCCACCTCGTAGGCGCGCACGGCGGCGTCCTCGGCCGCGTGCGCCCGCAGCCACGAGCGGCAGGCGGGGCAGCGGAGGAACCACGCTTCCGGGCTGCGCGCCACGGCGGCGCCGCAGGCGGGACAGGGGAAGGGCATGCGCGAATGCTAGACTCGGCGGCTCCATGAAGGGGATGGGGGTGGCGCTGGCGGTGGCCGCGGCCCTGTGGGCGGCGGAGGCCCGCGCCGACGCGCCCGGGCGCGCGGCCGACCACGTCGTCATCGTGATGCTGGACGGGGCGCGGCCCGACGCTCTTCGCCGCGCGCGCACGCCGGTGCTCGCGCGGCTGGCCGCGGAGGGCGTGAGCTACCTCCGCGCCGAGACCGTCTATCCCTCGCAGACGCGCGTGGCCTTCGTGAGCCTGCCCACCGGCGCCCATCCCGCCAGCCACGGCATCGTGGGGGGCTCGGTCTTCATGGACGCGGACTGGAAGGCGGTGCCGCTGGGCGACGAGGACCCCGTGGCGGCGCAGGCCCTCGTGCTCCGCCCCACCTTCTTCGAGGACGCCACCGCGGCCGGCCTCACCTCGCTCTACGCGGCCATGAAGGGCTACGAGCTGGTGGGGGCGCGCGGCGCCACCTGGACGCTGAACGCGAAGGAGGTCGTGGACAAGGACGCCTGGGAGAACCGCTACCGCCCCGAGGCGGACGGCAGCGCGGAGCGGGCGGCGTGGCTCAAGGAGCTGCTGTCGCGCCAGCTCCTCGACGCCACCCTGCGCCTGTTCCGCGAGAAGAAGCCGAACCTGGTCCTGCTCAACCTGGGCTCCGCCGACTACGCCGCGCACGCCTTCGGCCCCGACAGCCCGCACTACCTGCGCACGCTCGAGTTCCTGGACACCCTGCTGGGCGACTTCGTGCGCGAGGTGGAGAGGCTGGGGCTGCGCGAGCGGACGACCTTCGTGGTCTCCGCCGACCACGGCTTCAGCGGCGTGGACCTCCGGCACGTGGTCGCCCCCGCGGACGCGCCGGGCGGGCCGCAGGTGGGCGAGCTGTCCGCGCGCGGCATCGAGCACGTGGTCAGCAATACGGGCGGCACGTCCATGGGGCTGTACCTCCGCGACGGGGGGCGCCTGCGCGAGGCCGTTTCCACCCTGCGCGCGCAGCCCTGGTGCGAGGCGGTGTACTGCGAGGACGCGGGGGCGGGCTGCGACCGCAGCCTCAGCTCGCTGGCCGTCTTCTCGCCTGGGCGCTCGCCGGCCCTCATGGTGGACCTGGACGACGACGTGGCCCTCAGCTACACCAACGCCGGCCAGCACGGGAGCATGCGGCCCCTGGACCGGCGCATCCCGCTCCTGTTCTCGGGCGCCGGGGTGGCCGCGGGCCGGGTCCTGGGGGCGGCCTCCCTGGTGGACGTGGCCCCCACCGTGGAGCGCCTGCTCGCCATCGAGGGGGGCCGGCTGCGTCCCGACGGCCGCGTGCTGACGGAAGCCCTGGCCTTCTGAGCGCGCCCGCGCCGACGCCGGAGGAGCCGTCCGGGTTCCTCGCCCCCTTCCGATTCCGCAACTACCGCCTGATCTGGACGGGCGCGTTCCTCAGCAGCGTGGGCACCTGGACCCAGGACGTGGCCCTGGCCTGGCTGATCCACGCCCGCTTCGGCGACCCCGTCTACCTCGGCCTGCGCCAGTTCGCGGCCGACCTGCCCCTGGTGGCCTTCATGCTCGTGGGGGGGGCCGTGGCCGACCGGATCGACCGCCGGCGGATCCTGGTGGCGTCGAACGCGCTGCAGATGACGTTCGCCGCCGTCCTCGGCGGGCTCTATGCGACGGGGCGCCTGGGGGTGCCCGCCATCCTCCTCCTGGCCTTCCTCACCGGGCTCACGCAGTCGCAGTCGGCTCCCACCTACCAGGCCGTGCTCACGAGCCTGGTGCCGCCCCGCCTGATCCCGGGCGCGGTGGCCCTCAACTCGCTCCAGTTCAACCTGTCGCGCTTCGTCGGCCCCATGATCGCGGGCGCCCTCCTGGCCCAGGGCGGGGCGGGCGCCTGCTTCGCCGTCAACGTGGCCTCCTTCCTGGCCGTGATCGTGGCGGTGGCCCTCATCCGCCTGCCCGAGGCCGCGCCGGCGGCGCGCGGCGAGGGCTTCGGCCGGAGCCTGCGCGCGGGCTTCGCGGAGGTGCGCGGCAGCCGCGCGCTCAGCCGCCTGATCCTCATCGCGGGGGCGGGCAGCTTCCTGGCCTTCCCCCTCGTGACCTACCTGCCGGTGCTGGCGGGCGACGTCCTCGACACGGGATCCTCCGGCTACAGCCTCCTGCTCTCGAGCTACGGCGCGGGGGCCATCGCGGGCGCCGTCTTCACCGCGCACCGCGGCCAGGCGCACGGCCGCGACCGGGCGCTCCTGGTGGCCTTCATGGTGTACGGGCTGGCGGCCCTGGCCGCGGTGTGGGCGGGCCGCCAGGGGCTGGCCATGGCCCTCCTCTTCGTGGCGGGGGCCAGCCTCGTCTCCGCCTTCGCCACCCTCAACGCGCTCGTGCAGGAGAGCGCGCCCGAGGCCTTCCGCGGCCGCGTCCTGAGCATCTACGGCCTGGCCTTCCGCGGCGGCATGCCCCTGGGCAGCCTCGTGGCGGGGGTGGGCGTGAGGGCGCTGGGTGCGCCCTGGGTGCTCGGCGCTTTCTCCCTTTCCCTGGCCCTCCTGGCCGCCGCCGTCTTCGCGCGGGGCGGAGCCTTCGCGGGGCCCGGGCGGGCGCCTTGACCCTGCGCCAACGCGGAACGTAAGCTCGACCGGATCGGACCGAGGAGCCATGAAGGGGTCGCGCCGCTCGCCATCGTCGTCCGCCCCGCCGAGCGGAATCGGGCCCGCGCGCCGCGCCGGCACCTACCTCCGCTGCTCGGTGTGCGGGAAGATCCTCAACATCGAGTGGGCGACCCGCAGCATCATCTGCTCCTGCGGCACGCGCATCGCGCCGCCCCGGCGCGACGAGAAGTAGGCTGACCGCGGCCGGCGCGCCGGCGCGCGCCCGCCCGCTTCCCGTCGACGCCGTGGTCGTGCCCGCGTGCCTGCTCCTGGTGGCGCGCGAGCTGCTCCTGTTCGACCCGCTGCGCGTGCTGGCCTGGCGCCTGGCGCACGAGCCGCGCCTGGCCGCCGCCGTCCCCCCCTGGCTCGCGCCGCTGCTGCCGCGCCTGCCGGAGACGGTGGACCGCGATCCCTTCGCCCTCCTGCTGGGGGCGCTGGCCACCACCCTCGCCCTCGCCTACCTCGTGCAGGCGCTGCGCGGCGGCCGCCGCGCCGCCCTCGTCCCCGCCGCCGCGCTGGTGCTGGTAGTGGCGCCCACGTCGGCCTTCGTGGGCATGGGCGCGGCCATGGACCGTCCCTACGGCTACGACGGCGGGGTGGTACAGCTGCCTCTCGCGCTCGACCGCGTCGCGGCGGGCGAGACGCCCTACGGCGCCGACTACTCGCGCAGCGTCCTGGGCCGCCAGGCGCGGCGCTCCGAGTTCTGGTCCTCCTACGGCGAGAACCCCGTCCTCCGGCACCACCTCTACCTGCCCGGCACGCACCTCCTGATGATGCCGGGCTACCTCCTGGCCCGCGCCTTCGGCACCGCCTTCGACCCCCGGACGGTGACGCTGGCGGCCTGGGCGCTGGCGGCGGCCGTTGCCGCCCGCCTGGCCCCCGCGCGCGCCGTGGCCGCGGCCGCCCTCGTCCTCCTGAACCCGCTGGTGTACTGGCACCAGGTGTTCGGGGCCACGGACATGCTCCCGGTGGCCGTGCTGCTGTCGGCCGTGCTCGCCGCCGAGCGCGGGCGGCCCATCCTGGCCGGCGCCCTCCTGGGCCTGGCCCTGTCCGTCAAGCAGATCGTCTGGCCCTACGCGCCGTTCCTCCTCGTGTACCTGGGCGGCGCGCGCGACCTCCGCGAGCTCGCGGACGGCGCCTTCTGGCGCCGCCTCGCCCGGCCCCTCGCCGCCGCCGCCGCCGTCCTGGCCGTCGTGGTGACGCCCCTCGCCCTCCTCGACGCGCGGGCCTTCTGGGCCGACGCCGTGGGCTTCATGCTCGGCCGCAGCGCGGACCGCTATCCCTTCGGGGGTACGCCGGGCATCGGCCTGGCCAACGTCGTCCTCTATCTGGGCGGGGTCGCGAGCCTCTCCGACGACGCGCCGCTCGGCCTGGCCTACCTCGTGATCCTGCCCCTGTGCGCGCTCCTGCTGCGCTGGCAGACGCGCGCGGGGGGGGCGGGCGCGGCCCTGGCCGCGGGGAGCGCGGCGTTCCTGGCCGCGCTCTACGCCTCCCGCATGGTGCACCCCAACTTCCTCGTGCCGGCGGCCGTGCTGCTGCCCCTCGCCTTCCTCCTGGGAGTGCGCCGCCGCGCGGACGTCTGCGTGGCGCCCCTGCTCCTGCTGCTGGCGGCGGTGGAGGTCGCGCAATACGGGCCGATGCGCGAGACGGGACGGCAGCTCCTGGAGTCGTGGACGCCGCACCGGCTGGGCGGGCTGTGGACCCTGTTCGGACCGCGGGCGCCCGTGCTCACGCCGGATCCGTTCGGCCTGCTCTGGAGCGCCGTCCTGGCCGGCCTCGCCGTCGCCTACCTTGCCGCGGGCCTCCTCGGCGCGCGGCGCCGCGTGCGGTTCGGAATGGCCGTGGCCGCCATCGCCGCGGGCGTGGCCGCGCCCACCGTGTTCGTCACGGTGGCGGGGACGGCCACCGGGACGGCACGGGCCCAGCACGCGTGGGGCGGGCAGGCGCTGGCCCACGACGGCACGGTTGCGCGCGAGGCCTGGAGCGAGAGCTTCCGTCGCGACCCCCCGCGGACCTTCACCGCGGAACGGACCGGCGTCGCGTCGGCCACGGTGGGCGCGGCGGTGGGCGACCCGCGGCTCCTCACGCTGGGCGCCCTGGTCGGAGTCGTGCTCCTGGTCGCACGGCTGGTGCCTCCGCCCGATCGTCCGCTCGCCCTCGCCGCGGTGCTCTCGCCGGCCACGGTCACCGGCGCGGTCTTCGGCGCGCCGGAGGTCGCGCTCCTGGCCCTCCTCCTGGCCGCCGGGTGGGCCGCCGGCGCCGGCCGCGGCCTGTCCGCGGGCGCGCTGGCAGGAGCGGCGGCGGGCGTGCAGGGGCACGCGGTGGCGCCGGCCACCGCGATCACCGCGCGCGCCACGAGCCGGCTGTTCATGGCTGGTCTGACGCTGGGGTGGACGGCCCTTTGGGCTCCGGGCCTGCTGGCGGGCGTTCGACCCGGGTGGCCTGGCGTGGAGGCCGGGGTCGGCCTGGGCAACCTGCTGCTCTACGTGGGCTGGCCGCCGACCTGGCTGCCGGTCCTGTCCACAGCGGTCACCCTCGGCGCGGCGGTGGCGGCGTGGCGCCTGGCTTCTCGCCTACCCGACGCGTCGACGCGGCTGCTGCTCGCGGCGGCGCTGTCGCTCCTCGCGCTGTGGGCGGCACCGCATCCGTCGCCGCACGCCCTCGCCTTGCCGCTGGCGCTGCTGGCCCTGGCCGCGGCTCCGCCAGACCCGCCGGCTCTGCGGTCCTGACGACCCACATGGATGCAATCGGGATCGTGGGATTCTTGATATTACATTAACATGATGTAATATCAACCTGCATGGATGAGCCCCTCGACAACCAGGAGGCACAGAAGCTCGTCCGCGAGATCCTGCGAAGTGGAACAGTGTTCTTCACTCCGCATGCACAACGGGCGATGGCGGACGATCGCCTGACGGCGGTCGACGTCGAGAACGTCTTGCGAGCAGGGTGGGTCGAGATGGCGGAGTACGAAAGCCGCGAGTGGCGGTACAGGGTTCGCACCAATCGGATCGCGGCCATCGTCGCTCTCGACTCCGAGGTGGAGCTGACGATCGTCACGGTGTGGAGGTTCTGATGGCGAAGAGGTGCCGCAGCTGTGGCGGCGTGATGATGGAGGAGCGCTCGGCCACGCGCCAGTACGACGAGAGCGGCCTCCAGGGCATCGTCCTCGTGGGCATTCCCGTGCGGAAGTGCTCCGACTGCGGCGAGGAGGCGTTCGGGATTCCGAAGATGCCTGAGTTGCACCGGCTGATCGCGTTGACCCTGGTGCGCAAGCCTTCGGGTCTCACCGGGAAGGAAGTGCGGTTCCTGCGAAAGCACCTTGGCTACTCTGGTGTGGACCTGGCCCAGCGCCTGGACGTCACGCCCGAGCACCTTTCGCGTTGGGAGAACGACGCGGCCCCGATGAGCGGAATGGCTGAGCGGCTCATCCGGCTGATGGTGGTTCACAACGATCGCACCGCGGACTACTCGCTCGATGACCTCAAGGAGACGCCAAAAGGCAAGCCGGTACCACTGAAGCTGAGGGTCCGCCTTGACGAGGGCGGCTGGCAGACGGCAGCCTAGGCTGGATGCGCTGAGCTGGTGCCGGAGGCGGGACTCGAACCCGCATGGGTTTCCCCACACGCCCCTCAAACGTGCGTGTCTGCCAATTCCACCACTCCGGCACGGGTGGGAAAGGAACGGAGATTTTATCATCCGGTCCGAAGGGGACCAAGCGGAGGGCCCCCGCGACCGCTGTGCTACCATCCCGGGTTTCTTGCCGAAGGCGGCCTTCTCCCCTTGAACTTCTCGCCCGAACATCTTGCGCTGGGCCTGACCGGCTACGTGGTCCTTCTTTTCAGCCTCTCCGTCCACGAGTCGGCGCACGCCCTGGCCGCCCTCAAGCTGGGGGACGACACCGCCCAGCGCGAGGGCCGCATCAGCCTCAACCCCATCGACCACATCGACCCCATCGGGACTCTGCTGTTCCCCCTCATCCAGATCTTCACCGGGTTCCCCCTGCTGGGCTGGGCCAAGCCCACACCCTACAACCCGGCCAACTTCCGCCGCGAGTACTCGATGCGCACGGGGCACATGGTGGTGGCGGGCGCGGGGCCCCTCTCCAACATCCTCCTGGCCTTCCTCTTCACCGCGGGCTTCTTCGTGGTGGTGCGCACGGGCCTGGTGTCGGAGGCCCGTCACCCGCTGGTGACCATCATCGTGGTGGGCATCCAGATGAACGTCGTGCTCGCCATCTTCAACCTCGTGCCCATCCCCCCGCTGGACGGCGCCAAGGTGGCCTCGTTCGGACTGCCGCAGCGGATCGGGGACCGCTACGACGAGGTGATGGGGCCCTACGGGTACCTCATCCTCCTCGGCTTGTTCATGACCGGCCTCATGGGGAAGATCCTGGAGCCCATCACGAGCTGGGTGACGTTCGCCCTCTTCCGCCTGGCCCTGCCGTGAGCCGGCCGCGCATCCTCTCCGGCATGCGGCCCACGGGGTCGCTGCACCTGGGCCACCTCACGGGCGCCCTCGACAACTGGGTGCGCCTCATGGACACCTACGACTGCTACTACGTGGTGGTGGACTGGCACGCCCTGACCACGGACTACGCCGACCCCGGCCCGATACGCGAGAACATCGTGGAGGTGGCCACGGACTGGCTGGCCGCGGGCCTCGATCCCGCGCGCTGCACGATGTTCGTGCAGAGCCAGGTGCCGGAGCACGCCGAGCTGCACGTGCTCCTGTCCATGGTCACGCCGCTGGGCTGGCTGGAGCGCGTCCCGAGCTACAAGGAGCAGCAGCAGCAGATCGCGGAGAAGGACCTCGGGACCTACGGGTTCCTGGGCTACCCCCTCCTGCAGACGGCCGACATCATCATCTACAAGGCGAACGCGGTGCCGGTGGGGGAGGACCAGGCTCCCCACATCGAGCTGACGCGCGAGGTGGTGCGGCGATTCAACCACCTCTACGGCGACGTGTTCCCCGAGCCCCTGACGCTGCTCACGCCGACGCCACGCGTGCCCGGGACGGACGGCCGGAAGATGTCCAAGTCCTACGGGAACGCGGTCTTCCTGAAGGACCCGCCCGCCACCCTGCGCGAGAAGCTCAAGCCCATGATCACGGACCCCGCCCGCAAGCGGCGGAGCGACCCCGGCACGCCCGAGATCTGCCCCGTCTTCGACCTGCACAAGGCCTTCTCCTCCGAGGAGACGCGGGCCTGGGCGGCGGATGGCTGCCGCAGCGCCGGCATCGGCTGCCTCGACTGCAAGGGGCGACTGATGGACCACCTCCTGCACCGCCTGGAGGAGATCCACGCGCGGCGTCCCGAGTTCGCCTCGCGGCCGGACACGGTGTGGGACGTCCTGCGCGAGGGTTCGCGCCGGGCGCGCGAGACGGCGCGCGCCACCATGGAAGAGGTGCGCGCGGCCATGAAGGTCGACTACCGCGGGGTCCTCGGGTGACCGACGAGAGGCTGCCCGCGGGGCTGGAGTCCGTCCTCCCCGACGACGCCCCCCTCATCGCCGTGCGCGAGTTCGAGGGCCCGCTGGACCTCCTGCTGTACCTCATCCGCCGCAACCAGGTCTCCATCTACGACATCCCCATCGCGCCCATCACCCGGCAGTACATGGAGTACCTCGACCTCATGCGCGAGCTGAACCTCGACGTGGCGGGCGAGTTCATGGTCATGGCCGCCACCCTCATCCACATCAAGAGCAAGATGCTCGTCCCCCTCGACCCCACGGAGGCCAAGGGCGACGAGGAGGCGGAGGACCCGCGCGCCGACCTCGTGCAGCGGCTGATCGAGTTCCAGCGCTACAAGGAGGCGGCCGGCGTCCTGCACGAGCGCGCGCAGGTGCGGGCCGCGAGCTTCACGCGGCCGGACACGGTGCTGCCGCGCTTCGACGACGCGGGCGAGGAGATGCTGGAGGCCGGCCTCTTCGACCTCATCGCCGCCTTCAAGGAGATGCTCGACCGCCGCAAGACCCTCCTCGCCTACGAGGCGGAGCGCGAGGGCAAGACGGTCGAGCAGCGCATGGAGGAGGTGCTGTCGCTGGTGGCGGAGGGCCAGTCCCTCGAGTTCCTGGCGCTGTTCGCCACCCTGGAGACCAAGGCCGAGATGATCCTGACCTTCCTCGCCCTGTTGGAGCTGATCCGGCTCAGGCGGGTCAAGGTCTACCAGCGCGGCTCGTTCGGACCGATCCGCGTGTTCCGGCCGGTGGGACCGGCCGACGGAGCCCGATGACCGAAGACGACCCCTTCCCCGAGGCCGAGGACGACGGTCCGCCGCCGCTCGGGGCCGAGGACACGCGCGCCGCCCTGGAGGCCCTGATCTTCGCCTCCCCGCAGCCCCTCACCCCGCGCGAGATCGGCAAGATCATGGGCGGCGTGCCCCGCGCCTCCTGGCAGAAGGCCCTCGAGGAGATCCGCGAGGACTACGCGCGCGGCGGCCGCGGCCTGCAGCTGGTGGAAGTCGCCGGGGGCTACCAGATCACCACGCGCCCCGAGTACAACGACTGGGTCCGCGAGCTGCTCGACCCCCGGGCGCCGACCCGGCTCTCCATCCAGGCCCTGGAGACGCTGGCCGTCATCGCCTACAAGCAGCCGATCACGCTGCCGGAGATCATCGACCTGCGCGGCGTCCGGTCGCAGGGCGTGGTGAAGACGCTCCTCGAGAAGCGCCTCATCCGCATCACCGGCCGCAAGGAGGTGGTGGGACGCCCCATGCTCTACGGGACCACGCGCGAATTCCTCCTGCAGTTCGGCCTCAAGGACGTGAACGACCTCCCCCGGATCGAGGAGTTCGCGGAGGTGCTCGGCGAGGACGTGGACGTGGCGGGCCTCAAGCGCGCGATCGAGGCGCCGGCGCCCGTGGACACGTCTCTGGTCGAGGAACTCACTGCTGACGAGGATCCAGAGCCGAACACCTAAAGTACTACTTGACGTCTAGGGCCGGCGCTCCCTAAAATCCACAAATCCAAGGGGGGTTCCGCCCATGCACCACAATTACTGGCGTGCTCCGCTCGCCCTGCTCGTGGCCGCCACGCTCGCCGGCTGCTCCATCCTGGATGACACCAGCGGCCCCGAAGACCTGGCCGTCGTGCGGTTTACGGCAACCCCCACCGAGATCCCGGCGGGCGGCACGGCAACCCTGAACTGGCGGGTCGAGGGCGCCGAGACGGTCGAGATCAACAACGGCGTGGGAGGCGTCCAGCCCGAGGGCACCAAGCAGGTGGCGCCCACCTGGACCACCTCCTACACGCTCATCGCGCGCAGCGGCTCGTCGTCCGCCACCGCCACGCTGCAGGTGTTCGTCCAGCCCGGAGCGGGCGGGCCGCCGAGCCCCAGCCCATCGCCGTCGCCCTCGCCCAGCCCGTCGCCGAGCCCGGCAGCCTCGCCGTCGCCGAGCCCCAGCCCCTCGGCCAGCCCCAGCTCGTCGCCCTCGCCCAGCCCGTCACCGAGCCCGTCCGCGAGCCCGAGCGCGTCGCCCAGCCCGTCACCGAGTCCGTCGCCCTCGCCCAGCCCGAGCCCGTCCCCCAGTCCGGCCGCGAGCTGCGGCGTGGCGGCGACGTCGGCGGGGAACTGCGGCCTGACCGTGGTGCGGCCGGTGGCCCTGCCCTCGGGCCAGTGCATCCAGCTCAACCTCGTCACCGTGAACCAGTCCTGCCCCGTCGGCATCAACGTCTCCCGGTCGGTGCGCTTCGACGTCACGGCGCAGACCACCCGCAGCAACCTGCGCTGGCGGCAGTCCGCGCAGAGCGGGGACCTGCTGACGCCGTCGGACGGCGCCATCGCGAGCAGCGGCACGACGAGCACCGTCATCGGCGACCTCGTCCTGGGCGGCAGCCTCGTCATCGAGGTGGCCGACGGCACCGAGGTGCTGCTCCGCTTCACGCTCCAGCACCAATAGCCGCGGCCGCCGGCGGACCGAACCCGCCGGGGCCGGGCTTCGTAATAGGGGGCAGGCGTGCTGGCCGTGCTCCTGGAGCTGTTCCTCGCCGTCGGGGGAGAGTTCGTCGTCGAGCTGCTCATGGGGTCCCGCGCCTGGTGGCGGGGCGCCTTCGACGAGGACGCCGCTCCCTGGCTGGGCGCCGTGGCCTGCTTCGTGGCGGGCGGCCTCCTCGGCAGCGTCTCGGCCTTCGCCTTTCCCGGGCGGCTCCTGCCCGCGCCTCCGCGCGCGGGTCCGAGCCTGGTGATGGCGCCGCTGGCGGGCGGGTTCGCCATGCACGGATGGGGGAGCTGGCGGCGGGGCCGCGGCCTGGCCACGAGCCCGCTGGCCACCTTCCTCGGCGGCGCCGGCTTCGCCCTCGGGTTCGCCTTCGCGCGCTTCGCCCTCATCGTGGCCTTCCCCGCCGCCCTCTCCTCGCTCTCGTAGGCGGGCCGTTCCGCGATGTACGATGCCGGCGGTGGAAGAGCGGCTGCAGAAGATCCTCTCCCGCGCCGGCGTGGCCTCGCGGCGGGCCGCCGAGCGCGTGATGGCGGAGGGCCGCGTCACCGTCAACGGCCGCACGGTGCGCACGCTGGGCAGCAAGGCCGACCTCGCGCAGGACGACATCCGGGTGGACGGCGTGCGCGTGCGGGCGCCGGAGCACGCCGCCTACTTCCTCCTCTACAAGCCCCGGGGCGTGGTGACGACCCGGCGCGACCCGGAGGGCCGTCCCACCGTCATGGACTACGTTCCCGGCGTGGCCGGGCTCTTCCCCGTGGGACGGCTGGACGTGACCACGGAAGGCCTGATCCTGCTCACCAACGACGGGGCCCTGGCCGAGCGCGTGTCGCACCCGCGCTACGAGGTCCCGCGCGTGTACCAGGCCAAGGTGCGGGGGGTTCCCGACGAGGCCACCCTGGCCCGCCTGCGCGCGGGCGTGCGCGTGGAGGGCGAGAGCCTCTCCGTGGACGACGCGCGCGTGCTGGAGGCCGACAACAACGCCTGGGTGGAGGTCCGCCTGCACGAGGGCAAGCACCACGAGGTCCGCCGCCTGCTGGAGGCCGTCGGCCATCCCGTCTCCAAGCTGCGCCGCGTGGCCTACGGCCCCCTGACCCTGCGCGGGCTCAAGCCGGGCGAGTACCGCGCCCTGGCCCCGCGCGAGGTCCAGGCGCTGCGCGGCGGCCGGACCCCCGCGGCCCGCCCCGCCGCGCCGGGCGCCCGGCGCCGCGGGAGGACGCGGGGTTGAGCGCGCGCACGCCGCCGCTGCCGCGCCACCTGCAGGGGCTCGACCGCTACGAGCCCGGGAAGCCGATCGAGGAAGTGGAGCGCGACTGGGGGCTGCGGGACGTGGTGAAGCTCGCCTCCAACGAGAACCCCCTCGGCCCCTCGCCGCGGGCCCTGGAAGCGGCCCGCGCCGCCCTCGGCCGCGCGCATCTCTACCCGGACGGGCCCGCGCGCGCCCTGCGCCAGGCCCTCGCCCAGCGCCTGGGGGTGGCGGCCACGCAGGTCGTGATCGGCAACGGCTCCACCGACCTCATCGACCTGCTCGCCCGCGCCTTCCTGGGAGCGGGCGAGAACGCCGTGGTGTCCGAGGGCGCCTTCGCGCGCTTCCGGCAGGTGGTGGGCGCGCGCAACGGCAACGCGCGGCTGGTGCCCATGCGCGCGCGCACCCACGACCTCGCCGCCATGCGGGCGGCGGTGGACGGGCACACCCGCCTGGTGTTCGTGGCCAACCCCAACAACCCGACGGGCACCTGGAACACGCGGGGGGAGGTGGAGGCCCTCTTGCGCGGCCTGCCCTCCGGGGTGCTGCTGGTCCTGGACCAGGCCTACTTCGAGTACGCCGACCACCCCGACTATCCGGACGGCGTCGCCTTCGTGAAGGCGGGGCTGCCCGTGGCCGTCCTCCGCACCTTCTCCAAGGCCCACGGCCTGGCCGGCCTGCGCGTGGGCTACGGCATCGCGGCGCCGGAGGTGGTGGACGCGGTGGACACCGTGCGCGAGCCGTTCAACGCCAACCTCGTCGGGCAGGCGGCCGCCCTGGCCGCGCTGGAGGACGACGCGCACGTCCGCCGCACGGTGGAGCTGTGCCGGCGCGAGCGCGCCCGCGTCGCCGCGGCCCTCGCCGCGCGCGGCCTCCAGGTGGAGCCCAGCCTGGCCAACTTCCTCCTCGTGGACACGGGCCGCGAGGGAGCCGGGCTGTTCCGCCGCATGCTGGCGGAAGGCGTCATCGTGCGCCCGATGGGCGCCTACGGCTTCGACACGTGCCTGCGCATCTCCGTGGGGACGGAG
>DATBIO010000132.1:0-4200 GCA_036556965.1 Vicinamibacteria bacterium
TCTCGGTCGCGAGCTCGGCGAGCAGGAACTGCACGGCCTGGAAGTCCCCGATGGGCTTGCCGAACTGCTCGCGCTCCTGCGCGTACTTGAGGCCGCACTCGAGAGCGCCCCGGGCGAGGCCGACCATCTGCGCGCCGATGCCGATGCGGCCCTCGTTCAGGGTTTCGATCGCGATCTTGTAGCCCTTCCCCGCGTCCCCGAGCACGTTCTCCCGGGGCACGCGGCAGCCCTCGAGGACGAGCTCGCAGGTGGACGAGGCCCGGATGCCGAGCTTGTCCTCCTTCTTCCCCACCGTGAAGCCGGGGAACGAGCGCTCCACCAGCAACGCGGTGATTCCCTTGTAGCCCTTCGAGGGGTCCGCGTTGGCGATCACGATGAACAGTTCGGCCTCGGCGGCGTTGGTGATCCAGAGCTTGCGCCCGGTCAGCTCGAAGTGGTCCCCCCTGTCGTGGGCGCGGCAGGCGAGCGCGAAGGCGTCCGAGCCCGAGCCGGCCTCGGACAGCGCGTAGGCCCCCACCCACTTGCTGCCGAGCTTGGGGAAGTAGCGCGCCTGCTGCTCTTCGCTGCCCCAGCGCAGGATCGCGTTGTTCATCAGGGTGTTCTGGACGTCCACCAGCACGGCGAGGGAGGCGTCCACGCGCGCCAGCTCCTCCACCACCAGCGTGGACATGAAGAAGGTGGCCCCCGCTCCCCCGTGCTGCTCGGGGATCTCCACGCCCATGATCCCGAGCTCGAAGCACTTGTCGATGAGGGCGCGCGGGATGCTGGCCTCCTCGTCCATGCGGTGGACGAGCGGCCGCACCTCTTCCTCGGCGAACTGGCGGACCTGCTCGCGGAACATGCGCTCGTCCTCGTTCAGGTCCGTGAGGGGCAGGCTGCGGGGGTGGGTCACCATCTCGGTCATGAAGCACCTCGTCGGAGCCGACTATGCTACCGCGGGCGGGGACGGCGTGCCGGCGGTGGCGCGCCGGGGCCGCGCGACCCGTCCGGCGCGGAGCGCACCCATCCGCCCTTGACAGCTCCCCGCGCTCATGTACCATCACGTTGACGATGAGTGTGCTGTCCGCCGTGCGACCGAAGGCCCGCGTGAGGCGAGGCCCGTCTGCCCGGCGGGTGGCCGCGCCGTAGACGCCTCGCACAGGCGAACGGCGTTCCGACCCGCTGGGACGTGTCCCCAGCGGGTTTTTTATTGGGCGATGGTCGGGAGGTGACGGGACGAATGGCGCGAGTGGGCGTGCTCGGGGCGACGGGCTACACGGGACGGGAGGCCGTACGCCTCCTCGCCGCGCACCCGCGGGCGCGCGTGGACTTCACCACGGGCGCCGGCCGCGGGCACCTCGACCACGAGGCCGGCCTGGAGCGCGAGGCCGACGCCTACCTGCTCGCCCTTCCCCACGGCGTCTCCGGCCGCTACGCCGCCGCCCTGCGCGCGCGGTTCCCGGCCGCCGTCGTGATCGACCTCTCCGGCGACCTGCGCCTGCCCACGGCCGCCTCCTACCGGCAGTGGTACGGCCACGATCATCCCGCCCCCGAGCTCCTGGGGCAGGCGCCCTACGGCCTGACCGAGGTCTACCGCGACGACATCGCGGGCGCGCGGCTGGTGGCCAACCCCGGCTGCTACGCCACCTCCGTCCTGCTCCCGCTCGTCCCCCTGCTCCGCCTCGGCCTGGTGGACGGGGGCGACGTCGTGATCGACGCCAAGAGCGGGGCCAGCGGCGCCGGGCGCGCGGCGCGCGAGGACCTCCTCTTCTGCGAGGTGAGCGAGGACTTCTCCGCCTACGCGCCCGGGCGCACCCACCGCCACGTGGCGGAGATCGAGCACGTGCTGGGCGTCCCCGTGACGTTCTGTCCCCACCTGCTCCCGGTCAAGCGCGGCATCCTCTCCGCCCTCTACCTGCGCACCGGCCACCCCGCGGAGCGCCTGGCCGACGCCCTGCGCGCCTTCTACGCGGGCGCCGCCTTCGTGAAGGTGGTGGAGTCGCCGCCGCGGCTCTCCGACGTGGCTACCACCAACGACTGCCACCTGGCCGTGGTGCCAGGAGCGCCCGGCCGCGTGGTCGTCTTCTCCGCCCTCGACAACCTGGTGAAGGGCGCGGCGGGCCAGGCCATACAGAACCTGAACCTGGCCATGGGCTGGGCGGAGGAAGCGGGGCTGCCCGTGCGCGGCACCCAGACGGCGGAGGTGTTCGCGTGAGCACGAGCGTGTACAAGCTGGGCGGTCCCGCCCTCGAGGACCCCGGCCTGCTCTCTCCCCTGGCCGCCGAGCTTCGCGCCGCGGGAGCGCGGTCGGCCGTGGTCCATGGCGGGGGCCGGCACGTGGAGCGCCTCCTGCGCGCCCTGGGCATCGAGTCCCGCTTCGTGGAGGGACGCCGCGAGACGTCGCCCGCGGCCATGGAGGTCGTGGAGATGGTCCTCTCCGGCGTGCTCAACAAGGCGGTGGCCGCCGGCCTCACCCAGGCCGGCGTCCCCGCGGTCGGCGTCAGCGGTCGGGACGGCGGCCTGCTGCGCGCCCGCGTGGAGCCGGGCCTGGGCCGCGTGGGGACCCCGGTGAGCCTGGACACCGCGCCCCTGCGCGCGCTGTGGGCGGCCGGCTTCGTCCCCGTGGTCTCTCCCGTGTCGAGCGGCGAGGCGGGCGAGTCGCTCAACGTCAACGCGGACGAGGCGGCGCTGGCGGTGGCCCTCGCCCTGGGAGCGGACACCCTCGTCTACCTCTCCGACGTGGACGGCGTGGGCGCGGGAGCGGGCGTGCTCGAGAGCCTGGACGGGGCGGAGGCGGAGCGCCTCATCGCCGACGGCACCATCGGCGGAGGCATGGCCCTGAAGGTGCGGGTGGCGCTGGAGGCCGCCCGCGCCGGCATCCCCGAGGTGGTGGTAGCGGGCAAGGCGCGGCTCCTCGGCGGCTTCCGGGGGACGCGCGTGCACGCCCCTGTCCTGGAAGCGGCGGCGGGGGGAGCGGCGCGGTGAGCGCGCTGCTTCCCGTCTACGACCGGGACCTGGTCATCGTCTCCGGCAAGGGGGCCAGGGTCACCGACGACCAGGGGCGGACCTACGTCGACTTCGCGGCGGGCGTGGGGGTCAACGGCCTCGGCTATGGCGACCGCGCGGTGCTGGCCGCCATCAAGAAGCAGTCCGCACGCATCGTCCACACCTCCAACCTCTACCACTCCGACGTGGGCGAGACGCTGGCGCGCCGGCTCGTGTCCCTGGCCTTCCCGGCCAAGGTCTTCTTCTGCAACTCGGGCACGGAAGCGGTGGAGGCGGCCATCAAGTTCGCCCGCCGCATCGGCCATCCCGCCGGCCGCAGCGACCTCGTCGCCTTCGAGCACTCCTTCCACGGCCGGACCCTGGGCGCGCTGTCCCTCACCTGGACCGAGAAGTACCGCGCGCCCTTCGAGCCGCTGGTGCCCGGCGTGAAGTTCCTGCCCTGGGACGACCTCACCGCCGCCGCCGGCGCCATCGACGCCAGGACGGCGGCCGTCTTCGTGGAGCCCGTCCAGGGAGAAGGGGGCGTGCGCCCGGCGCCCCCCGCCTTCCTGCAGGGCCTTCGCGACATCTGCCGCGAGCGCGGCGCCCTCCTCGTCAGCGAGGAGGTGCAGTGCGGCCTCGGGCGCACGGGCACGCTGTTCGCCTACGAGCACGCCGGGATCCGGCCCGACATCCTGACCCTGGCCAAGCCGCTGGGGGGCGGGCTGCCCCTGGGCGCGGTGCTCCTGCGCGAGGACCTCGCCGCCCACCTCTCCGCGGGCGACCACGGCAGCACGTTCGGCGGCAACCCGGTGGCCTGCGCGGCGGCCCTCGCCGTGCTGGACCGCCTCACCGCTCCCGGCTTCCTGGCCAAGGTGCAGCGGAAGGCGGCCCGCCTGCGCCGCGGCGTCAACCTGCTGGCGCGCAAGCACGCCGCGGTGGCCCAGGTGCGCAGCCTGGGGCTGATGCTCGGCATCGAGGTCCGCGGCGCGGCGGCGGAGCTGGCCCGGGGGCTGCGCGAGCGCGGGTACCTCGTCACGCGGGCGGGCGAGCACGTGGTGCGCCTGCTGCCCCCGCTCGTGATCAAGGGCAAGGAGATCGACGCCTTCGTGGACGCGCTCGACGCGGTGCTGCAGGGCGGGGCGGGGGCGGAGCCGCGCGTGGACGGAAGGGGGGCGGGCGGTGCGGTTGCGTAGGGCCACCGCCGCCGACGTGCCCGGCCTGCTCGCCCTGATC
>DATBIO010000133.1:0-23916 GCA_036556965.1 Vicinamibacteria bacterium
ATGGACGAGGACCGCGCCGGCTTCGAGGCGGTGAAGGCCAAGCTGGACGAGGTCAAGGCCCTGCTCGCCAGCTTCAGCTTCGTGGAGATGTAGGCATGTCCAGCGGGGGCGTCATCGGCGGGAACCACGTCAAGCATCACGTTGGACAGGCCAGCACGCGGCCGCAACCGGTGGTGACACGGGTCACCGCCAGGGGAGTCACGATCAGCTCGGCCACCATGAACCTGACCGGCACCACGGCGGGTGGCGGCATCCGCTCCATCAGCGGGGAGCGGGGCCCCGACGGTGCCATGAACATCGTCATCAAGGGCGAGCTTCGGGACGGCATTCCGCGCTCCCACTTTGAGCGCGACGTCCTCCGTGCCGGGGAGGTGGACCCCATCGTGGCGGGGTACCACCGCGCCCACATGTGGGGTGCCGGGTTCGGCGACGAGGCGCAGGACGGCATCATGCTCGCGCCCCCGTCCGTGAACCTGATGTTCCAGAACGCCAGCGTGGAGGCGGCCCTGCGGGCACTCCAGGACCGCGCCGCCCCGGACGGCAAGGTCCTGGTGACGGTCTCCGCCACCAGTCATCCGCTGGACACACCGCCCCGCGGCCACGAGACGCTGGCCCACGTCTCATACTCGTTCGCCATCCAGAAGGGCAACGATCCGCCCCAGCAGGTGGCCCAGGTGGACATCACCGTTCCGCCTCCGCCCGTGACCGACCCGAACGTGCAGATCAAGCGCGAGGTCAGCGGCACGGAGGAAGCGGCCGTCCTGCTCGACAGCCTGAGGAAGAAGTGAGGCGGGCGGCTGTCGCTCGCGCCCTCAGTTGGTCGAGGGCGGCTCCCAGGGCCGCCAGGCGGCGCGGCGGACAGTGAGCGTCTCGCCCTCCCCCGCCAGCTCCAGCTCGAAGTCGTAGACGGCCTCTCCGGGGAGCAACCCGGCCAGCCCGCCCACGTCCTTGGGACGCCCGTTGAAGACGACGCGGAAGGCCACGCGCGTCGGCTCCGGGCGCTTCAGCTCCCCCACCGTGATGCCCACGCTGTCGTAGGCCATGAAGTAGCGGCGCAGCGTGGACTGGGCCTCCGCGCGCGTCATCCCGCCGTCGCCGGCGAAGTCGGGGGCCAGGCGAAGGGCGAAGGCGTCGGCGTCCTTGTCCTCCGCCGCGGAGGCCAGGGCGTGCACGAGCGCCTCCACCGGGTCCGTGGCGGCCTTCGCGCACCCCGCGAGCGCGGCGGCCAGCAGCGCGATGCCCGCGGCGAGGCGGCTAGCGATAGGGGTCACGCTCTCCCCCATCCGCCGGCTTCACGCGGAAGGCCAGGCTGATGCGCTCTCCCACCGGCGCCGTGGTCTTGGGGATGCCGTGCGTGTAGTGCAGCTGCGTCTCGTAGCTCATCAGGAGCAGGCTCCCCGGCTCGAGGTCCACGTGGAGGACGCGCCGCGGCTCCTCCTTGGCCCGGATGGTCATGCGCCGCAGGCTCCCCAGCGACAGGAGGCCGATGGGATGGCCCGGCACCAGCACGCCGAGGTGGTCGTTGTGCGGGGCCACGCTGTCGCGGCCGTCGCGGTAGAAGTTCAGGCCCACGCTGTTGAAGGGCACCCGGGTGCCGTCCACCACCTGGCGTGCGGCCTCGGCCAGGGCGCGGGGCACGGCCGGCTGGCCCAGGCGGAAGTGCGCGGTCAGGCGCGGGACGTCCACCTCGCGCGCGTACATCCAGCGGCGCTCCGCCTTCCAGTCGATGCCGTCGCGGAGCAGGGCGAACCAGCGGCGCGCGGCCGCCTCCTCCACGAAGCCCGGGGTGTAGGCGATGCGGCCGAGGCCGTCGTCGGCGAGGACGGTCTCCCGGGCGGAAAAGAGCGAGAGCTGCGGCATGGACATGCGACGGAAGGACAGTCGGCTAGCGCCGTCCCTCGGCCCCGCCGAAGCGCTTGACCGCCCGTGCCTTGGCCTGGGCCGCTACCACCGCGCGGTCGCGCGGGGGGGCGGTCGTGGAGAGGTCCTCGATGAGGCGCCGCGCGGCATCGGCCACCTCCTCGATGGCCCTCTCGAAGGCCGCCTCGTTGGCCTTCGAGGGCGCATTGAAGCCGCTCAGCTTGCGCACGAACTGCAGGGAGGCGGCCCGGACCTCCTCCTCCGTCGCCGGAGGCTCGAAGTTGAAGAGGGTGCGGATGTTTCGGCACATGCTCCGATTATCCGAGCCGTCCCGCGCGCGGACAAGCGGTCCTCGCCCCGGCTAGCGCCCGCCGTGCGGACGGCGGGCCGTGCGCCCGCCGCGCGGAGCGAAAGACCCGCTCCTCGGCGTCCCGCGGTGGGCCGGCCGCGCGCTCCGCCGCGCGGCGGTGGCCACGCGGTGGGCGTGCCTGCGCTGGCCGAGCGGGATCTCCAGCCGCTCCGCCGCCTTCTGGTAGTCGAAGCCGGACAGCGTCACGCGCGGGATGCGCTTGCCGATGGCCCGCTCGATGCGCGTGACCTGCGGCTCTTCCTCGGGGGAGACGAAGAGGAAGGCGTCCCCCGTCAGCTCGGCGCGCGCGGTGCGGCCCACGCGGTGCACGTAGTCCTCGGGCGAGTTGGGCACGTCGAAGTTCACCACGTGGGAGAGCGCCTCCACGTCGATGCCGCGGGCGGCGATGTCCGTGGCCACCAGCACCGGGAAGGCGCCCCGCTTGAGCCCGGCCAGGGCCTGCTCGCGCTGGGCCTGGCTGCGGTTGCCGTGGATGCGGCCGGCGGCCACCCCGTTGCGGACGAGGTAGTCGGCCAGGCGGTTGGCGCGGTGCTTGGTGCGGGTGAAGGCGATGACGCTGCGGATCTGGCCGCGCTTCACGAGCTCGGCCAGGAGGGCCGACTTCAGGTCCGCCCGCACCGGGTAGGCGGCGTGGGAGACGCCGGCGGCGGGGGCGGTGGACACGGGGCCCACCTGCACCGACACCGGGTCGCGCAGGATGTCGCGGGCCAGGGCCACGATCTCCGGGGGCAGGGTGGCGGAGAAGAGCAGCGTCTGCCGCCGCGCCGGCACGTGGGACATGATGCGGCGGATGTCGGGCAGGAACCCGACGTCCAGCATGCGGTCGGCCTCGTCGAGGACCAGGACCTCCAGCCCGCGCAGGGCGGCGTAGCCGTGGCGGAAGTGGTCGAGGAGCCGTCCGGGCGTGGCCACCACGACGTCCACGCCGCGGCGCAGCTCCTTCTCCTGCGCGCCCATGCCCACGCCGCCGTAAACGGCCGTGCCGCGCAGCGGCGTGTGGCGGGCCAGGGCGTGGAGGTCCGCCGCGATCTGCGCGGCCCGCTCGCGGGTGGGGGTGAGGACGAGGGCGCGGGTGGTGCCGCGCGGCTTGCCGTGCAGGCGGTGGAGGATGGGCAGGAGGAAGGCGGCCGTCTTGCCGCTGCCGGTCATGGCGCGGCCCAGCACGTCGCGGCCCTCCAGCACGGGAGGGATGGCCTGCTCCTGGATGGGAGTGGGCTTCACGAAGCCGAGGTCGGCCACGGCGCGCAGCAGGTCTTTGTGCAGGGGGAGATGGGAAAAGGACACGGTTTGGTTGCCTCGAGTCCGGCGTGATCGGGGTGCGTCAGCGGGGGGTCGCCGGAGAGCCACCGTCCTAACGGCTCATCAGCGAGCGCGGGAGGACCTCCAGTATCGCACGGGCGCGGGCCCTTGGCCAATTCGGCTCCGCGCGGCTGGTATGGTAAGATGCATTTCTCGTCCTCGTGCGGCCGTCCGGGGTTCCCGTCTCGACGGCGCTCTACACCCGGCGATCGCGGCCTTTGCCCTGCGCGCGGACGGGAAATCTCGGAGGAGGAGCCTTGAGCACGCCATTGGCGATCGGACAGCGGGTGCAGCACGCCCAGTACGGCCTCGGCACCACGACCCTCAGCGACGCGTCGCGCACCACCATCGATTTCGACGAGCACGGCACCCGCATCTTCGTCACGGAGATGTTCCAGGTGGAGCTCGTGGACGCGCCCCGGCCCCCGCGCCCGAAGCGGAGCCGCGCGGCCAAGAAGTAACCGCCGCGCCGCGCCCACGGGGCGCGGCTCCAAGGCGAGGTGGCGGGCGGGCGCTTCGCCTAGAAGCGCCCGCTGGCCAGCGGGATCCCCGAGCCGCAGCCCTGGTAGGGCCGGATCTGCTTGAACTTCTCGGGGTCGATGGAGGGGCCCTGGCCCGTGCAGTGGGCGTCGAAGGCCCGGCGCAGGGCGGCCGACACCTGCTCCTCGCTCATCTGCTGCAGGTCGGTGCGCTGCAGCATGAAGACCAGCCGGCCATCCTTGAAGAGGCCGATCGAGGGCGACGAGGGCGGATAGCCCGTCATGTAGCCGCGCGCCCGCTCCACCGCGTCGCGGTCCACGCCCGCGAACACGGTGGCGGAGCGCTTCGGGATGACCGCGTGCTGGAGGGCGAGCATCACGCCCGGCCGGGCCGTGCCCGCCGCGCACCCGCAGACCGAGTTCACCACGACCATGCTGTCGCCGCCCGCGGCCAGGAGCGCGTCCACCTGCGCGGGCGTGGTCAGCGGCTCCACGCCCACCGCGGCCAGCTCCTGCCACAGGGGGGCCACCGCTTCCGGATCATAGATAGGAGGTAGTGCCATGCCGCCAGCGTAGGGACGCCCCGCGGGGGTGTCAACTGCGGGCCCTCGCCTACGCGGGGGCCGTGTAGCGCTTCTCCACCGCCTCGCGGATGCGGTCCCGCGTGTCGCGCGGCGATCCGCCGACGCGCTCGACGGCCTCGGCCTCCGCCGCCAGCTCGTCGTCCTTGATGGCGGCGCGGAACCACCGCGAGTAGTCGCCCCGCCGCAGGTGGTGCACCCAGGTCTCGTCGTCCACGCCCTCGGCGATCTGCAGGAACGTGGTCAGGTTCTGGACGCGGAGGTTCAGCCGCTCGCCGGGCCCGCGGAAGAAGAAGTGGTCCTCCGCGGGGATCTCGCCGGTGGCGTACTTGCGCACGTGTCGCCGGTGCTCCCCGCGCGGGGGGATGGTGCGCACGCGCTCCACGGCGCCCATCCGGCGCCACCAAACCAGGGTCTCCCCCGCCGGCAGCGCCTCCGCCGCCACCTCCGGCGGCTGGATGCGGAGTCCGGAGGCGAACTGGGCCATCGTCTCCCGGGGCGCCGTGCCGATGGCCAGCACCGCGTCCACCGCGCCCAGCAGCACCGGCGCGACCTTGTCGGGGTGCACGGTGACGAGCAGGAGCCCGCCGAGCTCCTGGGGCGCCACGAGGGCCGCGTCGCGGTCGCGGGGCAGGACGTGGTGGGTCTCGTCGAGGAGCAGCCAGTGCGGGCGGCCCAGTCGCGAGCGCATCTCCTGGAGCTGCGCGAACAGGCTCTCGAACACCTTGGGCCGGTCCTCCAGCTTGACCCCCAGGAGGTTGACCACCGCGTTCTGGTCGGACCGGCCCAGGACCTGGAGCACCTCGTCGTTCGCCGGCCAGTGGCGGGTGTCCCCCACGCATACCGTGTCGGGGACGTCCGCGTAGTCGCCCTCGGGGTCCACGACGCAGAACTGGTAGCCGCGCTCCGCGATCCTCTCCAGCAGGCCCTTGGCCACGGTGGACTTCCCCGCGCCGGAGGTGCCCGCCAGGAGCACGCTCGTGCCCCAGGGGTCCAGGGTGACCTCGCGCCCGCCTTCGCCGGCGCCCAGGGGGATGCGGCGGTCGGTGCGGGTGGGCACCGAGGCCAGGTCGCCGGCGACCAGGGCCTCCACCACCTCCACCACGCCCGCGCCGTGGCCGCCGCGCGCCACGAGGTCCGCCCGCTCCTTGAGCGCGGGCAGGGCGTTGGCCACCGCCACCCCGCACTCGCACAGGGAGAGCAGCGCGTGGTCGTTCTCGGCGTCGCCCACGGCCACCGCGTTGCGCGGCGAGAGCCCGAGCTGCCGGAGGGCCTGGCGCAGGCCCGTGCCCTTGTTGACGCCGCTGGGCAGGACCATCACCGCGCCCTTGTTGAAGAAAACCTGCAGCTCGAGGCCCAGCGCGCGGATGGTCTCCAGCACCGCGCCCTCGTGCGGCTCGCGGGTGGCCACCACCACGCGCCCCACGGAGACGGGGGCCACCCCGGTGCGCGCCAGCGCCGCCGCGAACTCGGGCGGCGGGGCGTCGGCCAGGGCGGTGACCTCGCGCGTGGCCGGCCGGTAGAGCAGGGCCCCGTTCTCGGCCACGATCAGCTCGAACACGTCGGCGCCGTCGAAGACGGAGAAAAGGTCCCCCAGCTCGCGGCCGGTGACCATGACCAGGTGGCGGCCGGTGGCCCGCAGCCGCTGGAGGGAGTCCATGACCGCGGAGGGCACGCGGCCGTGCGTGGCCAGCGTGCCGTCGTAGTCCACGGCCAGGACGTGGTAGCGCATGCGTCCAGTCTATCCAGGCGATACCCCGGGGCGGGGCCGGGGCGTCACGCTGCCGCCCCCGAGCGGGTGGGCGGGCCCGTGGCCGCTCCCGCCCGGGGACGCGCGACCCGCTACTTCGCCGCGGGCTTCACCGCGACCCGCGTGGCCAGCGTGTCGCTGTGGGCGCCGACGTGCTCGCGCAGCTCGACCCCCGCGGAGCGGGCCAGGCCCGCCTTCTTCTCGCGCTCGGCCACGGCCGCGTCCGTCTCCTCGTTGGCCAGCGCCTGCCAGGAGTCGTAGCGCGCCACCACCATGTAGTCCCAGTTCGCGCCCTCCACGTGCTGGAGGACGACGCCGCTGTCCGGCTTGGCCGCGGAGGCCTGGATCTTGCCGAGCGTCTGCTCGAGCTGGGCGCGGTGGCCGGGCGCCCCCCGGTAGGTGCCCACGATGTAGACCTGGCCGCCGGGAGCGGCGTCCGCGCCGAGGGCCCTGGCGAACACGTCCCACGAGGGGCCGGCCACGAAGGTGTCCTCGTGCCAGGCCCGCAGCTCGCGGGTCGCCGAGGCGGGGTTCGGCCCGATCTCGATGGTGGCCTTGGGGCCCACGTGCTCGATGGCCACGTAGTCCCAGGTGCTGCCCTGGGCGTGCCGCAGCAGGATCATCTTGCCCGCGTCGGCGGGCGGGCTGGCCATCGCCTTCTCCAGCTCCGCCGCCTTGCCGGGCGCGGCCTGAACGAAGTGCACGTGGTAGAGGTCGGTGGCCGCGGCGGCCGGGGCCTGGGCCCGGGCCGCAGACGCGGAGACCAGCAGGACCGCGAGGGCGGACCAGTACGCTCGGCGCATAGTGTCGTTCTCCTGTGGAGAAATCGCTGACGGCGCGGGAGGGATGGGTGACGGGGTGCCGGATTCTATGGGTCCGCGCGAGGGAGTGTCAACGCGGCGGCGCGGCGGGGGCCGGAGACGAAAACGCCCGGAGCCTCGCGGCCCCGGGCGGGTGGTGTGTCTACGAGCGGGTCAGATGCGCGTGACGTTCGCGGCGCGCGGACCCTTGGGGCTGTCGACGATCTCGAACCGGACCTTGTCGCCGTCGTTCAGGGTGCGAAAACCCTCGGCGCGGATCTCGGAGTGGTGGACGAAGACGTCCGGGCCACCCTCGCGGGACAGAAAGCCGAATCCCTTGGACTCGTTGAACCACTTCACGGTGCCTTCGATCATGAGCGTACAGGCCTCCTTGCGGCCTTTGCTTCGAGGCGTGCGTCAGCTGTGCGCCCACAAAACGAAAGGCAGCCGACATTGGCTGCCCTCATCCACAAACGCCAGACAACGGCCCGAATGCGTCCCCCAGTATACGACAGCCGGGGCCATCCGGCCAGCCCCGGGTCTCAGGCCTTCGGCCGGCCCCGTCCCGGCGGGGCCGGCGCCTCCTCCCATTGCAGCGACCCGTAGTCGATGGGGCCCTCCTCCACGGAGTTGAACTTCACGATGCAGAAGTAGGGCGAGAGGTCGAAATCGCGCGGCAGGGCCAGGCGGGGGTGGGTGCTGCGCACGCGGGGGCCCGAGGGGAAGATCCCCTCCTCCCTCTCCTCGCGCGTGCTCGGGGGGAGCACGGGCAGGATCGGGTAGTGCACGGCCAGGAAGGCCTGGGCGATGAGGCCCGAGCAGATCACGGCGCGGGAGTCGCTGTGGCCCGAGAAGAACGCCTTGCGGCGCCAGCGCGCGGGCAGGAGGTGGAAGGGCGTCAGGTAGCGGCCGAGGTCGAGGAGCTGGCGCTGGTCGTAGCGGTCGCCCAGGCGCTCCAGCACGTGCTCCATCACCCGGCCCAGGTCCCCCTCCGTGATGCAGTAGGGGCGGCAGACGCGGACGTTGTGCTCGGCGTACTTGCCCAGGGGGACGGCATCCACGCCGTGGGCGAGGTCGGCCTCCACCACCAGGTGGCGCGCGTCCTCGCCGAAGAGCCCCTCGTAGTGCGCGCGGCGGCCGGGGTCGCCGCGCAGCAGGCGGTCGCCCACGTAGATCCCGGAGTGCGACCACGAGCTCTGGGTCACGTACTTGATGACCTGGGAGAGCCGCGTGTTGCCCTCCACCAGCAGCACGTCGCCCTCGCGGACGTGCTTCTTCAGGTTGGCCACGTCGTTGGGGATGCGGCGCTGGTAGCCCTTCACCGGGCGGGTGAGGAAACGGACCAGCGCGTTGGAAAGGGCCAGGTTGAGCGCCAGCGGCTTGCTCCGCGCGGAACCTTAGCACCGCCGGAGGCGGGCCGCCGGGTATAGCATCCGCGCGAGGGCCGAGTGTCCGCCTCCTGGCAGGTCTGGTACGACGACCAGTGCGAGGTCTGCCAGGCCGGGGTGGCCTGGCTGCGCGCGCTCGACCGCGGCCGGGGCCGCGTGGCGGCCCTGCCCCTGTCGGACGCGCTGGCCGCCGGCGGCGGCCCCCCCGGGGTGGCCGCCGAGGACCTGCTGCGCCACCTCCACGCGCGCGCACCCGACGGCCGCCTGCTCGTGGGCGCGCCCGCGGTGGCCGCGCTCGCCCGCGCCTTCCCTGCCACCTGGCTGCCCGGCTGGCTGGCGGGCCTGCCCGGCGTGTCCGCCGTGGCCCGGCGCGCCTACGGCTGGCTGGCCGCGAACCGCTACAGCCTGAGCCGCTGCCGCGGCGGCGTCTGCCGCAGCGCGCGCCAGGACATCGTGCGGCGCACGGCCGGGCGGCGCGCCTTCGCCGTCTGCCGGGTGGCGGGCTGGGCCCTGGTGGCGCCGCTGGGAGCGGTGCTCTTCGCCCGGCGGCTGGGCCGCCAGCTCGGGGCGTGGGGGCGCACGCGGGGGCGCACGGCCACCCTGCTCGACGGGCGCCTGTCCATCCACTTCCTGGGCGGCGGCCTCAGCGGCATGGTGTCGCTGCTCTTCGGCGAGCTGTTCACCATGGTCCGCTACGGCTCCCTGCTCGTGGACCCCGGGGGGACGCGGCTACGCCGCTCCGCCGCGCGCCACCTCCGCGGGCAGCCGCACGCCATCGCGTGCATCGTCCCCACCCACGCCCACGAGGAGCACGTGGGCAACCTCGAGCTGGCCGCGCGCCTCACCGGCGCCCCCGTGCGCGCCCACCGCCGCGCGCTCCCCCTCCTCGCCGCGCCCGGCCCCGTGGGGTTCATGCGCGCCCTGGTCATCGGCCAGCCCCGGGCCGTGCGCCTGCCCGTATCGGCCCTGCCGGAGACTCTCGACCTGGACGGGGAGACGGTGCGGGTGCTCGAGACGCCCGGGCACTGCCCCGAGCACGTCAGCTTCTACGTGCCCGCGGCGCGCCTCCTCATCGCCGGCGACGCCTTCATGGGCACGCACTTCTCCAGCCCCAACGACGACGTGGACCACCGCGCCTGGATCTCCGCCCTGGAGGCCATGCTCGAGCTGGACCTGGAGGTGATGGTGGAGGCCCACGGCCACGTGCACACGCTGCGCGAGGACGTCCTGCGCGCCCTCGCCGGGCAGGGGCTCGCCTGCATCGCCTCCCGCGCCCATCCCCGGGACATGCTGCGGCGGAAGCTCGACTTCCTGCGCTGGGTGGGAGAGCAGGTGGCCCGAGGGCGCGAGGAGGGCCTGGCCACCGCGGGCATCCAGGCCACCGTCTTCCCCTGGACGCAGCGCTGGTCGTACGAGACGGCGGTGCAGGACCTGGTGGCGGCCGCGGTCAGCGGGCGCGCCTTCGGGCGGCACAAGGTGGTGCGCAGCTTCCGGCCCGCCGCCCCGCACGAGCACCTGCCCGCCGTCTACGAGATGCGCTGGTAGCCCCGGCGCCGGCTTCCGGTGGCGGGCCCCCGCACAGCGCCCCCACGATCGCGCAGAATGGACCCGAATTGCCACGGACCCTCCGCTCGCTCTGGCGCCGGCTCGACGGCGGCCTCGTCCACGCCGAGAAGCCGTTCCGCGACGAGCTGCTGAGCATCGAGCGGCTGGAGGAGCGGGCCAAGGCCCTCGCCGCCCGCTTCACCATCGACCCCGACCCGCGGCGGCGCGGCCGCCGCGGATTCCCGCGCCTGGACGACAACGCGCGCGCCCTGCGCGAGGCCTACCGGATCATGGCCGACGACGTCCACCGCGGGGCCTTCGTGACCCCGGCCACGGAATGGATCCTCGACAACTTCCACCTGGTGGCCTCCGAGATCCGCGACATCCGGCACAACCTGCCCCGCGGCTACTACCGCGACCTGCCCAAGCTCGCCCCCCGCGAGCAGGCGGGCACCGCGCGCGCCTACGCCATGGCCGTGGAGATCGTGCGCCACACGGACAGCCGCCTCGACCGCGCCAAGCTCGTGCGCTTCATGAACGCCTACCAGACGGTGGCCCCCCTGACCATCGGCGAGCTGTGGGCGTGGCCCATCATGCTGAAGCTCGCCCTCGTCGAGAACCTGCGCCGCCTGGCCGACAAGACGCTGGAGAGCCGGGCCGCGCGCCGGCTGGCCGACGCCTACGTGGCCCTCATCGACAGCGCGGGCAAGGGCGCCCTGCGCCCGCTCCCCCCCGTGCTGCACACGGCCTTCGTGGTGCAGATCCTCCAGCGCGTGCGCGAGTACGGCCCGCGCCTGGCCCGCGTGCGGTCGGAGGTGGACGAGCACCTGGCGCGGCAGAACATGACCGCCGAGGACGCCATCCGCACCGAGCACCAGGGCCAGGCGGCGGCCCAGGTGTCGGTGGCCAACGTGATCACCAGCCTCCGCCTGTGCGCAACCCTGGACTGGAGCCAGTACTTCGAGGCGGTGAGCCTGGTGGAGCGCGTGCTCCAGCAGGACCCCCCGGGGGTCTACGCGCGGATGGACTTCCTCACCCGCGACCGCTACCGCCAGGCGGTGGAGGAGCTGTCCGAGCGCACGGGGGAGGCGCAGCTCCGCGTCGCCCTGCGCGCGGTGGAGAGCGCGCGCCAGGCCACGGAGGGCGGCCTGCCGGCCGAGCCCGCGGCCCACGTCGGCTACCACCTCATCGGGAAGGGCCGCCGCGACCTGGAGACGGACGTGGCCTACCGGCCGCGCGCCGCCAAGGCGGTGCGGCGCCTCGTCTTCGCGCACGCCACCTCCACCTACCTCGGCGCCCTGGCCCTGGTCACGGCCCTCGTGCTCGCGGTGGGCGCCGCCTACGCCCGGGACCACGGCGCGTCGGCGCAGGCGGTGCTGGGGGTGGCTCTCCTGCTCCTCCTGCCCGCCAGCGAGCTGGCGGTGGCCTTCGTGCAGCGCCTGGCCGCGCGCCTGGCCCCTCCCCGCCGCCTGCCCCGCCTCGACCTCTCCGCGGGCGTGCCCGAGGACGCGCGGACGATGGTGATCGTGCCCACCCTCCTCTCCAGCGTGGCGGAGGTGAACGAGCTGGTCGAGCACCTGGAGGTGCTGGCCCTCGGCAACCTCGACCCCCGGATCCACTTCGCCCTCCTGGGCGACTTCACGGACGCGCCCGCGCCGGACATGCCCGGGGACGAGGCCATCCTCGCCGCCGCGCAGTCGGGCATCGAGGCCCTCAACGCGCGTCTGGGCGGCGAGGCGCGGGACCGCTTCTTCCTCTTCCACCGGCGCCGGCACTGGAACTCCGCCGAGGGCGTGTGGATGGGCTGGGAGCGCAAGCGCGGCAAGATCGAGGAGTTCAACCACCTGCTGCGGGGGGCCGCGGATACCAGCTTCACCGTGCAGGTGGGCGAGCTGGACGTGCTGCCCGACGTCCGCTACTGCCTCACCCTCGACTCCGACACCCGCCTGCCGCGCGACGCGGCCCGGACCCTGATCGGCATCACCGCCCATCCCCTGAACCGGCCCCGCTACGACGCGCGGGAGGGCCGCGTGACTTCCGGGTACGGCATCCTCCAGCCGCGGGTGAGCGTCACCATGGCCAGCGCGGCGGGCTCCCTCTTCGCGCGCATCTACGCCGGGCACACGGGGGTGGACCCCTACACCACCGCCGTCTCCGACACCTACCAGGACCTCTTCGCGGAGGGGATCTTCACGGGCAAGGGCCTCTACGACGTGGACGCCTTCACCGCCGCCCTCGACGGGCGCGTGCCCGAGAACGCGCTCCTGTCGCACGACCTGTTCGAGGGGATCTACGCGCGCACGGCCCTGGTCACCGACGTGGAGGTGGTGGACGACTACCCCTCCAGCGTGCTGGCCCACGCGCGCCGCCAGCACCGCTGGGTGCGCGGCGACTGGCAGATCCTGATGTGGCTGTTCCCCTGGGTCCCCACGCGCGGGCGGGGCCTGGTGCGCAACCGCCTTCCCCTCATCGCGCGCTGGAAGATCTTCGACAACCTCCGGCGCAGCCTGGTCCCCCCCGCCACCGTGCTCCTCCTCCTCGCCGCCTGGACGGTGCTGCCCGGCGCGCCCGCCGTCTGGTACGGCGCCGTCCTCCTCGCCGTGGCCTTCCCCGTCTATCCCCTGCTCCTGCGCACGCTGCTCGGCCCGCGCGCCCAGCAGCCCCCGGGCGTGTTCCTGCGCGGCATGTGGGAGGACCTGAGGACGGCCCTCGCGCGCGCCGTGGTGCAGCTCACCTTCATGGCCCACCAGGCCTACGAGATGGTCCACGCCATCGTCCTCACCCTGGTGCGCCTGGCCGTGACGCAGCGGCGGCTGCTGGAATGGGAGACGGCGGCGACGGCCTCCGCGCGCGCCGCCGGCCTGGAGGCGGAGGCGCGCCTCTTCCTGAGGAAGATGAGCGCCAGCCCCACCGTCGCCCTGCTGGCGCTGGCGCTGGTGGGCTCGCTGCGCCCGGCCGCGCTGCCCGGCGCGCTGCCCGTGCTCGCCCTCTGGGCCACGGCTCCCCTCCTCGCCCACCGCCTCAGCCGGCGCGTGCCGCCCCGCCGCGTCGAGCTGGAGCCCGAGGACCGGCGGTTGCTGCGCCTCGTGGCGCGCAAGTCGTGGCGGTACTTCGCGACCTTCGCGGGGGCGGAGGACAACGCCCTGCCCCCGGACAACTTCCAGGAGGTGCCGGACGCGCGGCTGGCCCACCGCACCTCGCCCACCAACATCGGGATGGGGCTCCTGGCCAACCTCGCCGCCCACGACCTCGGCTACATCGGGGGCGGCGAGCTGCTCGACCGGACGGAGGCCGCTCTGGCCACCGTCGAGCGCCTGGAGCGGCACAGCGGCCACCTGCTGAACTGGTACGACTCGGTCACCCTGGAGCCCCTGCTGCCCCGCTACGTCTCGACGGTGGACAGCGGCAACCTGGCCGGCGCCCTCCTGGCCCTGGCGGAGGGCCTGCGCCGGCTGCCCGGCCAGACGCCGTCGCCCGACGCCCTCTGCGAGGGCCTCGCGGACGCGGCCGCCCTCGCCGCCCTGGCCCTGGCCTCCCCCGCCGGGGCGGGCCGCGCGCGCGGGCGCGATCCCGGGGCCGCCCCGCAGGAGCAGGCGCGTCGCCTCGAGCACGTGCTGCGCGGACCCGCGGAGGCGGAGGAGAAGGTGGGGCGCGTGCGCGAGGTGCTGCCCGCGCTGCTGGCCGCCGTCGAGGGCCGGGAGGGCGCCGGCGAGGCGCTCTACTGGCTGAGCCGGCTGCGCGACGGCGTGGCCGCGGGCGCCGGGGCGCCCGCCGACGCCGCGCGCGCCTCCGCCCTGGCGGAGCGGGCGGCGCGCCTCGTGGACGGCATGGACTTCCGGTTCCTCTACGACGCCCAGCGCCGGATCTTCTCCATCGGATACCGCCTGGCCGACGCCGAGGGCCCCGGGCGCCTGGACGCGTCCTACTACGACCTCCTGGCCTCGGAGTCGCGGCTGGCCAGCTTCGTGGCCATCGCCAAGGGCGACGTGCCCCAGACCCACTGGTTCCACCTGGGACGCCTCGTCACTTCGGTGGAGGGGTCGCCCACCCTGCTGTCGTGGAGCGCGACCCTCTTCGAGTACCTGATGCCGCTGCTGGTCATGCGCAGCCATCCCGACACCCTGCTCGACGTGACCTGCCGCATGGCCGTGCGCCGCCAGATCAAGTACGGCGCGGAGCGCGGCGTGCCGTGGGGCGTCTCCGAGTCGGCCTACAACGCGGTGGACCGCCACGACACCTACCAGTACAAGGCCTTCGGCGTGCCGGGGCTGGGGCTGAAGCGGGGCCTGGGCGACGACCTCGTGGTGGCGCCGTACGCCACCGCCCTCGCCGCCATGGTCGACCCCGGGGAAGCGGCGCGCAACTTCCGCCGCCTGGCCGCGGAGGGCCTCGACGGCCCCTACGGCTTCTACGAGTCCATCGACTACACCCGCGCCAAGGAGCCCGCCGACGACGAGGGGGCCGCGCCGCGGCTCGCGCGCGGCACGGTGGTGCGCGCCTACCTCGCCCACCACCAGGGCATGACCCTGGCCGCGCTGGCCAACGCCCTGCTCGGCCACCGCATGGTGGAGCGCTTCCACGCCGACCCCCGGGTGCGCGCCACGGAGCTCCTGCTGCAGGAGAGGGTGCCGCGGCAGGCGCCCATCACCCAGCCGCGGCCGGTGGAGGAGACGCGGGCGGCGCCGCCCTCGCCGGCGCTGGCGGTGCGGCGCTTCCGCTCGCCCCACACCGCCTTCCCCCACGCCCAGTTCCTCTCGAACGGGAACTACACGGCGGTGGTCACCAACGCCGGGGGCGGGGCCAGCTTCTGCCGCGGCCGCGCCGTGACCCGCCACCGCGAGGACGCCACCCGCGACGCGGGCAGCCAGTTCGTCTACCTGCGCGACGTGCGCAGCGGCGCGGTGTGGTCGGCGGCCCATCACCCCGTGGGGAGGGAGGCGGAGGAGTACGTGGCCACCTTCCTGCCGGAGAAGGCCAGCTTCCACCGCGTGGACGACGGCATCGGCACGCGGCTGGACGTCGCCGTGTCCACGGAGGACGACGTGGAGGTGCGGCGCCTGGTCCTGACCAACCACGGGGACCGCCCGCGCGACATCGAGGTCACCAGCTACGCGGAGATCGTCCTCGCCCCTCCCGGCGACGACCTCGCCCACCCCGCGTTCGCGAAGCTGTTCGTGGAGACGGAGTACCTGCCCGAGATCGCGGCACTGGTGTGCCGGCGGCGCCCGCGCGCCTCCGACGAGCCGCGGGCCTGGGCCGTGCACGTCCTCAGCCTGGAGGGGCGGCCGCAGGGTCCGGTGGAGTGGGAGACCGACCGCGCGCGCTTCCTGGGGCGCGGCCGCGGGCCCGCGGACCCCCAGGCCCTGGACGGGCGCTCCCTCTCCGGCACCACCGGCGCCGTGCTCGACCCCATCGTGAGCCTGCGCCAGCGCGTGCGCCTGGCCCCGGGCGGCTTCGTGCGCCTCTCCTTCTCCACGGGCATGGCGGGCAGCCGCGAGACGGCCCTGGCCCTGGCCCAGAAGTACCACGACCCCAGCGCGGTGGCCCGCACCTTCGCCCTCGCCTTCATGCACGCGCAGAGCGGGCTGCGCCACCTCGGCATCTCGAGCGAGGAGGCGCTGCTCTTCGAGAGGCTGGCCTCGCGCGTGCTCTACGTCGACCCCTCCCTGCGCGCGGCGCCCGAGGTGGTGGCGGGCAACGTCCTCGGCCAGGAGGGCCTGTGGCCGCACGCGATCTCCGGCGACCTGCCCATCCTCCTCGTGCGCGTGGTGCAGGAGGACGACCTGCCCCTGGTGCGCCAGGTGCTCCAGGCGCAGGAGTACTGGCGGCTGAAGGGCCTCAGCGCCGACCTCGTGATCCTGAACGAGCACCCGGCCAGCTATCTCGACCAGATGCACGCCGCGCTGGAGGCCCTGCTGGACGACGGGCCGTGGCGCTCCTGGAAGCACCGCCCGGGAGGCGCCTACCTGCTGCGAAGCGAGCGCATGCCGGAGGCGGAGCGCACCCTGCTCGCCAGCGTCGCGCGCGCCGTGCTCAGCGGCGAGCGCGGCGAGCTCGCCAACCAGCTCGACCGGCCCTCGGAGAGGGCGCTGCCCGAGGTGGAAGACCTGGTCCCCGCCTCCGCCGCGGTGGCGGCGGGGCCCGAAGCGCCCCGGCCGGAGGTGCCGTCCCTCGTCCTGGCCAACGGGCTGGGCGGCTTCACCACGGACGGGCGCGAGTACGTGATCGTGCTGGAGGGAGCCGAGGAGACCCCGCTGCCGTGGTGCAACGTCCTGGCCAACCCCGGCTTCGGCACGGTGGTCAGCGCGTCGGGCGCCGGCTACACCTGGGCCGGCAACAGCCGGGAGAACCGGATCACGCCCCACGCCAACGACCCCGTGGTGGATCCCGCGGCGGAGGCGCTGTTCGTGCGCGACGAGGAGACGGGCGCGGCCTGGTCGCCCACCCCCGGGCCCCTTCCCCGTACCGCGGCCAGCGGGCGCTGCGTGGTGCGCCATTCCGCCGGCCGCACGCGCTTCTCCCGCAGCGTCCACGGCATCGGCCACGAGCTGGACGTGTTCGTGGACCGGGACGACCCCGTCAAGCTCTCCCTGCTCACCCTGACCAACCACTCCCCCTCTCCGCGGCGCCTCGGCCTCTTCGCCTACAACGAGTGGACGCTGGGCCCTCCCCGCGCCGCCCAGCACGTGCACCTGGTCACGGAGCGCGACGCCGCCACCGGCGCCGTGCTCGCGCGCAACGCCTACGACCGCCACCGCCCGGGCCGGGTGGCCTTCGCGCACGCCAGCGAGCCGCTCCGCTCCGCCACCGGCGACCGCACCTCCTTCCTCGGCCGCAACGGCGCCGTCTCCCGTCCGGCCGCCCTCGCGCGCGCGGCCCTCGGAGGGCGCTTCGGCGCCGGCCTCGACGCCTGCGCCGCGCTGCACGTGTCGCTCGTGCTCGCGCCGGGCGAGACGCGGCGGGTGGTGTTCCTCCTCGGCGAGGCCGACTCCCTGGCCGGCGCGCGCGCGCTGATCGCGCGCCACGGCAGCGCCGCCGCCGCGGAGGCCGCCCTCGAGAGGGCCCAGGGCGCCTGGGACGACCTCCTCGACGCCGTCCGGGTGCGCACGCCCGACGACTCCTTCGACGTGATGATGAACCGCTGGCTCCTCTACCAGGACGTGGGCTGCCGGCTGTGGGCGCGCTCCGCGTACTACCAGCCCGGCGGGGCCTTCGGCTTCCGCGACCAGCTCCAGGACGTCATGGCCCTGTCCCTGGCCCGCCCCCAGGCCATGCGCGAGCACCTCCTGCGCGCCGCCCGCCGCCAGTTCGTGGAGGGCGACGTCCAGCACTGGTGGCACGAGCCGGGGGGCCAGGGCACGCGCACGCGCTGCTCGGACGACCTGCTCTGGCTCCCCCACGTGACCGCGCACTACCTGCGCACCACCGGGGACCGGAGCGTCCTCGACGAGCGCGTGCCCTTCCTGGAGGCGCCGCCCCTGGCCGAGGGCGCGCAGGAGGCCTACGTCCAGCCCGCCGTCTCCGTGGAAGAGGCCACCCTCTTCGAGCACTGCCTGCGCGCCATCGACCGCGGGCTCACCGTGGGGGCGCACGGCCTGCCCCTCATGGGGAGCGGCGACTGGAACGACGGCATGAACCGCGTGGGCCGGGAGGGGCGGGGCGAGAGCACCTGGGTGGGCTTCTTCCTCCACGGCGTGCTGGGCGACTTCGCCCCCCTGTGCGAGGAGCGCGGCGACGCGGCGCGCGCCGAGCGGTATCGGTCCCACGCGCGCCGCCTGGCCAGCGCGCTCGAGCTGGCGTGGGACGGCGAGTGGTACCGCCGCGGCTACTACGACGACGGCACCCCGCTGGGGGCGGCCCAGAACGACGAGTGCCGGATCGACTCCATCGCCCAGTCGTGGGCGGTGCTCTCCGGCGCCGTGCCCGTCCGCTTCGCGGACCGCGCCATGGACGCGGTCCGCGCCCACCTCGTGCGGCGGGGCACGCAGGTGGTGCTCCTGCTCGCGCCTCCCTTCGAAGCCTCGGCGCAGGACCCCGGCTACATCCGCGGCTACCCTCCCGGCGTGCGCGAGAACGGGGGCCAGTACACGCACGCGGCGGCCTGGGTGGTGATGGCGGTGGCGCGGCTGGGCAGCGGGGACGAGGCGGTGGAGCTGTTCCACATGATCAACCCCGTCAACCACGCGCGCACGCGGGCGGGGGTGGAGCGGTACAAGGCGGAGCCCTACGTGGTGGCAGGCGACGTCTACGCCCACCCCGCGCATCCGGGCCGGGGAGGCTGGAGCTGGTACACCGGCTCCGCGGGCTGGATGTACCGCGCGGGGATGGAGAGCATCCTGGGCCTGCGCCGGCGCGGCGAGGTCTTCGAGATCGACCCCTGCATCCCGTCCTCCTGGCCCGGGTTCTCCGTCGCCTGGCGCTTCGGGAGCGCGCGCTACGAGATCACGGTCACGAACCCCGAGCACCGCTGCCGGGGCGTGGCGGAGGCGGAGCTCGACGGCGTCCCCGTGGACGCCTCCGCCATTCCCCTCCGCGACGACGGCGCCGCGCATCGCGTCCGCGTGGTGCTGGGCGCGGGGACGGCCGACCCCTCCGTCCTGCGCGGAGCCGCCACCACGGCCTGACGCGGTCGGCGTGGGCGCACCGTGGTCCGTCGTCCCTCGACGGAAGATGTCGGTGCGGCCCGCGTCATACGTGATACAGTACGTTCGCCTCGTGCGGGCCCCCAGATCGCGGTTCCTCTTCCATCCGCGCATCTGCGTACGGTCCTGAGACCAAGGCTCTTCCCGCGCCGGGCCGTATGAGGCCTCATGACGACGTGCCCCCAGGGCGTGGCTCCTCCCACGCCTCGTCCGCCAGGCGACGGACATGCGGGGACGACGACTCCATGGGCGCGGGAGGGCGCATGAACCACAGGGAAGTCGGCCGCTGGAAGTGCTCGAAGTGCGGCCACGAGATCGTGGCCGCCGGGCCGCGCGCGGCGAAGTTCTCCGGCTTCGGCGCCTTCATGGGTCCCTGTCCCTGGGACTGCGGCGCCTGGATCAACCGCGGGTTCCGCGCCATCCGGCCGGGCCAGGTGGTGGTCCACCGCGCGGAGGAGTGGGACAAGGCGCGCGAAGCCGCGCTCCAGGCCCACGGCTACTCGCAGTAGCCGCCCGCGGACGGACGGCGCGCCCTCCGCCGCGCCGGGCCGTCACGGCAGCGACCACGTCGGGGTGGCGGGCGCGGCGCGCCCGCGCTCGCGACGGGCCCGCGGGGGCTTGCCCTTCGCACCCCCCCTCAGGATCCGGTAGCCGTACACGACCGAGCCCAGGGCGCTGAGGGCGAGGAGGGCCTGGAACAGGCGCGCCACCGAGGTCGTGAGGACCTTCGCCCGCTGCACCTCCTCGAGGAGCAGGCCCGTCAGCGCGATCTGCAGGTATCCCGCCCACAGCGCCAGCACGACGGCCACCATGAAGGCCCACACCGGGCCCACGTGCTCGGGCGGGTCGCTGTTCGGCTTGACGGTGCGGAACGCGTTGTAGAAGAACGGCGCCAGGCCGATGAGTACCGCGGCCAGGACGGACAGCACCACGTACTCCTTCTTGGCCGCGAGGACCGTCTTCTCCGGGAGCCACTCGGCGCCGACGAACAGGGCGATCGCGCTCCCCGCCACGGTGAGGTTCGTGACCCAGCTCTCCGCGACGTCCCACTTCGGCATGCCCATGGTGTCGGACCAGGTGGGGCCCTGCTGGACGGCCACGACCAGGAACAGGAGGCCGGCGAGCAGGAGCGTCCAGAAGACCGCGCGCGCACCCCACGGGCCGCGCGCGGGCGCGGGCGCCGTTTTGACGGCGATGGACAGGGGTGGGCGGGTCCCCTGCTCGGCCTCGATGACCAGGAAGCCCGAGGCGGGGCCGCTCGACGCGGCCTCGATCTCCAGGGCGAAGCCCTTGGCCTTGTGGCGAGGGAGGGCCCGGTCGCTGGCGCGCGCCGTCGCCCTCACGGGCTTGCCCTCTGCCGACTGCAGCAGCAGGTCGAAGCTCAGCTTCTCGTCGGTCGTGCCGCCGCGGAGGTAGACGACGGCCGTCCCGCGGCCGTCCTTCAGCTTGACCTCGACGGCTTCGCTGGTGAGCAGCTCGGACGGCTTGGCCTCCGCGTCCTCGCCCGCCTTCTCCGCCGCCTTCTTCTCCGCGTCTCCGGCCACCGTCGGTGCCGCGACCTTCAGGGCGCCGACGAAGGCCAGGGCCAGGGCCACGGCCTGGAAGCGGCTCACAGCTTCAGCACCGTGACCACGAAGACCGGCACGGACCATTGGATCTTCCGCAGCTCCGTGACGGCCGGCGTGGCGCTGGTGTCCGCCTTGCGCACGGCCAGCTCTCCCTTGACGGGGACGCCGAGCCGGAACGACAGCGTGTCGCTGATCTTGAAGTCCATGAATGCCTTGCATTCGAGCGAGTTCAGGCTCGTGTCCTGGGTGTCCGGCCGGCTCAGCGCGAGCTCCGCGTCCACGGCCAGGCCGAGGCTCACGTGCGGCACGGGCTTCCCGTCCACTTCCCGCAGGATGCGCTTGGCGTCGAGGAGCGTGCCCCGCCCGAGACGGAACGCGATGTGGGCGAGGTAGAACGAGGGCGCCAGGTAGCCGTACCGCTTCTCGTCGAAGGCCTGGCGGCGCTCGCCCCCACCCACGCCGAGCGCCCACTCCGTCCGCCGGAGCCTCTGCGCGCGTTCGGCTCGCAGCTCCCAGACCTTGACCTCGCCCCCCGGCAGCTCGCTCGTCCCTTCCGCGGGGTTGAAGCCGAACTTGCGGGGGAAGAAATCGGTGGTGGCCGCGGCTCCCCACGTCACGCGCCGGCTGTTCCACCGCCACTCGCGAACGCGCTCCGCCACCAGGTCGGCGGTCTGGCAGCCCCAGCGCGACACGAACCTGTACTCTTCGAGCCGAGCCAGGCTCGCGGCCGTGGTGGCGATCCTCTCCAGAAAGGCCGCGTCGCCGGACTCCTTCGCGCGCGCGACGGCCTTGCGGATGTTGGCCAGGACGGGATCCAGCACGGCATCGCCGGGCTCCGGGAAGGTCGCCCCGGCCACGCCGCAGCCCGCTTGCGCCGCCTGCCGCACCCTCACGGCGTGGCGCACATCTTCGTCGTCGGCATCGCCGGCCACGGGGGGCAGCGAGGCGACGACCTTCTCGCACACCGCGACGAAGTGGCTTCGCAGGCCCTCCACGTGCCCGGTGAACGCCGCCGCGTCGAACGGGCATTCCTTCAGGCCCAGCGCCGTGAAGCTCTGGGGCTCGAGGGGAGACTGCCACGCGTATTTGACGCCGACGCGCGTCTGCTCGCCCTGCAGGGCGGCAAACACGACGTTCAGGGCCGCGAGGGCGCTCTCCGGCCCTTGGCCGAAGAGGATGGCGGGGGCGAACACGATGCCGGCCTCCGCCCCCTTCACGTCGGTCTTGAGGCCGAGGGTGGCCCGGTCGACGGTGGCGGCCGCGCTCTCCGGGTCGAGCGCGGCCACGCGGTCCGGCAAGGGTGTCTGGGAGCGGGCCTCGACGAGCATCTTCTCGCGCTGCTCCGGCTCGAAGAGGGAGCGCGCGTCCGCCAGCGCGCCGGCCTTCAGGCGCTCGAACATCGCGGAGGCGGCACGGCCCTCGGCCTGGGCGCGCGCGCCCGCCGGAAGGGCAAGCGCACCGACGGCCCCCGCCGCGATCATGGGGACGACGCGCATCAGTGGTCCCCCTCCGCCGCCCACCTCCCGGTGGCCTCGCCGGCGCTCTTGAGCGGCTTCGCGGGCCCCCCGTTCTTCCTGGCCTTCGCCGCGAGGTTGGTGAGCTTGCGGCCCGGGAACGAGAGCACCCAGCGGACCACATGGGTGGTGGCCGCGGTGGCCCTGTAGGGATGCTCCAGGGGCGACGACTCCGTGACGCCGGCGCCCACGAGGCGCTGGTTGTCGAGCAGCTCCTCGAGGGTCGCGGTACCGCCTCCGGCCCAGCGGACCTCGAACACCATGCTGTCCTGCGCCGCCCTCGCCTTGCCCCGCCGGCGGACGGCCGGGCGACGCGGGGCGGGGCGCCGGGCCTTCGTGCGGCGAGCGCGCGTCCTGGGGGTGGCGGCCGTCTTCCGCGTCTTCGGACGGCCGCGCTTGGCCGTGCTTCGCTTCCGCATCCCTCGACCTCCGTGTGCCGGTCCTTGAAGAGAGAACGACGCCGGCCGCGGATCCGCACGCGAACACGAGAGGAGGCTCTGTCATTAGCGGAATCCGACTTGACCCAAGACGAGTGCCATCAGTACTATCCGCGTCCTAGTCACTCAAGACCCATCGGAGGGCGCTTTGAGGGGACTGCCCACCAACTCCCTGTCCGCGCCCGCTCCTCCGCCGGGCCCGTCTTCGACCTCGCTGCAGCTGCTCCTGCGCGCGCGGCGCGGCGACCGCGAGGCGTTGGAGGAGCTGTTCGAGCGCCTGGGCACCACGCTGCGCCGCTGGGCGCGCGGCCGCCTGCCACCCTGGGCACGCGTCGGCTCCGACACCGCGGACATCGTCCAGGACGTCCTCGTGAACGCCTTCCGGCGGCTCGACCGCTTCGAGCCGCGGCGCAAGCAGGCGCTGCAGTGCTACCTCCGCGAGTGCATCCGCAACCGCATACGCGACGAGATGCGGAAGGCGGGGCGCCATCCCGCGCCGGATGGGCTCGACGGCGTCGAGGTGCCCGTGGCCAGCCACCTGCTCGAGGACCTGGTGGACGAGGAGCAGCGGGCGCGCTTCCGGGCGGGGCTTGGCCGCCTCGGGGAGGACGCGCGCGACCTGGTGGTGGCCCGCATCGAGCTCGGCTACTCGTACGAGCAGATCGCCCTGGCCACCGGCCGTCCCACCGCATCCGCCGCGCGCATGGCCGTGCGCCGCGCCCTCCTCCGGCTCGCGGAGGAGATGTCCGCTGGCTGAGGCGCCGCCGATGATCCGGCGCCTCGCCGCCGCCGTGGCCGACGGCGCCCTCGTGGACTGGGCCGAGGTGGAGCACCGCCTTCCCCCGGGCACCCGGGAGCGCGACCTTGCCGCGAGCCTGAAGGCGCTGGCCGTCCTGTCCTCGCCCGCGCCGGTCCTCGCCGGCGCCTGGCCACGCACGGCCGCCGGCGTCCCCGCCTGGATGTGGCCCGTGGTGGCGCTGGCCGGCCTGCACGTCCTCTGCGCCGTGGTCGGCGTGGTGGCGGGAGGAGCGGGTGGTCCCGTGCCCCTCCTGCTGCACGCGGCCGTGGTCCTCAGCTTCGGCTTCGCGGGCGGCGCGCTGGTCCTGGGCAGTATCGCCGACCGGCGCGCGGTGTGGCTGGGAGGAGTGCTGCTCGCGGTGGCCAGCGCCGTCTGCCATCGCTACGCGCTGTCCCCCGCGCTGGTGGGAGCCCTGCCCCCGGCGGCGGCGGGCCTGGTCCAGGGGCTCCTCCCCGAGGCGCTGCTGCCCACCTTTCTCTGGCTCTTCGTCAGCGACTTCCCGCGCGTGGTCCGCCTGAGCCGCCGCGACGCCACGCACCGCCGGCTCGTGGCCGCGGCGACGGTCACGTCCGTCCTGTGCCTGGCCGGGAACACGCTGGCCGCGCTGCGCAGCCCGCGCGCGCCCGAGGCCGACCCCGCCTTCGGCGTGCTGGCCCGCAACCACGACGCCGGCCTCTACTGGGTCGCCCTCTTCGTGCCCTGCGCCCTGGCCCTGGCCTTCGCCGCGCGCCGCTCGCGGGACGCGGAGGTCGTCGAGCGTCGGCGGACGGCCTTCTTCCTGGGCGGCCTGGCCGCGGGGCTGGCGCCGACGCTGGCCGTGGTGCTCCTGGACTTCCTCTTCCCGCCCTTCGCGCGCTTCATGGCCACCCCCGGGGGCGTACGCG
>DATBIO010000134.1:0-2760 GCA_036556965.1 Vicinamibacteria bacterium
TCGGCCACGGGAACCTCGCTGAGGATGGAGGAACGGCCACCATATCAGAGCCCGCCTTCGGGCGGGAAGCCGCCGTCCGGAGGCGGCGGCGTGGGGACGGAGACCAGGGCGGCGGCGATGAGGGCGCGCAGGGCCTGCAGCCGGTCGTGGCCGTTGGCGGGGTTGTGGTAGCCGAGCGCCTTCTCCTCCGGCGAGAGGGCCGCGTAGTCCTTCATCGGCTCGAAGGCGTGTCCCTCGTGCCACTCGTTGAACGAGGTGAGGTAGACGAGGAAGAAGCCGCGGGCCGCGTTGCCCAGGGCGAGGTCGCTCTGCACGGACACCGTGGCCAGCAGGGACTCCGTGATGCGGGAGCGGGCGAGGGCCGCCGCGCGCGCGCGCCCCTGCTCCGTGCGCCACTCCAGCCCCTCCGCGGGGGGGGCGAAGGGCGTGGGCGCGTAGCAGGGGTCGTTCCCCACGTCGCGCGGCTCGATGGTGTCGAAGCCGGGGTTGGCGTTGAAGGAGTAGAGGAGGCCGAGGCGCGAGGCCTCCGCCGCGTAGCCGCGGTAGTCGCCGGGGGGGACGAAGTTGTCGTACACGGCCACCCCGTCGAAGCCGCCCGCCACGGCGTGGGGCAGGTTCAGGGTGTCGGCGAGCAGGCGGAGGCGGGGGAAGTCGGCGCGCAGGACGAGGCGCAGCCGCTCCAGCTCGCGGGCCCAGAAGGAGTCCTCCGTGTAGTCGGGCACGGGGTAGCGCACGCCCAGGCAGTCCTCCACCTCCGGGGGCAGGATGGTGCGGAAGCTCTTCAGCACGGGAGAGGCCACGCCGTCCTCGTCGGCGAGGAGGAGGAAGGCGTCGAAGCGCCGCCGCTCCCCGTAGGCGCGCAGCAGGTAGAGGACGTCGTCCACGTAGTAGCGGCTGCGGTCGTTGCGGTAGGGCTCGAGGTGGAAGGTGACCTTGATCCCGTGGGCGTGCATGACGTCCATGACCCGGCCCACCGCCTGGTCCTCGTAGCTGCCCGGTCCCCACCAGCTCAGGTTCACGGCCCCCGCGCCCGCCTCCAGGATCCAGCGCGCGTGCTGCTCGAGGACGGCGAAGGAGAGCGAGTCGTAGGGGCCGAGGGCGGGCACGTGGTTGGCCGCGATGTCGTGCGGGGGCACGCGGTCCCACTGGTCCCAGTGCCGGTAGCCCTCGCCGTACCAGGGGTAGTACTCGAAGACGAAGTGGCGCGGCGCGTCCGGGAAGCGCTGGGCCAGGCTGCGCTCGGCCGGGCGCGGCGCCGCGGCGGGAGACGCGCGGGGGACCCAGCCCGCGCGCAGGGAGGCGGCCAGCGACGACTCGCCGCGCCAGCCGATGCGCGGGTCGGGAAAGAGCGGGAGGGCGCGGCGGGGGAGGGCGGCGGCGGCGCGGGCGAGGGGCCAGGCCGCGGCGGCCCCCAGGGAGGTCCCCAGGAACCGCCTGCGCGTCATCCCCGCACCCACCAGACGACTCCGCCCCGATTGTAGGCGCGGCCGGGGCTTCAGTAGTTCGGGGGCGGGGCGCCGTCGTTGTTGAAGGTGACCACGTGGCTGTGCCCGTCGGGCCCGGCCGTCGAGTTCTTCGACACCTGGCTGCCGCCCCGGATCGCGGTCAGGTCGCCGGCGGACAGCTCCACGATCTGGGGATGGTCGGCGGTGCCCCGTATGTCGAGGGTCAGCGGCCCCGTGCCCTGCATCTGGGCGCTGGTGATGACGGCGCGGTGGCCGTGGTTGCCGCTGATGACGGCCTCCTCGTTGCCGGTGGAGCCGACCCCCGTGTTCCCGTTGGGGTTGCCGCCTCCGCCCGACCCCCCGCAGCCGCTGACCGTGATCGTCACCCCGCTCAGCAGGGCCAGGGCCGAGCGGAGGTTGAAGTCCCGACGACTGATCTCCGTCATCACGTCCTCCTCAATTGAAAGTGACCTCGTGGGTATGGCTGTCCGTCAGGCTGGTGGTCTTGCTGACCCGCTGGCCGGCCCCGATCTGCGTCACCTCGGTGGCGGTGAGCGAGAGGCGGTGGTTGTGGTCGCCCGCGCCCTGGATGTCGAGGGACACCGAGTTCCCGGCCATGATCTCGGCCGCGGTGACCACGGCGGTGTGGCCGTGGTTGCCGGAGATGGAGCCCGCCTCGTCGCCGGGGCCCAGGGGCGGGGTGGGGTTCGCGGGCCCGCCGCCCCCGTTGCCGCCCCCGCAGCCGCTGATGGTGATGGTGACGCCGCTCAGCAGCGCCAGCACCGCTTGCGCCGTGAACTCCCGACGGTTCATGTCTCCCATGCCTTCCTCAATAGAACTTGCGTGAGATGTTGAAGCCCACGTACCACTCGTCGCTGCGCCGCCCGCGCGCGAGCTGGGCGGGCGTGCTGCCCAGGTCGTCGACGAAGTTGACCTGGAAGCTGTGCGCGCCCACGCGCCGCTCGATCCCGAAGGCGGCGGCCATGCCCGCGTTGGGTCCGCCCGAGAAGCCGCCCAGGCGCGGGTGCACCTCGCCCGTCAGCGACACCGCCCCGAACACGCGCAGGCGCGCGCCGAGGCCCAGCAGGAAGGTGTGGTCGTCGCCCTCGCCCTCCAGGAGGCGGGTGTTGCCCACCCAGGACGGGAGGGCGTAGAGGGCCGCGCGGTCGCCGAACCGCCGCGAGACCAGCAGCCCCAGGCGCGGGGAGTACTGCTCCTGGAAGTTGTCGACGCCCTCCACCGAGAGCAGGGCGCTCAGGTCCAGGGGAAAGCCGCCCTGGCGGACGAGCCCGGCCTGGGTGAAGAGCACGATGGT
>DATBIO010000135.1:0-6830 GCA_036556965.1 Vicinamibacteria bacterium
GCGCGACGAGCGAGGCCGCCACCGACAGCGAGCGGAGGGCGGCGTCCCCGTCGCCGAACAATACGCGCCACGCGCGCAGGGCCAGGAAATAAAGGGGCGGATGCGGGTTGCCGTGCGGGTTGCCGTTCGGCGCGCCCCAGATGCGCCACCACGGCGGTGCGCCCTCCAGGCTGGTGGAGGGCGGCCCCGTGAGGGTGAGCACAATGCCGCAGGGGCGCTCCGCTTCCGTCGTGCTCCGCCCGGTTGCGGCGAACAGGCTGTGGAACTCGTCGGTCCACAGGCTCTGCTCATCGAGCCGGTGCACGCGCAGCGCGGCGGCGAGGACGAGCAGGGCCGCGAGGATGGCGGCCTGGGAGCGGCTCAAGAGGGCCCGCGCTCCAGGCGCCACAGCGACGCCTTGCGGGGCGCGACCCAGCGCCGGGTGGCGACGGGGAACAGGGCGGTGAGCCGGGCCGCGGGCGGCGCGCCGGTGACCAGGCACACGGCCGGGCTCCGCGCAAGGTGGGCGGCCGCCGCCGGGGACAGGCGGTCCGAGAGCGAGAGCACCGCGTTGCCGCCCAGGTGGCCGTAGTGGGAGAGGCTCCGGAACGCGTTCGTGATCCCGTCCGGAGTGGCGTAGAGCACGAGCACGTCGGCGTCGGCCAGGCACTCGTCCACCGCGCGCGCCATCTCGCGCCAGGGCGGGTTCCGGAGCCTGTACACGCCGGGCACGTGCCAGAGGGCCACGAGGAGGCCCGCCGCCGGCAGCAGGTGGCCGGCGCGGCGCCCGAGCGCGCGCGGGGCCAGGGCCACCAGCGCGCAGGTGGCCGGGCTCGCAAAGTAGATGAAGCGCACCACCGAGGTCTGGTGGGTGGCGTTGACCATGTCCTGCGCGGCGAGGAGGCCCATGGCCCCCGCGAACCAGAGCACCCACGGAAGGGCGTCGCGCCGCGCCCGGAGGGACACGCCCACCAGCACGACGGCCGCCGCCGCGAACGGCCACGCCGGCCTCGCGTGACGCTCGGAGGCGGTCAGGTGGTGCCAGGGCGCGCTCGCCACGCGCAGCGCGCTGCGGCCGGGCAGGCCGGCGGCCGGCTCCCGGAAGCCGACCCAGCCGCGCGCGGACCGGCGATGCATGTTCCAGAAGAAGGGCCCCCAGGCGGCCAGGAACAGGGCGCCCGCGATCACGAAGGCGGCCAGGGCCCGGCGGCGGGCCGCGGCGCGCAGGGAGGACGCGGCGCAGGCGCCGAGCCCGGCGAGGACGCCGATCGCGAAGTAGTGCACGAGGGCGCTCAGGAGCACGGTCACGCCCAGGAGCACGACGAGGTGGAGGCGGGGGCCGCGCAGCCGGATGCGCGCCAGCGCCGCCAGCGCGATGAGCGCGAGGGCGAGGGCCAGCGAGTACCCGCGCGCCTCGCGGGCGTAGAAGACCTGCATCGGCGCGGCGGCCATGAGGGCGGCGGCCCACAGCGCGGCGGGGGCGCCGTGCAGGAGCAGGACGGCATCGAAGAGGACGAGGATGGCGGCCACGGAGGCCAGGACGGGCAGCAGCCGCACCGCCGTCTCCCCGTCGCCGAACGCCACGCGCCAGGCTCGCAGCACCATGAAGAACAGCGGCGGGTGCGGGTTGCCGATGGCCGCCGTGGGGACGTCCCAGAGGCTCGTGCGCGGCCGGAGGGCAATGGGCGAGGGTGGGCTCCGGAGGACCACGCCGCGGGTCAGGGCCAGCTCCCTGGTGCCCCGCCCGCTGGTGGCGGCCAGGCTGTGGAACTCGTCGATCCAGAAGCTCTCCGCGCCCAGGCGGTAGACCCTGAGGCCGGTCCCGGCCAGCACGATGGCGGCGAGGACCAGGAGCACGCGCGGCGAGGCGCGGGTGGCGGCCGGCCGGTCGTCGGGCACGCGCAATGATGCCTCGAACCTCGGGCCGCAGCGCGGCGGGACGGTCTGTGGTAGGAGTCCGGGGCAAAGGGAGGCTGAATGCGTGAATCACGGCGCCGTTGGCTTCGGCAGACGGGCTACGCCGCGCTGGGCGGGGGGTTCCTGGCGCGCGTGGACAAGGTGGCGGCGCAGCAGTCCTCGCCGCGCGGGGGCCTGACGGGCGCGCTCAAGGCGCAGGCCAGCGGCCGCAGCGAGGCCCTCTTCCTGAAGCCGGCTCCGGGCGAGGAGGGGCCTCCGGAGCCGGCGAAGGCGGACCGGCTCCCGCTGGAGTGGAACAAGGCCGCCGTCCAGCGCTTCAAGGACCAATTGGCCGAGCGCGACGTGGCCGCCTTCCTGGTGCGCCAGCCCCTGAACATCATCTACCTGACCGGCTACTGGCACACCACCACCGAGCGGCCGCAGGCCTGCTTCATGAACCGCGACGACGCCGACCCCTGGTTCCTCTACCCGTCCCTCGACCGCGACCTCGTGACCTCCTGGTGGTTCGGCGGGGGCCGCATGTACTTCGACTACCTGCACGGCGAGGGCGCCTTCCCCCACGAGGGCAAGGTGCAGATGGGCGAGACGGTGGACCTCTTCACCTTCATGCTGGAGGGCGTCCGCCAGCACAAGGTGCAGGGCACGCGCATCGGCATCGACGGCGAGCTGTACCCCTCGGAGCTGGAGAAGGCCAAGAAGGTCCTGCCCGGCGTGGAGTGGGTGAACGTGGCCGACGTGGTGCTGAAGATGCGGCAGGTGAAGACCCCGGAGGAGCTGGCGCTGTGGCGGCGCGCCTACGTCTACTTCGACCGCGCCCACGGCTTCGCCCGCGACTACATCCTGACCCACGGCACCGACGTCACCGACTACGAGGTGGCGGTGGCCACCGAGCTGTGGGTCAACGACCTGCTCTGGTCCGACCTCGACCTGGCCGGGGGCAAGGCCCACCACGGCGTGGCCAGCTCCGTCGGCATCGGCGTGCGCGCGGGGGCGGTCACCGCCTATCCCCACCCCAACCAGCCCTACTACAACCGCATCGGCAAGGGCATGGCCCTGCAGGTGGCGGGGGGGGCGCGCATCGGCGGCTACGGCCACGAGAACTACCGGGCCTACATCATCGCGGACGGCGCCGGCGGCTTCGACCCCCACATGCGCAAGCTGTGGGAGGTCAGCCAACGCTGCTGCGACATGCAGGTCGAGCTGTCCGTGGAAGGAGTGACCTGCTCGTCGGTGGCCTACCAGATCCACAAGTACCAGGTCGCGCAGGGCGTGCAGAAGTACGTCTACCACCGGCCCGCGCACGGGGCGGGGGTGGAGGGGCACCAGTCCCCCTACATCGCCCTGGGCGACCACACCATGCTGCGCCGCAACATGTGCTTCTCCGAGGAGCCCGGGCTCTACGACCCCGAGAAGGGCTGCGGCTTCAACTGGAGCGACACCGTGGTGGTGGGCGTGAAGTCGGGCTACCGCATGAGCCGCGTGCCCTACTCCAAGGAGTGGTGCTGGCTGAAGCTCTGACTCAGGAGCAGGGCGGAGGCGGGGCGGGCGGCGCCCCCGGCGCGTAGCGGAAGAGCCAGAGGTCGTCCTCCTCGTCGGCCACCAGGGCGGGGCGGCCGCAGAAGCGGGCCAAGGGCCGCCAGTCCTCCGGCGCGTCCTGGGGGGTGACCGTCGAGTACACCTCGTGGCCGGCCTCCCGCAGCGCGCGGGCGCGCGCGGTGGCCGTCTCCGCCGACACCGCCGCCCATTCGACGCGCGCCGCCTCGGGCAGGAGCAGGAACGCGGAGACGGACGGGCCGGCGTCGTGCAGCAGGGCCACGCGCCCGCCGTCCGCGAGCACCCGGCGCACCAGCCGCAGGCCGGGCGGGCCCTCGCGGTGGGACAGGGCGAGGGGAACGCTGACCGCCAACCCGCCCCCGGCGAGCAGGACGCCCGTCGCCAGCGCCGGCACGCGGCCGCGGGGGACGCCCAGGCCCACGACGACGCAGGCCACGGCGGCCAGCGGCAGGCCGTAACGGGGCTGGGCCGCGTCCAGCACCAGGAAGGCGGAGGCGGCATAGGGTACCGCCCAGAGCAGGAAGAGGACGCGCGTGTCCCGCGGCGCGCGGCGCAGGCGCGCCAGGCCGGCGCCCGCGAGGAGGAGGAAGGGAACGGCGAAGGCCAGGCCCCGCCATTCGACGCTCTGGGCCCACAGGCCCAGGCCGTCCAGGACCCAGCCGCGCACCACGACCTCCAGGCGGCCCACGAGGTCCCGGTCCGTGTAGGCGGTGCCGCCCCAGGCCTGGAAGTGGCCGGCCAGCGTGCGGGGCGCGCCGCGCAGGAGGCCCCCCGCGTCCACCGCGAGCTGCCAGCACAGCCACGGCGCCGCGCCCGCCGCGAGCCCGCCGGCGGCGACTGCGGCCGCGCGGGGTCCCCCGGCGCGCACGACCCGCCACGTGACCCAGGCCAGCGGGACCAGCAGGCCGGCGTAGGCCAGGCGCACGCCGAGGAGCAGGCCCGCGCCCAGCCAGGCGGCGGCCAGCGTCGCCGGCGACGGCCGCTCCGCCAGGCGGTCGCAGGCCGCCAGCACGGAGAGGGCGAGGAGCAGGCCCAGCGGGTCGCTGAGGATCTGGCTGCCCGTCAGCCACGTGTAGGGGACGACGGCCCAGGCCACCGCGGCCAGCCACGCGGCGCGCGCGGGCGCGGGAGGGGACAGCGGAAGCCGCGCCGCCCAGCGCCGCGCGAGGTCGGTCAGCGGAGCCAGCGCCGCCACCGAGGCCGCCACCGAGACGAGGTGCAGGGCCCAGGCCCCGTCGCCCACCGCGCGGCGCAGCGCGCGGCCGGCCAGCACGTACACGGGATAGCCGGGCCAGTGCGGGCTGGCGTCGTGCACCGAGAAGCGGTCGAGCGCCCGCACGAAGTACAGCGCGTCGTGCCCGTCGGGCACGCGCGGGCAGGCCAGGACGCGGGCGGCGGCCAGGGCGGCGACGAAGAGGGCCCAGGCCAGGCGTTCACTCCCCCGCTGCGGCGCCGCCATTGCGCGCCGATTCTGGGGCAAAGCGGGCCCGGCGTCAGGCGGTGCGGCGTTGACCGGGGACGGCACCTCGGTTACCCTTGCGCCGCTTTCCCTCCGCCGTCCTGTCCCCGGGCATCGTCCGTCGAACAGCGTCGTCAGCCTGCGAGCAGGCGCCGGCCCGGAGCCGGCGCCAGGAGGAGCGAACTTGATGAAGCGCGCGTTGCTGGCCGGGATCACCGCCACCTTCGCCTCAGCCGGCGTCTCCGCGCAGGCGGCCCAGGGCGTTCCCTTCACGCACGACCCCACCATCGAGTGCTACCCGGTGGGCGAGTACGTGGAGGCGAGGATCCAGGTCCCCGAGGGCACGGCCATCGCGCGCGCCAACGTCTACTTCAGCCTGGAGCCTCCCGCCAATCCCCTGACCAAGGTCTTCTACGTCACCATGCAGCAGGGGGCAGGCGGCGTCTGGACGGCGGGCCTGCCCAAGCTCAAGAAGAACGTGCTCGACCAGGACCCCGTGCCCATGGTCCGGTACTACGTGGGGGTGGACACGGTGGACGCCGGGGTGGGCCAGACGCAGGAGTACCAGGCCCGCCCCGTGCGCAAGATCGAGGAGTGCAAGAAGCGGCCGGTGCTGGCCGCCAAGGCGTCGCCCGGCAACTTCCCGGCGCAGTTCATCGCGGGGGCGGCCATCCCCATCGTGCCCCTGGCCATCGTGGGCGTGGGCGCGGCCGCGGGCGGCGTCGCCCTGGCCGCCGGTGGGGACGACGAGCCCGCTCCCACGAATCCTCCCGTGACCCAGCCGCCTCCCACCGCGCCGCCCACCGTGCCGCCCACCGCGCCCCCCACGGGCGTGAGCGTCACCTGCACCGCGCGTCCCCGCGACGGCACCGCGCCGCTGGCCGTGGACTTCACGGCCACGCCGAGCGGGGGCACGGGCCAGTACCAGTTCGACTGGGTGTTCGGCGAGCCCGGGTCCCCGCGGGTGAGCGACCAGAACCCGAGCTTCACCTACACCGACGAGCCGCCGGCCGGCCAGCAGTTCATCCAGTACTCGGCCGTGGTGCGCGTCATGAGCCCTCCCGGCCAGGATCCCCTCGCCCCGCGCCCCGGCCAGTTCGCCGACTGCCGCCAGATCATCACCGTGCGCCGTGGCGACCCCTGCGTGGATGACAAGTCCGCTCCCAGCGTGCTGATCACCGACATCACGCCCGCCGTCCCGGTCTTCGGCTTCCTCTGCATCGAGTGCCAGGACGTCACGACTACGGTGACCGTCACCGCCGACGCGGACGACGCGAGCGGCATCCAGGACGTTGCCTTCAGCGCGGTCGAGGACCCAAACTTCGGGCAGTGCGGCGGCAACGGGCCCGCCATCCAGTCCCGAGGCCATGCCCCGGGTGCGGGAGGCGGCCGAGCCTCCGACGACGTGGCCCAGGCCTTCGCCGACTTCAGCGGCTCGGTGACCTTCGCCACGCCTACCTGCCTCCAGCAGTACGGCCGCCAGCGCTGCTTCGTGGTCAGCGCCGAGGCCACCGACCGGTGCGAGAACTCGGCCACGGATTCGCTCCCCGTGATCGTGGACGAGAGCTTCTTCTCCTGTGACTTCGCCCGGGCCAACTTCAAGTTCGAGCGCGGCAAGGCCAAGGGTCGGACCGGGGCCAAGCCGCGCGGACGCCAGAACGGCGCCGACCGCCGTGTGGTCTGGACGAGCGACCTCCGCGTGCCGGGTGGGCGCGGCCAGATCGTCATGAACGGCACCGCGAGCGTGGCTCCCGGCGAGGGCCGGGCCTACGCGGTGACCCCGTCGGTCAAGGGCGAGAACCGCGTGGAGGCCACGCTCGTCAACGCCTCCGGCAAGCCGGGCACCTGGCGCTTCGAGTTCACCGGCAACTCCGTCAAGCCGGGGAGCATCCGCGTGATCGCGGGCGAGGCCTCCCTGGTG
>DATBIO010000136.1:0-16084 GCA_036556965.1 Vicinamibacteria bacterium
ACGATGCTGGCCCTGGCCCTGCTCGCGCCCGCCGCTCCCGCGGCGCCCGCGGAGGCGGTGGTGGAGACCTCCAAGGGCACCTTCGTCATCCGCCTGTGGCCGGACCTGGCCCCGGGCCACGTCGCCCACTTCGTGAAGACGGCCCGGGCCAGGGGCTTCGACGGCACCGCCTTCCACCGCATCATCCCCGGCGGCATCGTGCAGGGGGGGGATCCCCTCACCAAGGACCCCGGGAACGTGGCGCGCTACGGCACGGGCGGGCTCGGGCTCCTGAAGGCGGAGTTCTCCGACCGCCCGTTCGCCCGCGGCGTGGTGGCGGCGGCGCGCCGCCCGTCCAGCAGGGACAGCGGGGGCAGCCAGTTCTTCGTGGTGCTCACCGAGCAGCCGTCGCTCCTGGGCCAGTACACGATCTTCGGCGAGGTGGTCTCGGGCATGGACGTGGTCGACGCCATCGGCGCCACCCCCGTCACCGGAGACAAGCCCAACGAGCGCGTCGAGATCACCGCGGTGACGCTGCGGGACGCGCCCGCGCCCTGACCCGTTAGAATTCCGCGCCCCGGAGGTCCACGTCCATGAAGATGACGGTCGCCGCTTGCGCGCCCCTCGCCCTGGCCGCCGCCCTGGCCTCGAGCCAGACGCCCGTGGCCTCGCCCCCGCCGTCGCCGGGCCCCTCTCCCTCCCCCTCGCCCAAGTGGGACGTGGGCCAGCCGCCCGGTCCCGCGCGCGAGGTCACCGTGGACGTCACGGAGGGGACGTGGCTCAGCGTGGACGTCAGCCCCGACGGCAAGGACGTGGTCTTCGACCTGCTGGGCGACATCTACGTGGTGCCCATGGCGGGGGGCGAGGCGCGCGCGCTGACCAGCGGGCACGCCTGGGACATGCAGCCCCGCTACAGCCCGGACGGGACGCGCATCGCCTTCACCTCCGACCGCGCGGGCGGCGACAACGTGTGGGTCATGCAGCGCGACGGCGGCAAGCCGGAGCAGGTGACCAAGGAGAGCTACCGGCTGCTGAACAGCCCGGCCTGGTCGCCGGACGGCGACTTCATCGCCGCGCGCAAGCACTTCACGTCGCGGCGGTCGCTGGGGGCGGGGGAGATCTGGGTCTACCACCGCAGCGGAGGGGAAGGCTTCCAGGTCACCAAGCGCCCGAACGACCAGAAGGACCTGGGTGAGCCCGCCTTCTCGCCCGACGGGCGCTACATCTACTTCAGCCAGGACACCACCCCCGGCCCCGTGTTCGAGTACAACAAGAACCCGCACGCCCAGATCTACACGATCCAGCGGCTGGACCGCGACAGCGGCGAGACCGTCGCCTACGTTCAGGGGGCGGGGGGCGCCGTGCGGCCCACGCCCTCGCGCGACGGGAAGCGCCTGGCCTTCGTGCGCCGCGTGGGGACGCGGTCCGTCCTCTTCGTCAAGGACCTGGACTCCGGCCGCGAGCGGCGGGTGTGGGACGGCCTCGAGCGCGACATGCAGGAGACCTGGGCCATTCACGGCGTCTACCCGGCCATGGCCTGGACCCCGGACGGGCGCGCCGTCGTCCTGTGGGCGGGGGGACGGATCCAGCGCGTGGACGTGGAGGCGGGCACCGCCGCCGTGATCCCCTTCCACGTGCGCGCGACGCACCGGGTGGCGGAGGCCGTGCGCTTCCCGGTGGAGGCCGAGCCGGCGCGGTGGACGGTGCGCATGCTGCGGGGGGCCCAGGTGTCGCCGCGCGGGGACGCCGTGGCCTACGAGGCGCTGGGCAAGCTGTGGCTGCGGCCGCTGCCCGAGGGCACGCCGCGCCGGCTCACGGCGCAGGAGGACCACCTGGAGATGGCGCCCGCGTGGTCGCGCGACGGGCGCAGCATCGCCTACGTGACCTGGGACGACGAGAAGCTGGGCAGCGTGCGCGTGGTGCCCGCGGCGGGCGGGGCGTCCCGGGTGGTCACCGACCGGCCGGGCCACTACGCCGAGCCCGCCTTCTCGCCGGACGGCACGCGCCTCGTCTACCGCCGGGGCGGCGGCGGCTTCCTCACCAGCCCGCTGTGGTCGGAGGACCCGGGCCTGTACCAGGTGGCGGCGGGAGGCGGGACCTCCGCGCTGGTGGCACGGCGCGGCTTCCTGCCCCACTTCGGGGCCAGGAGCGACCGCGTCTATTTCCTCCGGCCGGAGGAGGAGGACAAGCGCGCGCTGGTGAGCGTGGAGCTGGACGGAAGCGACGAGCACGCGCACCTGCTGAGCGAGACGGCCACGGAGTTCCGCGTCTCCCCCGACGAGCGCTGGGTGGCCCTGCGCGAGGGCTTCAACGCCTACGTGGCGCCCTTCACCCGCACCGGCAAGAGGCAGGACATCGGCTCCAAGACCAAGGCCGTGCCCATCACCCGCGTGTCGAAGGACGCGGGCGAGTGGCTGCACTGGGCGGGGGACGGGGGCAGCCTCTACTGGTCGCTGGGCCCCGAGCTGTTCCGGCGCGAGCTGCGCGAGGCCTTCCTCTTCGCGCCCGGCGCTCCCGAGAAGCTGCCGGAGGCGCCCGCCGCCGGCCGCAACGTCTCCTTCGAGGCGCGGTCGGCGGTGGCGGCGGGCACCCTGGCCGTGGTGGGCGGCCGGGTGGTGACCATGCGCGGCGACGAGGTCATCGAGGACGGGGTGGTGCTGTCGGAGAACGGCCGCATCAGGGCGGTGGGCCGGCGGGGAGAGGTCGCGGTCCCCCCGGGCGCGCACGTGGTGGATGCCGCCGGCCACACCGTGCTGCCGGGGCTGATCGACGTCCACTGGCACGGGGGGAAGGGCGAGGACGAGGTGGTGCCCGAGCGCAACTGGGTGGACGACGCCTCCCTCGCCTTCGGCGTCACCACCATCCACGACCCCTCCAACGACACCAGCGAGATCTTCGCCGCCGCGGAGATGGCGCGCGCGGGGCTGATCACCGCCCCCCGCACCTTCTCCACCGGCACCATCCTCTACGGCGCCTCCGGCGACTTCCGCGCCGACGTGGACTCCCTGGACGACGCGCGGGCCCACCTGCGGCGCATGAAGGCGGTGGGCGCCTTCAGCGTGAAGAGCTACAACCAGCCGCGGCGCGAGCAGCGCCAGCAGATCATCACCGCCGCGCGCGAGCTGGGGATGCTGGTGGTGCCGGAGGGCGGCTCCCTCTTCCAGCACAACATGAGCATGGTGCTCGACGGGCACACCGGGATCGAGCACGCCATCCCCGTGCCGCGCGTGTACGCGGACGTGCTCGCGCTCTGGCCCAAGAGCGCCAGCGGGTACACGCCCACCATCGTGGTGGGGTACGGCGGCCTCTGGGGGGAGAACTACTGGTACCAGCACACCCGGGTCTGGGACCACCCGCGCCTGCGTGCCTTCGTGCCGCCCTTCGTCCTGCAGCCGCGCGCGCGGCGCCGGGTGATGGCGGAGGAAGACGACTTCAACCACCTGGAGGTGGCGCGCACGGCCAAGGCCCTCCTGGACGCGGGGGTGAGCGTCCAGCTCGGCGCGCACGGCCAGCGCGAGGGCCTGGCCGCGCACTGGGAGCTGTGGATGTTCGTGCAGGGCGGGATGACCCCGCACGAGGCGCTGCGCGCGGGCACCCTCAGCGGCGCCCGCTACCTGGGCCTCGACCGGGACCTCGGCTCGCTGGAGCCGGGGAAGCTGGCCGACCTCATCGTGGTGGAGGGTGACCCGCTGCGCGACATCCGCCAGAGCGAGAAGGTCCGCTACACGGTCCTGGGCGGGCGCATCTACGACGCCGCCACCATGGACGAGCTGTGGCCCCGGGCCCGCAAGCGCGCGCAATACTTCTGGCAGCAATAAGATCACCGCCATGCATAAAGCAAGCTGGATACTCCTGGCCCTGGTGGGCGCCCTGACGCTGCTCGGAAGCCTCGCCTCCCTGGCCACCGCCTACCGCGGCACCGAGGACCAGATCGTCCCCGGCGGCACCACCATCGAGGACGTGCGCGCCTGGCGGGAGGACGTGGCCACCGCGCTCAAGGGGCGCCGGGGAACGGCCTCCGCCTACGCCGCGAGCTACGCCGCGCTCTTCCTCTGCATCGTGCTCATCCCCTACCGGCGGGGCGAGGTGTGGGCGTGGTGGGCGCTGGGCGGCGCGGCGCTGCTGTTCCTCGTGCTCACCGCGCTGCGCGTGCCCATGCTCGGCTACACCCTGGGCATTGGCACGGCCGTGACCCAGGCCGCCATCGTGCTGGTCGCGCTGCTGCTCGACGTGGGCCGGCTGCGCCGGCCGCCGCCGGCCTAGTCGGCCCGCGGGCCGCACGGATGTGGCCCCAGGCCTACGACCCGCTGGGCAGCCCCGCGCTCTCCACCGCGCTGGCCGCGCTGCCCGTGGTGGTGCTGCTGGGGGCCCTGGCCTTCCTGCGCCTGCGGGCCCACGTCGCGGCCCTGCTGGGCCTGGCCGTCGCGCTGGCCGTGGCCGTGCTCGCCTTCGGCATGCCGGCGCGCATGGCCCTGGCCAGCGCCGCCTTCGGGGCGGCCTACGGCCTGCTGCCCATCGGCTGGATCATCCTGAACGTCATCTTCCTCTACCAGCTCACCCAGGAGCGGGGACTGTTCACCATCCTGCGCGAGAGCATCACCTCCATCACCCGCGACCGCCGCCTCCAGCTCCTGCTGGTGGCCTTCTGCTTCGGCGCCTTCTTCGAGGGCGCGTCGGGCTTCGGGACGCCGGTGGCGGTGACGGGGGCCATCCTGATCGGCCTCGGGTTCCCGCCGCTGCTGGCCTCCGGACTCTCGCTCATCGCCAACACCGCGCCCGTCGCCTACGGCGCGCTGGGCACGCCCATCGTGGCCCTCCACAGCGTGACCGGTCTTCCCCTCCACGACCTCAGCGCGATGGTGGGCCGCCAGCTCCCGATCTTCTCCGTCATCGTGCCGTTCTGGCTGGTGTGCGCCTTCGCGGGCGTGCGGGGCACGCGGGGGGTGTGGCCCGCGGTGCTGGTGGCGGGGGTGTCCTTCGCCGTGCCCCAGTACCTGGTCTCCAACCTGCACGGGCCGTGGCTGGTCGACGTGGTGGCCTCGGTGGTCTCGATGGGAGCGGTCGCGCTGTTCCTCCGCTTCTGGCAGCCGCGCCAGCGCTGGGGCCTGGACGGCGAGGAGCAGGCGCCGGCCCCCGCGCCGGACCACGGGCACTCGCGGAGCGCGGTCCTGCGCGCCTGGGTCCCGTGGATCATCCTGAGCGTCGTCGTGTTCGTCTGGGGCCTGCCGCAGACGAGGGCGTTCCTCGACGGCGTCTCCGTGGTCCGGGTGCCGGTGCCCACGCTGCACGGGCTGGTGCAGCGGGTGCCGCCCGTGGTGGCGGCGCCGGCGGCGGAGCCGGCCGTCTTCGGCCTCAACTGGCTCTCCGCCACCGGGAGCGGCATCCTGCTGGCCGCGCTGCTGGCCGGCGTGGCCATGGGCTACCGCCCGCGGGCCCTGGCCCGGAGCTACTGGGGCACCCTCAAGCTGGTGCGCCACTCCCTCCTGACCATCGCCGCCATGATGGCCCTGGGCTTCACCACCCGGTACTCGGGGCTCGACGCGACGCTGGGTCTGGCCTTCGCCGGCACGGGCGTGCTCTACCCGTTCTTCGGCACGCTGCTGGGCTGGCTGGGGGTGGCCCTCACCGGCTCCGACACGTCCTCCAACGTGCTCTTCGGCAGCCTCCAGCGCATCACCGCGGAGCAGCTCGGCCTGAGCCCCACCCTCATGGCGGCCGCCAACAGCTCCGGCGGCGTGATGGGCAAGATGATCGACGCGCAGAGCATCGTGGTGGCCAGCACCGCCACCCGCTGGTACGGCCACGAGGGCGACATCCTGCGCTACGTCTTCCTCCACAGCCTGGCCCTGGCCGCCCTGGTCGGCCTCGTGGTCTGCCTGCAGGCCTACGTGTTTCCCTTCACGGCGCTGGTCGTCCGCTAGCGTCGCTCGACCGCGTGGCGGCGGACCTGGCGAAGCGGGGGGTGGCCGGGCCCTGACGGCCCCGCGCGCCTAGGGCGCGTCCACGCCGAAGTCCCAGACCATCTCGCTGGCGCCCATGCCGCTCTTGTCGGGGACGGCGAAGAAGCCGTACTCGCCGGGGGGAAGTGGCTGCTCGGGGACCACGCGGAACGACGTGGGCCCCACCTGGAAGATCCGGCAGGCCACGCCCTTGTCCGGCTTGCGCTCCATGGTGAGCTTGAGCGCGCGCTCCTCGCCCTTGGTCTCCAGGCGCGCGAGCACGAAGCTCTCCGCGCGGGCGCCCGCCGGAAGCTCGCCCGACGACTGCTGCGCCATCATCGCCATCATGGCCGCCGGGTCGGCGGAGTCCGCACCGCCGGCCGGCGCCGCGCCCGCGGGGTCCAGGTGGATCTGGAACATGGGCGGGCCGGCGAAGCGCGTGGCCGCGTGCGGGCCCGCGAGGAAGACGGACATCTTGGGCTTGCCGCCGAGGCCGCCCGTGAACATGCCGGCGACGACCGTCTTCTTGAGGTCGGCCATCCCCTGCCGGGACGGCGTCGAGGGCGCGACCTTGAGGAGGTCGCGCTTCCCTCCAGGCAGAGGCTGCTCGATGTAGATGCCGGGGGCGGGCGCCTCCTGCTTCGGCGCCTCCTTCTTCGGTGCCGCCCTGGGTGGCGCCGCATCCCCCGCCCGCGCCAGCAGTGCCATCCCCGCGACCGCCATCGCCCCGACCAAGGATCCCCGCATGGCCGCACCCCTCCCGTGGAAGACAGGCCGTCCCCGCCGAATGCGCTGAACCGCGGCAAAACGGCTCACGGCCCGGGCCGGCCCCCCATCCTACCGTCCCGGAGCCGCGTCTTCGCCGGGGGCTGGCCGGCGGGGTCGCGGGTCAGTCGGGCCGAAAGGCGCTGGCAGGCGTGTCCACCAGGTTCGCGGCGGTGGCCCCGGGATGGGCGGCCTGGTAGTCCTCGACCAGGCGGAAACCGAGCGTGTACGCGGTCCAGCGCGGCAGGGGCGGGCTGGGCCCGAAGAACCAGCGCTCATGTGAATAGGCGGTGGAGTCGAGCTCCGGGCGTGCGAGCTCCCAGAACCGCGCCGTCTCCTCCCGGGGGAACGCCTCGCTCCAGGGAGGCACGGGCGCCCCCAGGAGCTCGATGGAGAAATGGTCGGCCAGCCCCTCGGAGACCATGGCCTCCAGGAGCGTGCGGCCGTAGCCCGGCCCCCTGAAGCGCCGGGCGTGGTGGAGCTCGTGGGCCAGCAGGGGAGGCAGCCGGGCCTGCAGCAGGGCGGGATCGAGGAACGCGGGATCGATGGAGAGCCGTACCGTCTGCCCGTTGGACGTGAAGCCCCCCACGCCGTAGCCGGGGATGGCGCGGGCGGGATCGGCGGCCACGGTGATGGTGACCCCGGTGAGCGGCAGCGCTTCCGTCACGCGCGCGAGGGTTGCTTCCAGGATCTCGCGGATCCCCTGCTGGTGGCTCCCGAGCTGGCCGGCGGGGTCGTCGAACCGGATGGTGTTGGCATTCGCCGCGGTCGGCTGCGCCGGGCTCCCGCCTCCGCAGGCCGGCAGGGCGGCCAGCACGAGGAGCAGGATCGCGTCGAGCCTCTTCGGCCAGGCCATCACACGGGGATTATCGCCGACGCCACGCGGCCGACGGATGCCGAGGGCAGTCGCGGGCGCGCTAGGACGGGCTCTTCGACTCCAGCCTGGCCGCCACGTCGTCGTGGCCCTTCTCGCGGGCCAGGTCGGCGGGGGTGCGACCGTCGTCCATGCGCGCGCCGGCATCGCCTCCCCGCCCGAGGAGCAGCTCGACGGTCTCGGCATTGCCGCTGGCGGCGGCCTGGTGGAGCGGGCTGTAGCCGCCTCCGTAGCGGTGGCGTGGGTTGGCGCCGTGGTCGAGCAGCGTCCGCACGACGGCCGCATCGCCCCGGTTCACGGCGGCCGTGAGCGCGGTGTAGCCGTTCCCCGGCGTGACGAAGTTGACGTCGGCTCCGCGCGCCAGCAGCACGCGGACGGCCTCGTGGTGCCCGAAGAACGCGGCCAGGCCCAGGGCGGCGAAGCCGTCGCCGGCCGTGGCGCGCGCGAGCGAGGGGTCGCGCACCAGCAGGCTCTCCACTCGGCGCGCGTCGCCCAGGGCCGCTGCCTCGAAGATGTCGCGCTCGGGGTTGGCGTCGGCCAGGAGACGGGCGGCCTCCGTGCGGCCGTGATACAGGGCCACCATCAGGGCCGAGGCCCCGCTGCCGTCGCGCGCGCGCGCCAGGCTGGGGTCCTCGGACAGGAGCCGGCGCACCGTCTCCACGTCGCCGACCTTCACGGCCGTGATCAGGCGGTCTGCGCTCATGAAACCTCCTCGTCCCGGAGAGTAGGCGCGGGGGGCGGCCGCCGCTTCTCGAATCCTGCTCTATCCGCCGCGGCGGGCGTCGCGGGGAGAGAGGCCGAAGTGCCGGCGGAAGAGCCAGCCGAAGCTGCCCAGGCTCTGGAAGCCCACGGCGGCGCAGACCTCGGTGACGGGACGGTCGGTCTCGACGAGCAGGCGTCGCGCCGCTTCCAGCCGCCGCCGCTGGAGATAGCGCATGGGGCTGGCGCCGAAGGCGGCCCGGAACGCACGCTGGAAGTGGAAGGGGGACAGGCACGCCACCGCGGCCAGGTCGGCCACGCGCAACGGCTCGGCCAGGCAGGCGTCGGCGTAGTCGCGGGCCCGGTGCAGCCGCCGATAGAGCTCGGCCCGCGTGGCCGCCCGTCGTGCGGGCATGGCGTCCTCCTCGCGGCGCGCCCCGTCGCGCAGGTCCAGCAGCGCGTCCGCCAGGTCGTGGAAGCGGTCCTCGAGCCAGCCGTCGCGGTCGTTGCGGCCGAGTCCGGCGCGCAGGCCCGCCAGCAGCCCTCCCAGGCGCGCCCCCTGCGGGAGGACGCGCTCCACGAAGGCCGTCCCGCCCCGGGCGTCGGGCCGCTCGAGAAGGCGCTCGAGGCGGGCGCGCGCGCCGGCGGCTCCCTCCAGGAAGCCCGGGGCGAAGAACACGGCCAGCGTCTCCGTGCGCCGGTCGTCCACGAAGTCGAGGGCGTAGCGCTGGCCGTGGTTGAGCACCAGGGCCTGCCCCGGCTCGATGCGGTGGGCGCCCTGGGGCGTCCGGTACACGGCCGCGCCCACGGCCACCGTCTTCAGGGACAGGGTGGTGGTGTAGGCGTCGACGTGGTACCGCCGCCCGAAGCCGTTGAGCACCGCGCACAGGCGCGGGATGTCGGCCGCCGGCGGATTGACGCGGAAGGCGGAGGCGGCGCGGTCCACCGCCCGGGAGACTACCGCGCCAACCCCGGGATGGCCAACGGAGAGCTCACCTGCCGGCGAGCGTGCGGTCGAGCTTCTCCAGGTCGGCGCCGTGGATGTCGGTGCGCTCGCCCTCGGGCGAGAACACGACCATGTAGGGCAGGTACTCGAACTGGGCGCCCAGCTCCAGGGCCAGCGGGGTCTCGAAGCTGACCACGTTGAGCTTGCGCACGGCCAGGTCGGCGCGCGCGCCCGCCAGCTCGCGCAGCCGCGCGTCCACCAGCCGGCACGGCGCGCACCACTCGGCGTAGACGTCGAACACCGTCCACTTGCCGGGGACGCGGTGCTTCGCCAGCGGGCCGATGGCCTCGCCCTGGTGGCTCAGGGTGACGAAGCCGAGCTCCGGCGCGGGCGCGGGCACGGAGGCGTACGAGCCCTGTCCCGCTCCCACCACCGCGCGCAGTCCCGCGCGGCCGATGGCGGCCAGCACCTGCTCGTCGGTGACGCCGTCCTTCACCTTCACCTTGAGCTCCGCCTTCTGCTTGTCGAAGTCGGCCTTCTTCACGCCGTCGAGCTTCTTCAGCTCGGCCTTGATCACGTCGCCGCAGCTCCCGCAGTCGGCGGCCTGGATGGAGAAGACCTGCGTGCGGTCGGCCCGGGCCACGGCGGGCAGGAGGACGACGGCCACGGCGGCCGTGACGCGGAGGCGCATCATCCCCTGAGTATAGGGCGCGGGCCCGGGCCTCCGGCCGGCCCGGCCGTCGATCCCCGCGTCCCCCGGCTGCCCTATTCGGATCGGAGCACTTCGAGGGGGGGACGCGAGAGCACCTCGCGGCTGCCCAGGAGGCCCACCACGACCGTGGCCAGCGCCGCCCCCGCGCTGAGGACCGCCAGCCCCGGCAGGGGCAGGGTGAAGGGCGACTCGAAGACGAAGCGCACCAGCGCCCACGAAGCGGAGGCGGCCAGGACGAGCGCGGCCAGGCCGGCCAGGGTCCCCAGGGCCGCGTACTCGGCCAGGAGGATGCGCAGGACCTGCGCGCGCGTGGCGCCCAGCGTGCGCAGGAGCACGCTCTCGTGCACGCGCTGGTGACGCGAGGCGGCCACCGCGCCCACCAGCACGGCGCCCCCGGCCAGCAGCGTGAAGGCGGCCATGAAGCGGACGGCCAGGGCCATGCGCGACACCACCCGTTCCACCGCCTGCTGGACCTGGGTGAGGTCGACGGCGGTGACGTTGGGGAAGGCCCGCGCCAGGCTCGCGAACAGCCGCGTGCGCTCGTCGGGCGCGCCGATGCGGGCCATGGTGACGTAGCTCCGGGGGGCGCCGTCGAGCGGGCCCTCCGGGAACACGACGAAGAAGTTGGGCTCGAAGCGTCCCCAGTCCACGCGCCGCACGTGCACGACCCGGCTCTCGAGGAGGCGGCCCTGCACGTCCCACGTGATGGCGTCGCCCAGGGCCACGCCCAGCTCGCGCGCCACGTCCTCCTCGATGGAGACGGGAACCGGACCCTCGATGCCGCGGCCGGCGCCCGGGCTCCAGAGGCGGCCCTCCACCGTGGTCTCGGAGGACACGCCCAGGTCGCGGTACGTGCTGCGGTACTCGCGCCGCACGGCCCAGGCGGCGGGTCCCGGGCCCGCCGGCCCCGGCCCGCGCCGCCCCGCAGAGGTGGCGAGGAAGGCAGAGGCGGGCACGCCCTTCAGGGCGTGGATGCGCATGGGCACGATGGGGACGGCGGGCTCCGGCGCGTGGCCCGCCGCGCGCACGTCGCCCTCCACCCGTGCGCGCTGCTCCGGCTGGATGTCGAAGAAGACGACGTTGGGCCGGTCGGGCCGCGCGTCCACGCGCAGGTCGCGCAGGAGGTTCCCCTGCACCGCGAAGACCGTCTCCAGCAGGAAGACGCCGAAGCCGAGGGCCAGCACGACCGTCACCGTCTGGTTGGCGGGCCGGTGGAGGTTGGCCAGGCCCTGTCGCCACACGTACGGTCCGCCCCGCGGCCCGTAACGCCGCACGAGGGCGACCAGCCCCCGCGCGGCCAGGGCGCAGACGGCGAGGACGGCCACCACCGCCGCCGCGAAGACCACGCCCTGGGCCACGGAGGGTGCCTGCTGCACGCTCAGCAGCGTCACGCTGGCGACGAGGGCGGCCCCGGCCAGGAGCCGCGCGCGGTCGCCGCGCGCGGGGGCCTCCTCGTACGGCCGGCGCAGGGCGGCCAGGGGCGCGATGCGGCGCACGGCCAGCAGCGGGAGCAGGGCGAAGACGAGGGCCACCCAGAGCCCCAGCGCCACGCCCAGCGCCACCGCGCGCCAGGAGACGGCGAAGTCCACGTCCACGGGGAGGAACTCGCCCACCACCTGCGGCAGCGCCATCTGCAGGAGCACGCCGCCCGCGGCGCCGGCCACGCCGCCCAGCAGGCCGAGCGCGCCCGCCTGCAGCAGGTAGACGGCCATCACCTCCCGCGCCCCGGCGCCCAGGCAGCGCAGGACCGCGATCGACTCCCAGCGCCGCTTGATGAGCACGTGCACCGCGCTGGCCACGCCCACGCCGCCCAGGAGCAGGGCCACCAGCGCCACCAGCCCCAGGTACTGCCCCAGCCTCCCGTAGCCGTCGTTGACCGACTCCTGGTCCTCGGAGACGGTGCGCAGCGAGACCCGCTCCGCGGCCAGGGCCGCCCGATGGCGGGCGGCCAGGCGCGGCGCCTGCGCGGCGTCGGCCAGCTGCAGGTACTCCTCGTGGCGGGCGCGCGAGCCGAAGGTGAGCAGCTTCGTGCCCTCGACGGCGGCGAAGGCCACGTAGATGCGCGGCCCCAGCGCCGAGCGCAGGGCCACGTCGCCCGGCACCTCGGTGACCACGCCGCGCACGGTGAAGCGCCCCTCGCCCAGGGCGAGGGTGTCGCCTCTCCGCGCCTCCAGCGCGGAGAGCAGCGCAGGATCGAGCAGCGCGTCCTCCGGGCCCAGCGCACCCCAGAGGCCGGGCGGGTCCGTGCGGATGGTGCCGTAGAAGGGGTAGCCGGGCTCGCTGGCCACCACCTGGCTGAGCCGGGTGGCCGAGTTCCGGGGCAGGAAGGCCATGGCCGCGAACCGCGCCACCCGCGCGCGCCGGCCACCGCCCCCCTCCTCCTGGAGCGCGGCCAGCCGCGTCCGTGCCGCGTCGCTGAAGGGATAGGCGCTGCCGAAGGCGAGGTCGGCGCCCAGCAGCGCGCGCGCCTGCGCGCGCACGGAGGCCTGGAGGCTCTCCGTGAAGCCGTTGATGGCCACCAGGGCGCCGACGCCCGCCGCCACCGCGCCCGCCAGCACGCCCAGGCGCCGCAGGGAGGCGCGACCCTCCCGCGCGGCCATGCGCAGCACGAAGGGGAGGCTCACGGCAGGACGGCGCGCAGCGACGGGTGGGCGCTGTCCGCCACCACGCGCCCGTCGCGCAGGCGGATCACGCGCCGGGCCCGTCCCGCCAGCTCGTTGTCGTGGGTGACCAGCACCAGGGTCGTGCCCGACTCCCGGTTCAGCTCCGCCATGAGCTGGATGATGGTGGCGCCGGTGGCGGCGTCGAGGTTGCCGGTGGGCTCGTCGGCGAAGAGGATGCGCGGCCGGTGGCAGAAGGCGCGCGCCAGGGCCACGCGCTGCTGCTCGCCTCCCGAGAGCTGGCTGGGGTAGTGGTGGGCGCGCCCGGCCAGTCCCACCCGGGCCAGCAGCTCCTCCGCGCGCTCGCGCGCGGGAAGGCCGCGCAGCTCCAGCGGCACCTGCACGTTCTCGCGCGCGGTGAGGGTGGGGATGAGGTGGAACGACTGGAAGACGAAGCCGATCTTCTCCGCGCGCACGCGCGCGCGCTGGTCTTCCGTCAGCGCGCCCAGGTCCTGCCCGTCCAGCCACACCCGGCCGTGCCGCGGCCGGTCCAGCCCCGCCAGCAGTCCGAGCAGCGTGCTCTTGCCGCTGCCGGAGGGCCCCACGATGGCCGCGAAGGCGCCCGCTTCCAGCTCGAAGCTGACGTCGCGCAGGACGTCGAGCTCCTGTCCGCCCGAGGAGTACGCCTGGCCCAGCTCCTCCGCTTTCAGCATCCGCACCAGCATACGGTGCCGGGACGTCAAATGTTTTGCACCGGAGGCCGCTGCTATGCTGGGCGGCCCATGAGGGGCCCCCTCCTGCTCGCCCTCGCCCTGGCCGCGGCCGGCTGCGGCCGGCCCGAGGCGCCGCCCTCCGCCGCGCCTCCGCCCTCGCCGCCGCCCGCGGCGCCGGTGGTGCTCTTCCTCGGCACCAGCCTGACCGCGGGCCTGGGGCTGGACCCGGACCACGCGTACCCCGCGCTCATCCAGCGCCGCATCGGGGAGGCCGGCCTGCCCCACCGCGTCGTGAACGCGGGGGTGAGCGGGGAGACCTCCGCGGGCGCGCGCAGCCGCATCGACTGGCTGCTCGCGCAGCCGGTGGACGTGCTGGTGGTGGAGACGGGCGCCAACGACGCCCTGCGCGGGCAGGAGCCCGACGCCACCCGCGCCAACATCCAGGCCATCCTGGACGCGGTGCGCGCGCGGCCCCGGCCTCCGCGCGTGGTGCTGGTGGGCATGCAGGCTCCCTCCAACATGGGCGCGGACTACGCGCGCCGCTTCCGCGAGGTCTATCCCGACCTGGCCCGGCGCAACGACGTCGCGCTCGTGCCCTTCCTGCTGGAGGGCGTGGCCGGCCTGCCCGCCCTCAACCAGCCCGACGGCATCCACCCCACGGCGGAGGGCCACCGGCGCATGGCGGACACGGTGTGGGCGGTGCTGGAGCCGCTGCTGCGGACGAAGGCATGACGGGGGCGCGCGGCCCGCGCGCCGCGCTCTTCGCCCTCGCCCTCGGCTCCTACGCGTACTTCTACCAGGCGGGGAGCTGGAACGCGAACACGCGCTTCGACCTCGTGCGGGCGGTGGTGGAGCGGCAGACGCTGCGCATCGACGCCTACGCCGAGAACACGGGCGACCGCTCGCGCCGCGGCGGCCACGAGTACAGCGACAAGGCGCCCGGCATCGCTCTGCTCTCGCTGCCCGCCTACGCGGTGGCCTACGCGGTGAAGGGCGAGCAGCGCGAGATGGACCGCTTCCAGGGCGTCGCGTCGTGGCTCTGCCAGGTCACGGCCGTCTCCCTGCCCTCCGCCTTCGCCGCCGTGGCCCTGTTCGCCGTCCTCCAGGGCATCGGCCTGGGCGCGCCGGCGGCGGCGGCCCTGACCGTGGCCTACGCCCTGGGCACCCTGGCCTTCCCGTACTCGACGCTCCTCTACGGCCACCAGACGGCCACCGCCTTCGTCCTCGTCGCCTTCGCGCGTGTCGTCGGCGGCCGCGCCGGCTTCGCGGCGGGCGCCCTGCTGGCGGGCGCGGTGGTGGTGGACTACACGGCGGCCGTTCCCGCGGCCGTGGTCGGCGGGTACGCCCTCGCCCGCGGCGGCGCGCGCCTGGGCCGCCTCGCCGCGGGCGCCGCGATTCCGGTGATCGTGCTGGCCGCCTACCACACGGCGGCCTTCGGCCACCCGCTGGCCCTGCCCTACGGGTTCTCCATCCAGCAGCCGCGCCACCGCGGCGTCTTCATGGGCCTGGGGGCGCCGGACCCGCGCGTGCTGTACTACATCCTCGTCGACGAGTACCGAGGCCTCTTCTACGGCGCGCCCTGGCTGCTGCTCGCGGTGCCGGGCCTGGTCCTGCTGCTGCGCGATCCGCTGCATCGGGGAGTGGGCTTGGTGAGCGGGACCGTCGCCGTCTTCTATCTGTGGCTCGCCGCCTCCCTGAGCGACTGGCACGGCGGCTGGGCCATGGGGCCGCGGCACCTGGTGCCCGCCCTGCCCTACCTGGCGCTGGGCGTGGGTGCCGTGTTCACGCGGGCGCGCCCGCGCTGGCGGCGTGTGGCCGCCGCGGGCGCCGCGCTGGGCGCGGCCTGGTCCGTGGCCCTGATGCTGATCGGCACGTCCGTCAAGCCCGAGGTGCCGCGGAGCATCGAGCAGCCCTGGCAGGGGTTCCTCCTCCCGGCCTTCGCGGAGGGGCGCCTGGCCCAGAACACGCAGTCCATCGACATGTACACGGGGCGCAACCGCACCGCGCGCCAGGCGTGGAACGTCGGCGAGGCGCTGGGACTCACCGGGCGCGCGACGTTGTTGCCGCTGCTCGGCTGGTGGCTGGCCGCCACGGCCTGGCTGGCCGCGGCGGTGCGCCGCTCAGACCCCGGCCAGGAACGCTAGCGCGCGCTCCGCCGCCCAGAAGCGGCCGGGCGCGACGGTGTCGGCCACGAAGCCGACGTGGCCGCCCGTGCGCGTCATCTCGCGCTCCACGGTGGGCGAGAGGGGCCACCTCGCCACCGAGTCGCCGGGGATCAGCGGGTCGTCGTGCGCGGCCAGGACCAGGGTGGGCCGCTCCACCTTGACCAGGTGCGGGCCCGCGCTGGAACGGGCGTAGTACTCGTCCGCGCTCGGGTAGCCGCCGTAGGGCGCGGTGATGACCTCGTCCCACTCGCGGATGGTGCGTGGCGCGGCCTCGCGCCCGGCCTCGTAGAGGTCGGGCCGCAGCCGCTGGCGGTACCGGTAGGCCTCGCGCAGGTTGCGCATGAAGTAGCGCTGGTAGAAGTGGTTGCTCCAGCGCTCGAGACGGTCGGCGCAGGCGGCCAGGTCGAGGGGCGGGGAGACGGCCACCACCCGGCGCACCGCCGCGGGCACGCGCGCGCCGCTGCGGCCCAGGGCGAGGAGGGCCAGGTTCGCGCCCAGGGAGAAGCCGACCAGGCCCACGCGGGCGGTGAACGCGGTGACGCGCTCGAGGGCGGCCACCAGGTCGAGGTCCTGGGGGAGGCCGGACAGGAGACGGTGGATGGGGCCCACCGACAGCTCGTCGTCGACCAGCTCGACCACGAAGCACAGGACGGCCTCGGCGCCGCCGGCCGCACCATCGGGTGCCCCGGCGC
>DATBIO010000137.1:0-16384 GCA_036556965.1 Vicinamibacteria bacterium
CCGTGCTCGCCTATCGTCGTCTTCCGTCGATCTTGAGGCGCGCTCTGTTGACGACGCCCGCGTTCCTGGTCGTGTTCGTTGCCTTCGGCGGCTACCTGGATGAGCCACGCGCGATTGTCTCCCTCTATGCGTTGCTGGTCCCGGCTGGCCTGTTTGCGCTCGCGCCCGCCAGCGCGCGAGGAGCGGCTCCGGTCCCGCCGGACGCCCTCTGACGCTCGGGGCGGGGGGCCGGGGCGGGACCTACTCCGGCATCGCACGGCCAGGGCGCTTGGGCGCTCGTTGCGGCTTCGCCAATCGTCAAGGAGGCTGATGGTCAGGAAGCTGTCTCACGGCGTTCGCAGGCCGCTGTACCCCAGGGCCGCGCCCCGAAATTGACCGCGGGCGGGACAGGCGCGAAACTTGACGGTCCATGCTGCGGCGCCTGCGGCTGCTGGCCGCGAGTCTCGTCATCGCCGGCCCCGCCTTCGCCCAGGGCGCCGAGAGCTACCTGATCGGTCCCGAGGACGTCGTCCACGTCATCGTCCTGGGCCAGGACTCCCTGACCGGAGACTTCACCATCGGCACGGACGGGATGCTCACCTTCCCCTTCCTGGGAAAGGTCAAGGCGGAGGGGTGGTCGGCCGTGGAGCTGGAGCGCAAGCTGACCACGCTCCTGGCCGACGGCTACCTGCGCCGGCCCCAGGTCTCGGTCTCCATCAAGGAGTTCCGCAGCCAGCGGGTGTACGTCACGGGCGAGGTCGGCCGGCCCGGCCCCTACGGCCTGCGGCCGAACCGGTCGCTGCACACCCTCCTCCAGGACATCGGCCCGCTGAACGACGGCGTCGGCCACGAGATCATCGTCATCCGCCCGCCCGCGGGCGCTGCGCCGAGCCCCCCGCCTCCGAGCCCGCCGCCGCCCGCCGAGGGCGACGGCAACGGCGACGGCCAGCCGGTGCCGGAGCCCACGCCCTCGCCTTCGCCGACTCCACCCCCACGGGCGCCGTACCCGGGCGAGGTGGCTGGATCCGAGGTCTTCCGCCTGAACCTGCGCGACGTCCGCTCCGGGTACCCGGACAAGGACATGCGCCTCCAGGCCGGCGACACCGTCTACTTCCCCCGCGCCGCCCAGATCTACCTGACCGGCCACGTCACGCGGCCGGGGACGTATCGTTACGAGGAGGGCATGACGGTGTTCCAGGCGCTGGCCCTGGCGGGGGGAGCCAACGAGCGCGGAGCGGAGGGGCGCGCCCGCATCGTCCGCATCGTCGAGGGGAAGAAGAAAGAAGTGAAGGCGCAGCTGACCGACGTCCTCCAGCCCGAAGACATCGTGCACGTCCCCGAGAGGTTCTTCTAGGCCATGGCCGAACCCGTCCTCATGCAGGAGGCGCGGCGCTACCTGTCCGTCATCCACAAGCGCCGCGCCATCGTGCTGACCAGCGTGGGGGTCAGCATGCTCGCCGCCGTCATCTACAACTACACGACGCGTCCGCTGTACCAGGCCGCGGCGCGCATCCTCATGGCCAAGGCCGCGCCCAAGGTCCTGCCCAACGCCGACCTCGTCGATCCGGGCATCCAGGACTACCAGACCGAGTACGAGATGCTGCGGGGCCGTGCCCTGGCCGAGGGGCTGGTGGAGCGGCTGGAGCTGCACAAGCACCAGGAGCTGCTCACCGGGCCCCTGATGTCTCCCTGGGAGCGGGTCCAGCGCTTCCTGGGCCGCTCGCCCATGGTGGTCGTGGACGAGGACGGCATCCCCCTCTCCCCCGCGGCCGCCGCCGTGCGCTCGCGCCTCGGCGTGCAGGCCCTGCCGGGCGGCCGCCTCGTCAACATCCAGTTCCGGGCCTACGATCCCTCCCTCGCCGCCAGGATGGCCAACACCCTGGCCGAGCTCTACATCGAGCAGGCACGGGCCCTGCGCGCGACCACCTCCGGGGAGGCCACGGACTGGCTGGCCGCGCGCCTCAAGGAGGAGAAGCGCAAGATCGACGAGGGCGAGCGCGCGCTTCTCGCCTACCAGGAGAAGAGCGGCCTTTCGGGGCTGAGCCAGGGCGGCACGCAGGGCGCAGACGCCAGCTCCAACCTGAGCCAGGCGGTGCTCGCGGCGCGCACCGAGCGCATCGCCAAGGAGTCGGCGGCGGCCCAGGCGCGGGGGATGAGCACGGCCCAGCTCGCCGCCTTCCCCGCGGTGAGCCTGCTCCCGTCGGTCCAGGAGGCGCGCGCGGCGGTGGCCGCGCGCCAGGCCGAGCTGGCGCGCCTGTCCGAGACCCTGGGCGACAAGCACCCGGACATGGTGCGGGTGCGGGCCGAGCTGGCCGGCGCCCAGGAGATGCAGGCCCAGGCCCTGCGCGACGCCGTGCGCGCCCTGGAGGCGGACGCCGACGCCGCCCGCGCCCGGGAGGCCAGCCTCCAGGTCGGCCTCGAGGGCGCGCGCCGCGACAACATGGACACCAGCCGGCGCGCCATCGAGTACAACGCGCTCCGCCGCGAGGTCGACAGCCGCAAGGAGATCTACGAGTCCCTCCTGGGCCGCAGCACGGAGACGGGCCTGGAGAGCGAGCTCACGGCCACCGCCGTGCGCATCGTGGAGAGGGCGGAGCCGCCCGCGGCGCCCTACTCGCCGCGGCGGATGCGGAACTACCAGCTCGCCTTCCTGATCGGCCTCGCCCTGGGCGTGGGGCTGGCCATGCTCTTCGAGCACGCGGACAACACGGTCAAGACGCCCGAGGACCTCAAGGAGATGAACCTGCCCTTCCTCGGGCTGGTGCCCCGCTCCGCCCACTCCCCCAGCGTGGTCACGCAGATCGCCCAGCGCGCGGGACCCGACGTGGCCGTGGAGGAGGCCTACCGCGTGATCCGCACCAACCTGGTGTTCGCCAGCCCGGGCGAGGGCGGGAAGGTGCTCCTCGTGACCAGCGCCAACCCGTCGGAGGGCAAGACCACCAGCGTCGCCCACCTGGCCGCCGCCCTGGCCGGGTCCGGCGCGCGGGTGCTGGTCGTGGACGCCGACCTCCGCCGCCCCGCCCTCCACCGCCAGCTCCGGGCGGAGAAGGCCCCCGGCCTGTCCGACCTCGTGGTCTCGCGCTGCCAGGCCTCGCAGGCCATCCTGGCCACCAACACCCCGAGCCTGAAGATCCTCCCCAGCGGGCACCCCAGCCCCAACCCCGCCGAGCTGCTCGGCTCCCCGCGCATGCGGGAGATCATCGAGGCCCTGCGCGGCGTCTACGACTGGGTCATCATCGACACGCCTCCCGTGCTGGCCATGGCGGACACGCCCGTCCTCTGCCCGCTGGTCGACGGCGCGGTGCTGGTGGTGGCCTCGGAGGAGAGCTCGCGTCCCGCGGTGCTGCGCGCGGTGGAGCAGATCACGCGCGTGGGCGGGAAGCTGACGGGCGTGGTCCTCAACCGCGTCGACCTCCGCCGCAACTCGTACTACTACGGCCAGTACTACGGCGAGTACTATCGCAGCTACTACGCCACGCCGCAGCGGGACCGGCGCGACAGGCCCCCGGCGCGCCGGCCCACCGCCTGAGAGGCGCCCGGCCGTCGCCTAGACGCCGGTGACCGCGGCCGACGTCCTCGTCGCGCTGGCCCTGGCCGCCGTCGCCTTCGTCCTGCGCGTCGCCGTCCACGCCGGGCGCGAGCCCGGGGGCGTGGACAGCTGGTACTGCCTCGCCTACGCCGACGCCCTGCGCCGGCGCCCCCGCCTGCGCGTGGAGCTGCCCCAGTACCTCCTGCAGGACCGTGTCCAGTCCTATCCGCCCCTCTTTCCCTGGGTCCTGGCCGCGCTGCCACGAGGATGGCTCGCGCGCTCCTTCTGGCTCGTGTCCCCGGCCTTCGACTGCGCGCACCTGCTCCTCCTCTACGCCGTCACCCACCGCATCACGGCGAGCACGACGGTGGCCGCCCTGAGCGCGGCGGTTTACGCCGTGGTGCCCCACCTCGTGTCGGAGACGCGCAGCCTGAGCGCGCGGAGCTTCTCGAGCCTGGTGCTGACGCTGGCCGTGCTCGCCATGCTGAAGCACGTGGCCCTGGACGGGGGCTGGGTGTGGCTGCTGGCCGCCCTCCTCGCGGGGGGCGGGGTCTTCCTCGCCTCCGCCACCGCGGCCGGGGCGTACGGCGTGGCCGCCGCCGCGCTGAGCCTGAAGGGAGGCGACCCGCGCTACCTCCTCGTCGTGGCGGGCGCCTTCGTGACCGCTCTCGTGGGCAGCCGGGGCCTGCTCCTCGACGTCCTGGCCAACTACGCCCACGCCATCCGCTTCTGGCGCCGCCACCGCGCGCGCTACGGCGCACACACCGTCCACCACTCGCCGCTCTACGGGCGCCCCGACGCCGGTGCCCCGCCGGCCGACACGGGGCCGCTCGGGGGCGCGCGCGCGGGCCGGCTGCTGCGGCTCCTGGGCGAGAACCCCTTCATCCTGGCGCTGCCCCTCGCCCCTCCCGGGCTCCCGCCGATCGGCACCGCGATGTCCACCTGGGCCTACGCCCTCACCGCCCTGGCCCTGGCCGTCACCCTGGTGCCCGCGCTGCGGGGCCTGGGACCGGGCCGCAACTACGTGAAGACCGCCATCTTCCCGACCGCCTACACGCTGGGCGTCGCCGTGGGCCATCCAAGCCATCTCGGGTCGCCCGTAGGCGTCGCCACGCTTGCCGGGATCGCGTCGAGCCTGGCCGGCGTGGCCGCGTTCATCGTCTACACGCGCCGACGGCGGACGGAGCACACCGCCGCCGTGCCGCCCGGGTTGCGCGCGGCCGTGGAGCGCCTGCGCGGGCTCCCCGGCGACGGCGTCTTCTGCCTTCCTCTGAGCTATGCCGACTACACGACGTATCACTCCGGCAAGAGCGTGCTCTGGGGCGGCCACTGCGGCGACCTGCGCGCCCTCGCCAGCGTCTGGCCCGTGCTCAGCGAGCCCTTGCCCGATCTCTTCGCCCGCTACGGGGTCTCCTACCTCCTTCTCGACTCACGGTTCGCGAGCCGGGAGGAGCTCAGGCTCGACGACCTCCGCCTGGTGGGCGCCTTTGACGGCGTGGAGTTGTGGGAACTGGCAAATCACTGATGGCCCGTCGCTTGAAGGAGCGGCATCCGTGATGGTCGCTCCTGGGGTCCGGTGGGCGCCGAGCGCGCCACGCCAGGGGCCAGGTCGACGGCAGCGGCCGCGTCCGAAAACTGGACGCGTTCGGATTGCGTAAGCGGTTCCGTTTTACGCAACCTGCTGATAGCCCACAGCTTGAAAGGGACACCCCCTTGACGCCGCGGCCCTCTGGACTCATGCTTATGGCCAGGTAACGGCCAGAGAAACTGGCTTCCTCCCCGGGGGGATGCATGCGGCTTCGTGGAGCGTTCTCGATCTCTTTGTCCCTCCTCTTGACCGTGCCACCGGCGAGCCTGTGGGCGACGCCGGCGGGCGCGATCGAAGGCGTCGTGACGCTGAGCGATCGACCGCTCAGCGGGCAACGTCTCGCCTTCATCGACGTGGCCACGGGCGCGGTGACGCGCGCCACGTCGGGACCTGGCGGCCAGTTCAAGACGTCCGTGGCGCCCGGCCGCTACCTGGTGGCGGCGGAGAGCACCGCGGGTCTGGCCGTGGAGCGCGACCGCGCCTACGTCAGCGTCGCCTCGGGCCAGGTGACCCAGGCGCGCGTGGCCCTGATGGCGGTGGCGGGAGCGGCGGTGCTCCAGGAGCCGGCGGCGGAGGTCCCGCCCGAGCCGCTGCCCGGTGCCGTCCCCACCGTCATCGACCACGACCCCATCGAGTGTTTCGTGGCCGGCGAGTTCCCGCTCATCCCGGCGAAGGTGGAGCCGTCCTCCCAGGTGGTGCGCTCGCGCGTGTACTTCCGGTCGGCCCTGAGCCCGGAGTGGTACTACATCGAGATGGGCCCCGGCGACGCCGCCACGTTCGTGGGCAAGCTGCCGAAGCCGCAGATGGACGCCAGCCCCATCACCTACTACGTGCAGGCGGCCACCACGTCGGGCGGCGACGCGCAGACGCCCGAGATCGCGGCCATCGTGGTGGAGCAGGAAGAGGACTGCAAGGACCGGGCGATGGCGGCCTTCGGACCGCCGGGCGACGTGACCGTCTTCTCGGCGGCCACGGGCGCCGCGGTCAAGCCGGTGGGCTTCGCCGTGGGCGGCCTGGCGCTCGGCGCCCTGCTGCTGCTGATCGGCGGGGCGGCCGCCCTGGCCATCGCGGCGGCGGTGGACGTGTTCGAGGATCCGTCCCCGTCTCCCTCGCCGGTGCCGACGCCGACGCCGACTCCCACTCCCACGCCGACGCCCAGCCCGAGCCCGACGCCGACCCCCTCGCCGGAGCCCACGCCGACGCCGCCGCCCGGCTCGCCCGTGCGCTAGGCGCGGCGCGGCGACCGCGCGACCACGCCGGCTGGCCCTCGGGCCAGCCGGCGTTCTACTTCCAGGTCAGGCGGCTCTTGAGGCTGTCGCCCTTGTTCGCGTTGACCGTGACCTCGGTCATCCAGGTCTGGGCGTCGCCCGGCCAGGTGCCGGTGAGCTCGGCCAGCATCGCGCGCTGCTGGGGCGGCACCTCGCGCACGAGCGAGGGCCTCGCCCCCCCGGAAGGGGCGCCGTTGAGGGTGGTGTTCACGAGCAGGCCCGAGACGTTGATCTCCTTGCTGCCCTCGTTGAGGAGGAAGACCTTCAGCGAGTAGCTGTCGCCGGGCTGGATGCTGGCGGGGGTCATGGCGAACTCGAGCCGGCCCGTGAAGTCGGGCGCGCGCTTCACCTCCGCGCCCGAGAAGCCCTTGAGCCCGCCCACCGACTTCGCGCTCTGCACGATGGTGCGGCCGGGCACGAACTGCTTGCGTCCGTACTCGGCGGCGGCGCGCACCCGGCCCTGGCCCGCCTGGGCCGCGGCGTTCTGCGGGTCGAGCTGGAGCACCTGCTCGTAGAAGCGGAGGGCGGCCTCGGGCTGGCGCGCCGCCTGCGCCGCGTCGCCCTGGGCGAGCAGGGACTGGACCTGGGCCGCACGCTGCTGGGCGGCGGCGACCGCGGGATCGACGGTGGGGGCCGCGGAGGGCGCGACGGGCCGGCGGATCACCACCGGGTTCCCGCTGCTGTCGCGCACGATGGTGACGATCTCCTCCAGGGGCTGGTCCGGGGCGGGGGCGGCGGCCGTCACCCCGGGCACGGGTGGGAGGCCGGGGGCCGCGGCCACCGTGGACGGCGGCACGCTGTCGGGCGCGGGGGGAGGAGGCGCGCCGTCGGTCCGGAACGACCGGTACGCGAAGAAGCCGCCGACGCCGAGCACCACCAGCGCCGCGATCACTCCCCCCACCACGAGCGGGCTCGCGCCCGACTTGGCGGCCTTGGGGCGTGCGGGCTTCGGCGCGGGAGCGGCGGGCGCAGTGGCAGTGGCCGGCGCCGGCCGCGGGGCCGCGGGCGGGGCGGGCGCGGGAGGACGGGTCGCCGCCGCGGGCGCCGGACCCTTGGCCGCGGGAACGGCCGGCGCCGCCGCCGGCGGGGGCACGACCATGGTGGCGCCGGCCGAGGGCTGCTGCAGCGCGGCCAGCCGCGACACGGGCACGCGCTGCCACTGGATGGCCACGGCGTCGCGGGTCCCCGGCTTGCCGAGCCACAGGACGTCGAGGTCCATGAACCCGTGGTCGCCCGTGACCGCCTGGTCGTTGACGAAGACCACCACCCCGGCCTCCGCCGGGGAGACGGTGGCGCCCATGGGCCGCACGTGCATGCGCGCGTGGAACGGCTGGACGGAAGGCAGGGGCAGCCGCAGGGTGCACATCGCGTCGGAGCCGATGAGCACGTCGGCGTTCGGCTGGAGCACGAGCCGCGGGCCGGCCATCGGGCCGCCCAGCACGACGAGAGCGGGGAGCGTGCTTTCCGCCATGGACCCCGGAAGGAGGGACGGCGAGGATTCTATTGGCCGGCCCGACGGCCGGTCAACCTCATCCCACCGAGACCCTCACCCACCCCGTGGCGTCGGACGGCCGTGCTGCCTCTCGTATCGTGCGCGCAGGCCATCGGCTCCCGCCATCACGGCGCTGCCCGCGAGCAGGCACAGGTAGGGGTCGACGTAGGGCAGGCGGAACCGCACCATGCTGTGGACCATGGCGTGGACCACCGTTACCGCGGCGAACAGCACCGCCAGCAGGCAAACGAAGGACGCCCCGCGCGGGTGGCGGCGGACGAGCGTCGCGCCCACCGCCGCCGCCACGTAGAGCGTGGCCACCAGGAGACCTGTGACCACCACGATCCACCGTGGATAGGCCGCGGGATGCAGCCACGGCCGCCAGAGCGCCCACCCCTTGTCGATCCATAGCCGGAGGGTCAGCCCGGGGTGCCGTCGCATGTTGGTCCACGCCTCGACGCGCCAGCGTCGCTCTCGTTCCGCGAGCGACAAGGCACGGTACCCGCCGTCCCGCTCCCACTGCGCCATGAGGAGGCGCGGCAGGTCGCGCTGCAGGTGGTCGTAGGTGAAGCGAACGAACTCTCGCCGATCCTCGAAGTGCCCCTCGTAGATCCGCAGGGCGTCGGGGTGGTTGCCCAGCCAGAGGTGGAAGCCACCGGCATCCGTCACCAGGAACGGGTAGCCGGTTGCCCGCGCGTTGGCCAGGGTCCAGGGGAGGATCGTCATCCCGGCCGCTCCCCCCATGACCAGGGCGTAGCGCCAGGCGGCACCGGCGCGAACGCCCAGCAGGGGCCGGCGCCAGAGCACGAGGCCCGCCGCCAGCGCCCCCGCGATCGGCAGCGCGGTGGGACGGCACAGCGCCGCGAGCCCGAACGCCACGCCCGCCCCGAGGGCCGCCCAGTTGGCCCGGCGCCCGGACAGCAACAGAGCGGAGAGCGCGGCCATGCCGGCACCCACCAGCGCGGTGTGCAGCACCTCGGTCTGGGTGCTCGGGACCTGCATCAACGCCAGGGGATGGCCCGCGTAGAGGAGGGCTCCCGCAAGCGCCGCCGGTTCGTCCCCGTGGACGTGCACACCGATCCGGTAGAGCAGCCAGCACGTCGAGGCGAAGAGGGCGGCCTGGGCCACGCCTAACGCCAGCGCGCCCTCGGGGGCCAGCCTCCAGAGCAGTGACAGGAAGAGCGGATAGAGCGGGGCCCGGAAGAACGGCTGCGTCGCCTCACGGGGATAAGGCTCCCCCGCGAGAAGGGCCCGGGCCGCGGCCCGATAGTCGGCCGCGTCGCCGAACTCGGGGGCAGTGGCGCCGAGGGCCTGCCACGTGGCCAGTGACGACGCCAGGCCCGCCAGGAAGGGGATCCACTGCCAGTGGCCGCCGGGCCCTGGGACTCTCCGGCTCAACGCGATCGGCAAGCGGAGGGCGCCGTCTCCATGACTGCGGCGCTACGCGGTCGTGTCGGCGCTCAGGAAGGACCAGGACGTCTGCGGCGGCTCCCCGCGCCGCATGGCCGTCGCGCACAGGGCCACGAAGGCGGCCGCGTTGGCGGGGATCTGCCACTCGAAGTCCACGAAGTTGTGCGCGCACAGGGCGGCCAGCGCCGCCGCCGTCCCCGCGTCGAGGAGCGACAGCCTCGACGACCGCGCCAGCCGCCGGAGGAACGTCCAGAGCAGGGCGCCCACCAGGGCCCCGCCCACGATCCCCATGTCGAGCAGGCTCTGCAGGTACTCGTTGTGCGCCTCGCCGAACCACTCGATGCGGTTCTGCGACTGGTAGCGTACGTAGGCGGTGCCGAAGGCGTTGAAGCCGTGGCCCAGGACCGGGAAGTCCTCGAGCATGGGCAGGGCGTCCATCCAGAGCTCGATGCGGCTCTTCTGCACGCCGCGCCCGAAGTGCTTCAGGGACTCGCCCAGGTCCACCGTGAGCAGGGCCACGGTGGCGCCCACCACCACCACCGCCGCCAGCTGCCACGCGCGGCGCCGCAGGACGAGGCCCAGGACCGCCACCGACACCGCGAAGGCGAGGAGGCCTCCGCGCGAGCGCGAGGCCAGCAGGGCCACCGCCAGCAGGGCGCCCGCGCTCGTCCAGCGGACGGCGGCCAGGAACTCCGGGCTGCCCAGCAACGGCCACCGGTGGCGCCGGGTGCGCCACCGCTCGCCGAAGGTGCGCCAGCTCTCGATGGCGAAGGCCGCGGCCAGGGGGATGGCCATCACCATGTACCCCGCGAAGTGGTTGCGGTTGACGTAGGGCCCGAACACGACCCAGTCCCACCGCGGCCGCCACAGCCCGAAGATGCGCGAGGGATGGAGCGAGACCGCCTGCACCAGGGCGACGGCGGCGGCCACCACCGCCGCCGCGGTGATGGTGCGGTACAGGCGCCGCCGCCACCGCTCCTCGCGGAACTCGTGGAAGACGGCGAAGTACAGGAGGGACATGCCGGCCAGGAAGAACAGGCCGCGCGCGCTGTCCGCGGGGTTCACGCTGATCGGCCGCCAGGCGAAGGGGACGAGCGCCCGCTCGCCGTAGAAGGCGAAGGACCCGGGGCTCACCACCCTCAGCAGCCCCGCGGGCAGCGGCACCATCTGCAGCAGCACCAGGGCGTGGAGGGCGAGGAGGAGGCGCGCCCCGGGCAGGGGGGGGACCTCGGTGCCCCACTCGCGCAGGCCGCGCGCGCGCCGCCAGGCGAAGAGGCCGGCGGCGGCGAAGACCAGGAGGAGGGGGACGAACACCGGCTCGTGCACGGCGCCGATGGCCAGGGGAGCCACGAAGAGCGCGGCCAGCAGCAGCGCGCGCACGCGGTCCCCGGCCCGGTCGCGCGTCCCCGCCCGCGGCGGGAGCGCGGTCAGCAGCCGGCTAGCGGCCCACGGCCTCCATCCCCAAGACCTCGCCCCGCTTGCCATAGCGGATGCGCCGGTCGGGCCGACCATCGCCATCGGTATCCAGCTCCTCCTGCGTCATGCGCCCCTGCTGCCAGGCCTGCCACCCGTCCATGCGCCCGTCGCCGTCCGCATCCGTCTCGATGCGCGCGATGCGGCCCCCCTCCATCACCTCGATGCGGTCCGGCTTCCCGTCGCCGCTCTGGTCGTACTCCTGCCGCAGCGGCTGCCCGTCGGGCCCGGGCACCGTCCACATGTCGGGCCCCCCGCCGCGCCGGGCCACGCCGATCTTCACCAGCGTTCCCGCCTCGTCGTAGTCCTCCCAGCGGTCCATGCGGCCGTCGAAGTCCTGGTCGATCTCGATGAAGCGGGGCGTCTTCCCCGCGCGGTGGTGGGCCACGTGGTCCATGCGGCCGTCCTTGTTCTTGTCGTGCTCGATGCGCTGGAGGTGGCCCGCGCGGTCGTACCAGGCCTTGAAGTCGCCCTTGTCGACGTAGTAGTACATCTGTCCGTCCGCGCCCTTGACCATGGGCGGGCGGGGCGGAGGCAGGCCGCCGCGCGCGCCGCACTGCCCCGCGCACGCCGTGGCCAGCAGCGCGGCGAAGATGGGCAGGCGCCTCACCGGAGGCAGGCTAGCACAGCCGCGCAGGCGGAGGCCTCCGGCCGGAAGGCGAAGGAGCGCACGGGCACCGCCTCCGCCACCTCGTGGCACAGGCGCAGGGCCGCGCGCACGCCCCGCGGCTCCCACGGCGGCGGGAAGCCGCGGGCGAGCAGGCCGGCCGCCGCCTGCGCGGGCGGAAGGGACGCCACGCGGTTGCTCCGCCCGTGGCGGATGAGGAAGACGGCCCCCAGCGGGTACGCGCGCGGGGAGGCGTAGCGGGCGCTGCCGTGCCAGGGCGTGCCGAAGGCCCAGGGGCGGCCGCCGCGCTGGCGCAGGACGATGCGGTCGTCGCTGAGCACCAGGGCGTCCGGCCGCGCGCGGCGCCACAGGCGCGCGGTGGTGGACTTGCCGGCCCCGGAGACGCCGCAGAAGACGAGGGCGCGGCCGTCCACCACGACCCCGCAGCCGTGGACCTCGAGGGCGCCGTCCAGCGCGAGCCGGTGCTGGAACAGCAGCTCCTCCGCGGGGTGCGCGAGCGCGTAGCGGTGGCGCCGCCCCCGGCGCGGCGGGAAGTAGAGCCGTCCGCGGCGCAGGGAGCGGTCGATGGCGATGGCCTTGTAGGTGGCGGGGCGCAGCCGGGGAGCGCGGAAGCGGTAGAGGAGCCCGCCGTCGTGCCGGTGGACGCGCCAGACGGAGCCGGACTCGAAGAGGAGCGACGAGGCGTCGGGGACGGGCGGCTCCTCCTCCGTGAGGTCCAGGCGGATGTCCCCGCCGCGGCGCGCCAGGAACGGGGCCAGGGCGGCGGGAGGCTCGAGCGCGCTCGACGGGCGCGGCGCGTGGACGGCCAGGGTCAGGCCGCCCACACGCAGACGCAGCGCCTCCCGCACTAGGGTGTCCGAGTATCCACGCTGCCTTCCGGCCGCCGAGGCGCCCGGATCGCGAGGCGCGCCGAGCGACGCGTACTCGGTCGTACGCGAGCGAAGGCGCAACGACGCGAGCCGGGAGGCATCGGCGGTCGGCTAGGGCAGGCGGAGCGCGGGGTCTCCGATGAGGTTGAAGCCTTCCACCGCGGGGGCGGTGCGGGGGTCGGCGGCCAGGGCCGCCGACTTGGCCGCGCGGATGGCCTCGCCCAGGGTCACGCCGGGCCGGAACAGCCGCGCGTAGAGCGCGCGCTGCAGGCCGGCCTGGGCCTCGAGGTCGCTGATGCCGGCGGGGCCGAAGCTGGCCACGGCGCCGCCCTGCGGGAGCAGGGTCAGGGCCTCCCCCAGGCTCGGGCCCAGCGGGTACTGGTAGAACTGCGACTGGCAGCTCCACGCGAAGACCACCGTCTCGCCGGGCGAGCCGGCCAGGCCCTCCACGGCGTCGGTGGTGAGCAGCGCCTCGTCCGCCCACAGCTCGGGGCCGCCATGGCCGAAGTAGTGCGTCACCGCGTTGCCCTGCCGGAGACCGGCCAGCAGGACGTCGCGGGCCGCCTCCACCCCGGCGCCGCTGTCGGCCCAGGTGAGGGCGGTGCCGGCGGGGAGGCTGGCCGCCGCCTGCTGCGCCATGGCCGAGAAGGACGCGGGCCCCTGGTCGCCGTCGAGGGCCACCAGGTGGCGCCCCGCGCCCGCGCGCAGCGACGCGTCCTGGCGCGCGATCTTGGCCACCAGGGCGTCCGCCTCCTCCGGCGTGCTCGCGGGCAGGCGTCCGATGGCCACGTCCGGCCGGCCGTCGCCGCTCACGTCGGCGTAGAGGTTCTCGGAGACCACGCGCCCGAACTCGCCGTCCCACGCGTAGAGCGAGGGGACGAAGCTGCGGAGGCCCAGGCCGCTGAGGTCCTGGGGGTCGAAGGTGTCGTCGCCGAAGAGCAGGACGTAGCGCGCGCCGCGGCCCGCCGCCTCGCGCACCAGCGCCTGCACGGCCCGCGCCTCCACCACGCCCCCGCTGTGCCGGTCGTAGGCGCGCTCGACGTCCACCACCGCCGTGCGGAAGCCCTCCGCCGCCTTCAGGGCGGCCAGCCGCTCCGCCGCCGCCGCGAAGTCGGGGTGGGTCACCACCAGGTAGTCGACGCGGCCCAGGGACACGCGGCCGTCGAAGCCGCGCACCGAGACCTCCGCCACCTCCGTGACCGGCGCCGCGGGCAGGCCGAGCTCGACCCGGTCCAGGTACACGATGCCCACGCCGTCCGGCGACGTGTAGCGGATGGTGAGCTGGTTGCCTTCGGCACGCAGGGACTCCGCGGGCACCGCGCCCTCCAGGACGGCGGCGCCCAGGCCGCCGAAGCCCAGCTGGCCGACGGGCTGGTCGTTGATCCAGGCCTCCAGGGCGTGGACCTCGGGCGAGAAGCCGACCACGTGGATGCGCACGGGCACGCTCCCGGACGGCTCTGCGGGCAGACCCGGCAGGTCGAAGGCGCCGATCTCGGGCTCGAGGTAGCCGTAGGGCCAGGTGCCGCCGTCGCCGAAGAGCAGGTCCCAGGCCCAGGGGTCGTGGCCCTGCGGCATGGAGGCCACGAAGAAGGTGTCCCGCTCCACGCGGCGGTTGTCCGCCGGGGTCGGGCGCTTCCACGAGGTGAGGGCCACGGACGGCGCGCCCGCGGGCTCCCGCCAGCTCAGCACGTGGACCTGCTCGCCGCTGTAGGCGGTGGCCAGCGCGTCCGTCTCGAAGACGAGGGCCTCCGGCTGGCCGAGGGCGCGCTCGACGGTGAAGGCCACGGGTGCCCCCTGCCGCGTGAGGGAGAGCCGCCGCTCGGCCACCTGCGCGGGGAGGCCCTGCGCCACGAGCTCGGGCCAGGCGACACGGACGCGGCCGGGCTCCGTGGTGGCGATGGCGATGGCGGGACGGCCGCCGAAGCCGCCGTCGCGGCGCGGCCCCTGGCGGCGCTCGCGCACCACGCGGGGCCGGAAGGTGCGCGTCTCGCCGCCGTCGCGCTCGGCCAGGCCCGAGCTCTCCAGGCGGCTCTGCACGCGCGCGAAGGCCGCGGCCAGGTGGCGGTCGCCCACGCGGAAGGGGCCCAGGCGGCGCCGCGCGCCCCCGCGCTCGATCTCCTCGAGCATCAGGAACGGGAAGCCGATGGCGCCGACCTCCGCGCGGTACAGCGTGGGCATCATGGTGTCGGCCACGGGCGCCGCGAGGGGCACCGAGGTCAGCAGCACGGGCTCCGCGCGACGGTCCGCCAGCCCGTAGACGTTGAAGGCCTGCGTCCCGCGCTGCACGCCGGTGGCGAACTCCACCACCCCCGCCAGGGGGTCCACGCGCAGGCCGCGCAGGGAGGCCCAGGTCACGGCCACCCCGGTCTGCACGCGCAGGTCGCAGACGGGACCCACGTGCTCCGTGGTGTTGAAGGCCGAGGTGTACTGCGCGCGGGCGGTGGTGTTGGGCGGCGTCGGCTGGTTGGGCGGCGTGGGGGCCGCCACTCCCGCGGGCGCTCCCGTGAGGCTGAACACGCCCGCCACGGCGGGGGTGAGCGTGACCTCGAAACGGATGCTGGCGGGCTCGTTGGCGGGGATGGGGTCGTCGAACGTGCACTGCATCAGCGTCGCCGTCTGCGTGTTGCTGCTGCACGCCGCAGGGTTGCCGTTGATGTAGGCGGTGAGCGTGCCCGGCACGGCCGTGGCGGGGGCGGGCACGCCGATGGAGATGATGGCGGTGTCCTGGGGGATGGCGGCGGTGGGGCCGTTGTCGAGATGGGCCCAGATGGCGTAGGTCGTGAGCTGGCCCACCGCGGGCGGGTTCGCCCCCGACACGTACTGGATGCTGGTACGCAGCACGGGCTCGAAGGGCGCCGTCACCGACGTCACCGCGCCGCCCGCCACCGTGTACCCGTTGGGCAGGTACATGCGGATGGCGTTGTTCGGGTCGCGCGGGAGGGTGGGCGGGTTGGTGGCCCAGCCCAGGAAGTCGGCCACGCGCCAGTCCACTCCGTTGGTGGAGGCCCCCGGATCGTAGTCCGCCCGGAACATCCCGTAGTTGCTGGAGTCCTGGTTCGCCCCCGCCGCCGGCTCCACCACCACCGCGGTCTCCACGTGGTCCCCGTTGGGACTGACGGCCAGCGTGGTGGCCGCCCCGAAGACGTCCACGATGCTCGCGCTCCCCGCGTCGCCGTCGTAGTTCGAGGCGTCGATGCCGCAGCCGCGGTTGACGTAGGGGAAGAAGATGTGGGCGTCAGTGACGGGGGCGGGGACGGCGATGCCGGTCACGATGCCCGTGGTCAGCGCCGTGTCCGGGTTGGTGGTGTCCCCGATGGTGAAGACGTTGTAGTGGTTCCCCGCGCCGTCGCGCGCGAGCACGCCGAAGATGTTGAACTCGTCCCCGGCGCCGGTGCTGACGCGGAACTCGTAGCGGCCCGGCGCCAGGCCGGCGAAGACGTCGCAGCCCGCGGCGTTGGGCACGCAGAAGTTGCCCGTGGTGGTCCCGCCGTTGTCCTCGAAGCGCGCCAGGCGGTCCTGGGTGGTGGCCGCGGTGTCGTTGCCGATGGCGACCTGCTCCATCAGCGCGCCCGCGGGGTTGAACAGGGCGTAGGTGGTGGTGACGGCGTCGCCCGCGAAGTCGCGCGCGCCGCTCGTGCCCGCGTCGAAGACGCCCAGGTCCAGCGTGGTTCCCGTGACCTCGATGAACAGCCGGATCTGGTCGGTGGGGTTGCCGCTCGCGTCGTCGGCGGCTCCGGTGCCGGCGAGCCGGAACCAGCCGGGGGGGTTGGCCGAGGTGCCGCTCGTGGTCCCGTCCGGGTCGAGGTTGGTGGGGACCCCGAAGGTCCCCGCGGCGGCGGGCGACGCGAGGAGCGCCGCGCACAGAGCTACCGCCTGGGTGGAACGGGACCTAAAACGCGAGGGCATTGCTTCTCACTCCCGCCGCTCCGCCGGCGAAGGGAGCCGGCAGCCGGCACTAAGACGGCTGGCAGTATGCCACAGGCGCGCCGCCCGGCAAAACGGAGGTCAAGGGACGGGCTGGATCGCCCCGATGGCCAGGAGCTCTCCCACCAGGGCCCGGTAGTCGCGGGCGGCGCGCGCGCCCTCCACGTCGAACCGGGTGACCAGGGCCTGCACGATGGCGCGGCCCCGCCTCCGCCCGTTCATCT
>DATBIO010000138.1:0-37247 GCA_036556965.1 Vicinamibacteria bacterium
ACGCCCGTCCTCCACGAGGGCCGGCTGTTCACGCTGGGGATCGGCGGGATCCTCACGGCGTTCGATGCCGCGTCCGGCCGGATCGCCTGGCAGAAGGACTTCGCGGGGCGCTTCCCCGCCCCGTCCCCGCCCTTCGGCACGTCGATGTCGCCGCTGGTCGCCGGAGGACTGCTGATCGTGCACGCCGGCGGCCACGACGGCGGCGCCCTCATCGCCTTCGATCCCGCCACCGGCGCCGAGAGATGGACGCGGGCGGGGGACGGGCCGAGCTACTCGTCGCCCATCCTGACCACGCAGCGGGGCCAGCTCCAGCTCGTCATCCAGGTCCACCGGCGGATCCTGGGCGTGGAACCGTCCTCCGGGCGCGTCCTCTGGAGCGTCCCCTTCGTCACGCCGTGCGACCAGAACATCGTCACGCCCCTGCAGGTGGGCGACCGGCTCCTCGTCTCCAGCGTCGACCGGGGAACGCTGGCCATCGGGCTGCGGAAGGAGGGGAGCCGGTGGGTCCCGCAGACCGTGTGGCAGACGCAGGAAGTCTCGATGTACATGAGCTCCCCCGTCCTCGCGAACGGGAAGGTCCTGGGGCTGTCCCACCGGAAGAAGGGGCAGTTCTTCGCGCTGGATCCGGCGACCGGCGCCGTGCACTGGACCAGCGCGGGCGGCCAGGGAGAGCACGCGGCCTTCGTGGTCGCCGGACACTCGATCCTGGTGCTGGGGAGCGACGGGACCCTCCTGGTCCTGGCGCCGGACGCGGCCTCGTTCGCGCCCTCCCGCCGGTACCAGGTGGCCGAGAGCGCCACCTACGCGCATCCGGTGCCCACCGACGCGGGTCTCCTCATCAAAGACGAGGACGGCATCGCGCTGTACGCCCGCCCCGGCCCCGCGAAGGCGCAGGCCCTCTCGCCGGAGGCACCCTCCGCGGCCGACGCCCGGTGAGCGAGCTCGCGCACGGTCGAGCGCAGGCCATGCCCGCCGTCCGGATCCGACGGGCCCACCCCGGCGACGCGGAGGCGGTGGCGGGAATCTACAACCAGGGGATCGCCGAGCGCGCGGCCACCTTCGAGACCGAAGCCCGCTCGGCGGCCGACATGGGCCGGCGGATCGACGAGGACCCCGAGCGGTTTCCCGTGCTCGTCGCCGACGACCAGGGGACGGTCGTGGGCTGGGCCTCCATCGGGCCGTACCGCCCGCGCGCCTGCTACGCGGGCATCGGCGAGTTCTCGGTGTACGTCGACGGCGCCGCGCGCGGCCGTGGCGTGGGCCGCGCGCTCGTGGCCGAGCTGATCCGGGAGGCGGCGGCGCGGGGCTACTGGAAGCTCCTGTCCCGGATCTTCGCCTTCAACACGGCCAGCCTGGCCCTGTGCCGGTCCCTGGGCTTCCGCGAGGTCGGCACCTACGAGAGGCACGGGCGCCTGGACGGGCGGTGGCTGGACGTCGTGGTCGTCGAGCGCCTGATCGCCGAGAACCAGGCATGACGCTGCGTCCTTTCCGGGAAAGCTCCGTCTGCAGGGGGCAGGGAGACTCGATGGATCGAGTCGGCCCACGAAGAGGAGGCCTCACATGACGACGCCCGTCCAGACGGTTCCCAACCCCCCGGCTCTCCAGGCCGAGCCCGCCGGCGCCGCGGCCGCCCGGTGCTGCGAGCCGGTCGAGCAGGCCTCGTGCTGCGCGCCGGCGGACAAGACCGCGTGCTGCGGGGACGCGGCCTCCGGGAGCTGTGGATGCAAGTAGTCGAGCCAGGGAAGGCGGCCAGGGCCGCGGTCCCTCCCCTGGATACCGAGGCGCTCTGGCTCGAGTTCCGGGGACGGGTACGCGCCTTCGTGGCCCGCCGCGTGGCCGGGAGCGCGGAGGTGGACGACATCGTGCAGTGGGTGTTCCTGCGGCTGCACCGGAGCCTCCCCGGCCTGCGCGAGGCCGACCGCGTCCACGCCTGGCTGTACCGCACCGCGCGGCGGGCGATCGCCGACTACTACCGCGGCCGGGCCCGCAACCGCGAGGTGCCGGCGGGCGGGACCGCGGACCTCGAGCCGCTGGCCCGGGACGTGGACAGGGACCAAGGCGTCGAGGACAGGGAGCTGCACCGGGCGGCCGCCTGCCTCGCGCCCCTGGTCGACGAGCTGCCGGCCCCGTACCGGGAGGCCATCCTGCTCGCCGACCTCCAGGGCGTCCGCCTCGCCGATGCCGCGCGGACGGCCGGCGTCTCCCTCTCGGGCATGAAGTCCCGCGTCCAGCGCGGCCGGCAGCGCCTGCGCGAGCTGCTCGTCGACTGCTGCCGGATCGCGGTCGGCCGCCACGGCGTGACGTCGTGCGCGGACCACGGCGCGCGCCCCCCTTGCGGCGGGTCCTGCGCGTGAAGGGAGGACCAGCGATGTCCGAGACCGGCGAGACGAACAAGGAGACCATCCGGCGGCTGTTCGCCGAGGTCGACCGCGGGAACGTGGAGGCCGCCGCCGGGTACTACGCGCCCGGTTACCTCGACCACACGTCTGCGCCCCTGCGCCGGCAAGAGACCGGCCGCGAGGGCCTCCGCCGGGTCTTCGCCCTCTTCCAGGAGGCGTTCCCGGACGTCCGCCACACGATCGAGGACCTGGTGTCGGAAGGCGACAGGGTGGTCGCGCGCGTCACCACGCGGGCCACCCACACGGGGGAGCTGTTCGGCCATCCCCCGACGGGAAGGGCCGTGACCCTCACCGGCATCACGATCTTCAGGATCGTGGACGGCCTCATCGCCGAGCGTTGGGCCGAGGGGGCCTCCCTCCTCGAGCAGCTCGGCATCGCCCCTCCCGAGCCCGGAGCCACGGGCGCAGCAGGGGGTCGAGGATGAGCGCAGGGAGCCTTCCCGTCGCCGTGATCGGGGCGGGCCCCGTGGGGCTGGCCGCGGCGGCGCACCTGGTGACCCGGGGCGAGGCGCCGGTGGTCTTCGAGGCCGGACCCGGCGCGGGCGCCAGCATCCTGAAGTGGGGCCACGTCCGGATCTTCTCGCCCTGGAAGCACGACGTGGACACGGCGTCCGCGGCGCTGCTGGAGACGGCGGGATGGGTCCGTCCGTCGGGCGATGCGCATCCGACCGGACGGGAGCTGGTCGAGCGCTACCTGGCTCCCCTGGCGGCGCTGCCGGCCATCCGCCCCCATCTCCGCTTCGGCACCCGCGTGCTGGCGGTGAGCCGTGCGGGGATCGACCGCACCCGTACCGCGGGCCGGGAAGGCGCGCCCTTCGTCCTGCGCATCGCCTCGGAGGGAGTCGAGTCGGACGTCCTCGCGCGCGCGGTGATCGACGCGTCCGGAACCTACGAGACGCCCAACCCGCTCGGCGGCAACGGACTGCCCGCCCTGGGCGAGGCCGCGGCGGCGCGGCACGTCTTCTACGGGATCCCCGACGTCCTCGGCGCCCACCGGGCGCGGTACGCCGGGCGCAGGGTGCTCGTGGTGGGCAGCGGCCATTCCGCCTTCAACGTGCTCCTGGACCTCGCCACCCTGCAAGGCGCGCATCCGGGGACGCGCGTGACCTGGGCCATCCGGCGGCCGTCCCTCGACCAGCTCTTCGGCGGAGGCAGGAAGGACCAGCTCGAAGAGCGTGGCCGGCTGGGGACGCGGATGCGCGCCCTCGCCGAGCGTGGCGTCCTGACCGTCGCGCGGTCGTTCTCCGTGACGCGCCTGGAGACGACGCCGGAAGGGGTCGTCGTGGCCTCGGGCACGGACCGGCTCCCGGCGGTGGACGAGATCGTGGCCACCACGGGCTTCCGGCCCGACCTCTCCATGCTGCGCGAGCTGCGCCTGGAGCTGGATCCGGTGGTGGAGAGCCCCGCCGTGCTCGCCCCGCTCATCGACCCGAACCTCCACAGCTGCGGGACCGTCCCGCCGCACGGAGCGGAGGAGCTGCGGCAGCCGGAGAAGGACTTCTACGTCGTGGGCATGAAGAGCTACGGCCGCGCGCCCACCTTCCTGATGCTCACCGGATACGAACAGGTCCGGTCGGTCGTGTGCGCCCTGACCGGCGACCTCGCGGGCGCACGCGACCTGCGGCTGGTCCTTCCCGAGACCGGGGTGTGCGGCGTGGACGGCGCGGGCCCGATCGCCGCCGCCTGCTGCGGGACGGCGCCGGAGGCGGCCCTCCCCGGCCCCCGCGCGGACGGGTGGGGCGCGCCGGTCGCCCTCGCCGTCGGCCGCGCCTCGGCCCGCGCGGAGTGCTGCTGAGGCGCGGGCCCGCTCGCACGGGCGGCCGGTACCACGGATGGCCGATGCTCGTGGGCCTTTCCCTGGCCGAGACCATCTCCTGGGGCGTCGTGTACTACTCCTTCTCCGTCTTCATCCGGCCCATCGAGGCGGAGACGGGCTGGTCACGCACGCAGGTGACGGGGGCCTTCTCCGCCGCCCTCCTCGCCTCGGGCCTGTCCGCGGTGCCCGTCGGGCACTGGCTCGACGCGCGCGGCCCGCGGGGGCTCATGACCGCGGGCGCGGTCGCCGGCTCCCTGCTCCTCCTGGCGCTGGCGGGCGTGGAGTCCCTTCCCGCGTTCTACGCGATCTGGGCGGGGCTGGGCGTGGTCATGGCCATGGTCCTCTACGAGCCGGCCTTCGCCGTGGTGGCCACGTGGTTCGTGCGCCACCGCGACCGCGCGTTGACGGTGCTGACCGTCGGCGGCGGGCTGGCCAGCACCCTGGTCGTGCCCGCGGCCACCTGGCTGCAGCAGCGCCACGGGTGGCGGGCGGCGGCAACCGGCCTCGCCGTCGCGCTCGCCGTCACCACGGTTCCCCTGCACGCGCTCCTCCTGCGGAGGGACCCCTCGGCCGTCGGCCAGCGGCCCGACGGCGACCCGGCCTCCACGGAGGACGTCGCGCCGGTCGCGCCTCCTCGGCTGGGACCGGTGATGGCGGAAGGCCGCTTCTGGGGCCTCACCGCGGCCTTCACCCTGGCCAGCGTGGCCGCCGTCGCCACCAGCGTGCACGTGATCCCCTACCTGACCGAGCGGCACTACTCGCCGATGGCCGCGGGCACGGTCCTGGGCCTGGTCGGTTTCATGCAGCTGCCGGGTCGCCTGGTGTTCGGCCCCCTCCGCCGCGCCCTGTCGTGGCCGTGGGCGGCCGCCGCCGTTTTCCTGCTGCAGGGCGCGGCCATCGCCGTGCTGGCGCTGGTCCCGGGCCGAGCGGGCCTCGGCGCGTTCGTGTGCGGCTTCGGCATGGCCAACGGCATGTGCACCCTGCTGCGCGCGTCCATGGTCGCCGAGCTGTACGGGCCCGGCCGCTACGGCCGCGTGGGCGGCGTCCTCGCCCTGTTCGGCACCGCCGGCCGCGCGGCGGGGCCGGTGCTGGCGTCGCTCGCGCTGGCCGCCGGGGCCAGCTATGCCGCCGCCTTCTCGGCCCTGGGCGGCCTCCTCGTCGCGGCCGCTCTCCTCGTGCTCCTGCCGTGGCGGCTGGCGCCGCTGGCCGCGGAGGTCGCGCCGAGCGCCACGTGATGGCGTCGCCCCTCCGCGGGAGGGGCGCCACCATCCCGCGCACGTGGCGCGTCCGTCGCCGGCGGGTCCGCGTCTTCCCTCCTCGTTGCCGGGGACGGCCAGGACGTCCGGCGTCGGATCGTGGAGCACGAAGCGGCGCTCCCGGCCGCGGGCGCGGGCCGCCGCCGCCCTGACCCCCGACGTTCGCCGCGGGACCGGCGCTCGATCTCGCCGCGGAACGCCACCGCGGGGACGACGCACGCCCGCGCGGGAGCCCACGCCGTGGTACCCTGAGCTTCCACAGAACAGCCGCGCGGGCCATCCTGGTCCCTCCACGAGCACCCTGTGCCTCGGAGGCCATCATGGTCGGTTCACTCCTCCCTCGCAGCCCCTCGATGAGCACGGGCAAGGACCTTCCCGCCCGCCTGCTGGTGCAGTACGTCGGCTTCCACGACGCGCCCGGGCGGCGCGAGTACCTGCTGCTGGCGCAGTTCGGAGAGAAGGTCCGCCGGTACACGGTGTGGATCGCCCACGCGGCGTTCGTCAAGCGCCAGGCCCTCCTCCAGGACGGCCCCGACATCTGCTACCGCAAGCTGATGGGCGTGCTGGTGGGCTCCGAGCTGGTGGGCGAGGCGAGGGTTCCCGTGACCGATGCCGACCTCGCGCGGTACCGCGAAGCGCAGGCGCCGCCCATGGGCCGGCCGCATTCGCGACGCATCGTGGACGATGCGACGCCGGCCGCGGAACACCCCCGGCGCGCCTGAGGGAGACGGAACCCCGGGCCCACGCGGGCCGAGGACCGCGCGGGAGTGTGTTATGATGCCGTCCAGTCCTCGAGCGGGCCCCCAGATCCCCGGCCCCGTTTCTGCCATGGATCTGCGTAAGGTCACCAGACCGCCGCAGCTTCCCGCCCCTGGCCTCTGAGGCAATCCAAATGGTCTCGTTGCTGTCTCGTGTGGTCGCCGCGGTACGTGTGTGGATCGGTCTCAACGATCCGTCCGAGAACCGCCTGCACCCGTCGCATGGCTGGCTGCTGCCCTCGCCCGCCTACATGCGCGCGCGCGCGCTCGAGCGGGCCCTCGTCGTCGCCTCCGCCCCGTCGGCGCCCGGCAGGCGTCGATGAGCGCGCCTCCGGCGCCCGCGCATCCGCTCATCCAGGATCGCACCGATCCGGAGACCGTGAGCAATCGGTTCCTGCTCTCTTCCGTCGCGTTCCTGCGCAGCAAGCAGCTCAAGGACGGCGCCACCGCGCGCATCGAGCGCGGCCAGCACAAGCCGACGTACATCGCGGTGCTCGAGGTCATGGCCAACACGATCTCCTGGAGCCGCGTCTAGACGTTCCGTCCGCCGCCGCGAGGCGGTGGGCGGCGTGAGAGGAAGGTGCACGATGTCCGAGACCGTCCGCCTCGTTTCCGACGGTGAAGAGCTGGTCCTGGCCGTGGGGGAGGCCTTTCGCGTCCATCCCATCCCGGACGCAGCCGGGCCGGCGGCCGCGCGCAAGGTGGAGCCGGCGCCGGAGCGCGTCGCCATCCAGTACGTGGGCTTCAAGGACGTCGAGGGCCGGCGCGAGTACGCGCTCAACGCCCGGCGGGGAGACCAGACGTGCCGCTACGTCGTCTGGATCGACCTGGCCGCCTTTTCCGCGCGCCAGGCCCTGCTCCAGGACGGGCCGGACATCTGCTACCAGAAGCTCATGCGCGAGCTCGCGGAAGTCGAGCTGCAGGCGTCCGACGGCATCGGGGTCACCGAGGGCGACCTGACCGCCTACCGTGCGAGCCATGCCCCGCCCGCGCGCCGGACGATGTCGCCGCGCCCTCCCGAGGCCGCGAAGCCCTCGCCCGGCGGCGGCGCCGCCTAGCCGCCCCCCACGCGCCCACGCAACAAGAAAGCAGGGATCCCATTCAGACCAAACTGTTCATCGGCAACCTGGCCTTCGACACGACGCAGGACGAGCTGCACAGCCTCTTCGCCGAGGCGGGCGAGGTGGTCAGCGTGACCGTGCCCACCGATCGCCTCACGGGCCGTCCGCGCGGCTTCGCCTTCGTCGAGATGTCGACGGACGTCGAGGCGACGGCGGCCGTGGAGCGGCTCAACGGGACGGAGCTGCGCGGCCGCGCCCTACGCGTGGACACGGCCACGGACAAGCCGGCCCGGAGCTTCGGACCCCGGCCCGGCGGCTTCGACCCCGGCGCGCGGCCCGCCTTCGCTCCCCGCAACCGCTCGCGTCCCAAGGGCAGCCGCCGCAACCTGCGCGCGCGCAAGCGCAGCCTCTGACCGCGGCCGCGGGGCCACGGCCCCGCGGGCCACGGGCCGCCCACCCGCCGCGGGTCAGGGACAGGGCGGGCGACCCGGCGTCAGGGCCGCCGGGCGCCCGACCAGGCCGGCACTCCGCGCTCGTCCCGCAGGGTCAGGACCTTCTGTCCCTTCTTCACCTCGCGCGCGATCAGGGCCGTGCCGCCGCCGAAGTCGACGACGGAGCCGGTCACCTCGAGCACGTCCCCCTTCGCGACCTCGAGGCCCTCGCGCTGCAGGAACCAGGTCGGGCCCAGGTGGACGTCCAGGGTCCGGCCCTCGCCCTCGAGGGTGACGTGCGTCCCTCCCGGCCGTCCGCCCCCCGACGGCATCACGTTCACGGCACCGGCGGTGCCGCGGAGGGTGGTGACGGTGTCCGGGTCGTACGTGCGTCCCGTGCCCGGCGCCTGGGCGCCGCCCGGCGCCCCCGCCGCCTCGCGGGACATCATGGGGCACTGTCCCTGTCCACCGCAGCAGCCGTGAGCCGCCATCCGCCCCTTTCCATGGCAGCACTCCCCCGCGAGCGCCGGGGGCGCGAAGAGGAGCGCCAGGCTCCCCAGCGCGCCCAGCGCGACCAGCATCCGTACCTTCATGGTGCCTCCTTGCGTCTCGGGCGCTCCACGCCCGCACCCGATCGAGACGCAGATCTTTCCGGGGACGATGCCCCGTCATCGCACTCCGTGCGTGGTGAATCCCCGCTCCCCCTCCTCGTCGCCGGCCCGCGGCGCGTGGGAACGGCTCAGGTGGGAACGCCAAGCCGCGGCAGGACCACGACCTGAAGGGCCAGCCAGACGGCGATCAGCAACAGCAGCGCGGTCCAGTCGATCATCCCGCCCCCTTTCGCTGCACGTCCCGCTCCCGGCCAGGCCGGCGGCTCAGCGAGCCGCGGGCGTCGTGGGCGACGCGCAGCAGCTCGCCTGTGGCTGGGGCGCGCGCTTGCGCAGGAGCCACAGCGCGGGGCAGGTGTCGGTGAACCCGGACTGCAGGAGGTTGGCCCCCACGAAGGCGGTGAAGAGGAAGAACCCGGCGTGCACCCACCAGCCGAGGGCGACGGAAGTGAGGACGAAGGCCCCGGCCAGGGCACGTACGGCGCGCTCCGCGTCCATGTCTTGGCTCCTGTCTATGCGGCGACGCCCGGGACAAGGCCTTCGAGGCGCAGCGCCTCCGCCCTGCCCCGACGGGCGATCAGGTAGTAGACGACCGGCACCGCCATGCGCGAGAGGAAGGTCGCCGCGACCTCGCCCATCATCAGGCTGATGGCGAGCCCCTGGAAGATCGGATCGAACAGGATGACGAAGGACCCCACCACGACGGCCGCCGCCGTGAGCAGCATCGGCCGGAAGCGCACGGCGCCCGCCTCCACCACGGCCTGCTCCAGGGGCAGGCCCTGGCGCAGCTTCAGCTCGATGAAGTCCACGAGGATGATCGAGTTCCGCACGATGATCCCCGCCCCCGCGATGAAGCCGATCATCGAGGTCGCGGTGAAGAAGGCCCCGAAGATCAGGTGCCCGGGCAGGATCCCGATGAGGGAGAGCGGGATGGGGAGCAGGATGGCCAGGGGCACGCTGAACGACTGGAACCAACCCGTCACGAGGACGCCGATCAGGACCAGCACCACCGCGAAGGCGATCCCGAGGTCGCGGAAGACCTCGTACGTGATCTGCCACTCGCCGTCCCACTTGAGCGCGGGCCGGTCCGAGGTCGAGGGCGCCTCGATGGCGTGGCGCTCGACGGCGGCGCCTCCGGGCGGGGCGAGCGCGTCGATCCTGCGGTTGAGCGCGGCCAGGGCGTAGACCGGGCTCTCGCGCTCCCCGGCGAGGTCGCCGAACACGTAGACCACCGGCTTCAGGTCCTTGTGGACGACCGGCTGCGGCTCGGGCCGGACGACGGGGGCGGTCAGCTCCGCCAGCGCGATGGACGCGTCGCCGCGTCCGTCGACGCGCAGCGCGAGGCGCCTGTCCACGCTCGCCCGGTCCGCGGCGGACAGGCGGACGCGCACGGGGACGGGCTCGCGGGCGCCCGGCGCCTCGAGCTGCGCCACCTCCCGCCCGGCCCCGGAGCCGGCGAAGGCCTCCACCACCTCCGCCACGCTCAGGCCGTGGAGCGCGGCCTTCTCGCGGTCCACCTCCACGACGTGCCGGGGCGCCTGCTCCGTGAGCGAGTCGTCCACGTCCACCACCCCGTCCGTGGTCTCGAACAGGCCCCGGACCGTCCGCGCCAGTCCCTCCCGCGCCTCCGCCGTCGGCCCGTACACCTCCGCCACCAGCGTGTCGAGCACGGGCGGGCCCGGCGGGATCTCCACCACCTTGACCCGCGCTCCCCGCGCGCGGGCGATCGCCACCAGGCGTGGGCGCAGGCGCTTGGCGAGGTCGTGGCTCTGGGCCTCCCGCTCGTGCTTCGAGACCAGGTTCACCTGGAGGTCCGCGCCGGAGGGCGAGCGGCGCAGGAAGTAGTGGCGCACGAGGCCGTTGAAGTTGTGGGGCGCCGCGGTGCCCGCGTAGATCTGCACGTCCGAGACCTCGGGCACGGTGGCGAGGTAGCGGTTCATGGCGCGCGCCGTCTCCAGCGTCACCTCCAGGGGCGTCCCCTCGTCGTGGTCCACGAGCACCTGCAGCTCGCTCTTGTTGTCAAAGGGCAGCATCTTGACGCGCACCAGCCCCAGGCCCACCAGGCCCACCGACCCGAGGAGGACGACGCCGACGCCGCCGAAGAACGTCCAGCGGGCCCGCGGCCTCGTGACCAGCGCGCCCATGGCGCGGCGGTAGAGGCGCGTGCTCCACCCGTCCGCCGCCGCGGGGGCGGTCCCCTTCGCGGAGGCGTGGCCGCGGAACACGAGGCGGGCGGCCCACGGCGACACCACGAAGGCCACGGCCAGGGAGAAGAGCATGGCCGCGGAGGCGCCCGTCGGGATGGGGCGCATGTAGGGACCCATGAGCCCGCGCACGAAACCCATGGGGAGGATGGCGGCGATGACGGTGAAGGTGGCCAGGATGGTCGGGTTGCCGACCTCGTCCACGGCCTCCACCGCCATGCGCGCGAAGGGGACGTCCCTGCGCTCGCGGTGATGGCGCTCGATGTTCTCCACCACCACGATCGCGTCGTCCACCAGGATCCCGATGGAGAAGATGAGCGCGAAGAGCGTCACCCGGTTCAGGGTGTACCCGGCCAGGTAGTAGATGAACAGGGTCAGGGCCAGGGTCACGGGGACGGCCACGCCGACCACGAGGCCGCTGCGCCAGCCCATGGCCAGGGAGATGAGGGCCACCACGGAGAGGGTGGCGATGAGCAGGTGCTCCACCAGCTCGTTCGACTTCTCCGCCGCCGTGCGGCCGTAGTTGCGCGTGACCTCGACGTGCACCTCGGACGGCAGCAGCCGGGGGCGCAGCTCGTCGATCTTGGCCAGCGCACGTCCCGCCAGCTCCGTGGCGTTGGTGCCGGGACGCTTGGCGAGGGCGATGGTGACGGCGGGGTGCTCGCGGCCCGCCACCCGGTCCGGGCCGGCGCCCGCCGGACCCACGGAATGGAGCACCGCGTCCTGGACCTCGTCCGGGCCGTCCACCACGCGCGCCACGTCGGACACGTAGAGAGGGCGGCCACCGCGCACGCCGACCACCACGCGCGCCACGTCCTCCCGGCGCCGGAACGACGAGCCCGCCTCGAGGCGGACCTCCCGGTTGTCCCGCACCGAGGTGCCGGCCTCGAGGCGCGCGGCACCCGCGCGCAGGGCTGCCGAGAGCGCCCCCCACGAGACGCCGGCCGCCGCCATGCGGTCGGGATCCGGCTCCACGCGCACGGTCCGCGGCGGGCCCCCGATCAGCCTCACCTTCGTGGTCTCGGGGATCTCGGAGAGCTCCTGGGCCAGCTCCGCCGCCAGCGGCCGCAGCCGGCCCGCGTCGAGGCGGTCGCTCCAGAGGGTCACGGTCAGGAAGGGGACGTCGTCGATGGAGTGCAGCTCGACGGTGGGCCGCCCGGCCCCGGGCGGGAGCACGACGGCGCCGCTGGCCAGCCGCTCGTGGATCTTGACCAGGCTCTCCTCGTTCGACTCGTTCACCCGGAAGCGCACCGTGACCAGGGCCAGGCCGCGGTGCGCGGTGGAGTAGACGTGCTCGACGCCCGACAGCCCCCACATCGCGCGCTGGAGGGGAACGGCCACGCGCGCGGCCACCTCCGCGGGCTCGGCGCCGGGATAGGCGACGGCCACGTCCACCATGGGCACGCGGATCTGCGGCTCCTCCTCGCGTGGCGTGGCCAGCAGGGCCAGGGCGCCCAGGCCCAGGGCGCCCACGATCAGCAGCGGCGTCAGCTTGCTGTGGAGGAAGGCGCCGGCGAGGCGGCCGGAGGGGCCGACGCCCGTCACCGGACGACCTCGATGCGCTGGCCGTCGGCCAGCTCCGCCGGCTCGAGGACGACGGTGGCGCCGGGCTCGAGGCCGGCCCGCACCTCGAGCGCGTCCCCCTCGGCCTCGCCCACCGCCACCCAGCGGAGGCGGGCGCGGTCCCCGTCCACCACGAACACGCCGCTGAGCCCTCCGCGCTCGAGCACCGCGGACGAGGGGACGGTGAGGCGCGGCGGACCCCCGGGGTCGGGGACCAGCAGGCGCACGAAGAGGCCGGAGCGCAGGCCCGGAGCCGCTTCGAGGTCGGCGCGGACCTCGACGCGATGCGTCGCCGGGTCCGCGGCGGGCGAGACCGAGCGGACGAGGGCGGGAAGCGCGGCAGCCTGGCCGTCGACCAGGGCGCTCAGCCGCTGGCCCGGGCGCACCGGGGCCGCGGCCGCCGCCCCCACCGTCGCGCGGACCTCGAGGCCGCCGCGCCCCTCGATCGTGATCAGGGGCGTGCCCGGCGAGACGACGTCGCCCACGTGGACCGGGCGCGCGGCCACCACGCCGTCGAAGGGCGCGCGCAGGACGGCATAGGCGAGGCTGTCGCGGGCGCCGGAGAGGACGGCGCGGGCGGCCGCCGCGCGGCTCGCCGCCTCCTCCATCTCCCGCGGGGTGGCCGCGTTCCTGGAGACGAGGACCCGGATGCGCGCGAGATCGGCCTCGGCCGCGCTCAGCCCTGCCTCCGCCGCGGCGTCCGCGGAGTGGAGCGCGGCCGCGTCCAGCCGCACGACCACGGCGCCCCGGGCGACGGGGTCGCCCTCGCGGAAGGGCAGCGCCACCACGCTGGCCGGTATCCGCGCGGCCAGCGTCGCGCTGTCTCGCGCGGCCACCACCCCGGGCACGGGGACCAGGCCGTCCCCGGCCGCGCGCTGCACGAGGGCCACGCGCACCCGCGCCGCCGGTTCCTGGGCGTGCGCCCCCGGTGCGGGACCCGACGCTCCGCGGCACGCCGCCAGCGTCACGGCCAGAAGGAGCACCATCGTCTTCGGCGCGGCCCGTCGCTTCATCGCGGCCCTCACAGGCTTCCGGCGGCCCGTCGCAGCGCCGCCTCGGCGACCACGACCTCGGCGGCGGTGGCCAGCTCCTCCAGCTCCGCGCTGCGCGCCACCGTCTCCGTCTCCAGCTCGTCGGTCAGCGTGGCCATGCCCGCCTGCCGCCGCTCCTGGACGACGCGCAGGGCCTCCCGGCCCTCCTCCGCTCCGCCCTGGGCGGCGTCGTGCCGCTCGCGGGCGCCGAGCAGGCGCCGCCACGCCGCCTCGACCTCCAGCCGGACCTGGTCGGCCGCCGCGCGCGCCTCGCTCCCCACGGCGCGCGCTTCCGCCTCCGCGGCGGCGATGCGCCGGCCGCGCCCGGCGTCGAACAGGCTCCAGCGCAGGGAGCCTCCCACCGTGTACGACCCCGCCGACGACGAGGAGCCGCGGTCGTCCTCCAGCCGGGCGTAGGCGCCGAGCTCGGGATACCGCGAGCGCCGCTCGCCGGCGAGGGCCGCCTCCGCGGCGGCGCGCCGCTCGTGGGCCGCCCGCGTGGCGCCGCGCCCGGCCGCCGCCCGCTGCTGCCACTCCTCCAGCGTGCCCTCCGAACCCGGCAGGGAGGCGGAGCCCTGCGGCGCGAAGAGCGCTCCGGGCGGGGCCCCGACGGCCCGCGCCAGCAGGGCGAGAGCGACGCTCCGCTGCTCGCGCGAGCCCGCCAGCTCCGCCTCGCGCTGCCGGCGGCGTGCGCGGGCGCGCAGCCAGTCGGCGTGCAGGGCCGTGCCCTGCTCGACGCGCGACGCGAAGTCCGCCTCGCGCGAGCGCGCGCCCTCGAGGGCGCTCTCCCCCACGCGGAGCGCCGCCTGCGCGAGCACCGCCCGCTCGAAGGCCTCCACCACGCGCAGCCGCGCCTCCTGCCGCGCTTCCTCGGCCGCCGCCTCGAACGAGCGCGCGGTGGCGCGCTCGGCGTCCGTGCGCAGGCCCAGCCGGCCGAACACGTCCAGCGGCAGGTCCACGGCGAGCGCCGTCGTGAGGTGCGAGAGCGACGCGGGGTGGTTGAGGTTGTCGAGGGCGAGATCCTCGGCCCCGAAGTCGCCGCGGTTGAGCTTGCCCGCGAAGACCCGGGCAGGGTTGTCGGAGCGCCAGAGGTCGCTCGCCGCCGCCAGGCGGGGCCAGCGGCTTCGCGCCGCTCCCTCGGCCCGTTCGCCCTGCGCCGCCGCACGCTCCCGGGCCGCGGCCAGCTCGGGGCTGTCGCGGTCGGCGCGCGCCAGCGCCTCGGCGAGGGTCAGGGGGATCGCCTCGTCGGCACTGCCCGGCTCGGCAGCCACCAGGGCGTACGACACCCCGAGGGCGACGAGGACGCGCAGGGGGAGTCGTCGGTTCCCGCCGGGCATGGCACCCCTTTTCACCGGGTGAGAGCCGCCAGCGGGCGGGAGGATTCAGGGAATCAGGGGCGTCGCTCCGCCAGCAGCCCCCGGATCCCCTCGCGAATGGACTCCTGTAGCTCTCGCGGGACTTCGGGCAGAGGTGCCGATCCGCACAACCGCAGCGTTTGCCGCAGGGAATCGCAGGCACCCTGGCAGCGTGGACAGCCCACCACATGGCGCTCCATCTCGGCGCACGCCTCGGGCGCGATCTCGCCCTCGAGGTGCCGGGAGAGCAGCCCGACGACGTCCGGGCACACGCCGGAACCCGCGGGCCCGGCCGGGCTGCCCGGGGCGGCCGCCAGCAGCGGGGCGAGACGCTCGCGGACGGAGGCGCGCGCCCGGTGCAGCCGGCTCTTCACGGCCGCCACGCTCAGCCCGGTCACCTCCGCCACCTCGGCCGCGGGAAGCCCCTCCACGTCGCGGAGCACGAGGACCTCGCGATGCCCGGGCTCCAGCGCGCCGATGGCACTCTCGAGCGCGGAACGGATCTCCCGGTCCGCGAGCTGTCGCTCGGGATCGGGAGAGGTGTCCGCCGCCCGCCTGGCCGCCGCGGGCTGCGACTCCAGGGAGACGACCTCGGGCGCGAAGACGCTGCGCCTCCGGGACTTGATGCAGAAGCTGCGGGCGATGGTGTAGAGCCAGGTCGACACCGACGAAGCGCCGCGAAAGCCGCGGAGGGCCCGGGCCGCCGCCAGGAGCGTCTCCTGCAGGACGTCCTGCGCGGCCTGGGGGTCCCCGCACATCCGCATCCCGAACCGATAGACGTGGGGCTGGTACTGCTTCAGGAGCGCGTCGAGCGCGTGCGGATCGCCCTCCCGGGCGGCCAGGAGCAGCGTGTCGTCGGCGGCGTCGGGCACGCCCGATTATCCCCAACGCGGGGCCGCCGCGAGAGGGAAGGCGGAGCGTCCGCGCGTCCGTGAGTCGACAGAAGGAGTGGACTACCGCGCCTTCTCCGGACTCCTCGGGCCGCCCACGTCCACCGCCGGGACCGCCGGGGCCTCCGCGCCCGCGGGCGCCGGCCCGCCGGCCGCCTTCCGCGCGTCGTGGTCCGCCAGCAGGCGCTCGACCGCGCCGATCAGCCACGGGCCGCGGAAGCCCGCGGCCAGGCACCGGCGGATGTCCTCCACCTCTTCGTCGCTGAGCATCGGCATGAGGCGCGGAGGCTAGCCCCCTCGCGGGTCCTCGCAGGTCCGGCACGCGAGCCCCGCATGTCGCGGGGCCGGCCGCGGCCCCGGTGGTGGGACGTTTCCGCGCCAGGGCGCGTCCTGCCTTCTTGTTTCCCCTTTGTATCCAATGATTTGGACGAAGTTTCCTCTTTTCCGCGGGCACCGTCCGTTGGTAGACTCCCGCCTCTTCCACCGTACCAAAGCTAACCGTCGGTCAGCCGTCCCTGGGGGGCTGCTGTCCCTGTTCCTTGACCACTTGAAACGAAGGCTGGTGACATGAGCACAAGTGCCTGGCGTGTGTCGGCTCTGGCGTTGATCGTCGCGGTCGCGCCCCTCGCGCCGTTCGCGTGGGCGCAATCGGAGCCGGAACGGCCCGACGACAACACGGCGGAAGTGGAGGAGATGAGGCAGGCGGAGAAGGCCAGCCTCCGCTCCAGCGAGGCGGAGCCCGAAGCCCTGCCGCCGGGCGCGGAGAAGGACGATCCCACGTACCGGCAGCAATGGCAGCGCAAGGCGTGGGGCGTCACCACGCCCACCTTCCGCCAGAACGCCATCAAGCAGGGCAAGGACCACTCCAGGAAGAAGCACGCGCGCGGGCCGCGCTGGGTCAACATCGGGCCCACGGGCGCCGAGTTCGACCAGAACGGCAGCTTCACGGGCAAGGTGAAGGACAGCGGGCGCGCGCGCGCCATCCTTCCCCATCCCTGGGATCCGGACGTCGTCTACTTCCTGACCTCCGGCGGCGGGCTCTGGCGCACCGACAACTGGCGGTCGAGCAACACGAGGTGGAGGGTCCTCACCGACGACCTGCCGACCACGGGGGGCGGCTCGGTGGCCTTCGGCCGGAATCCCAACACGCTGTACCTCGGCCTGGGCGACCCGTACGACCAGATCCTGGTCGGCGGCGCCATGGTGAAGTCCAGGAACGGCGGCCTCGACTGGAAGGACCCGATCGAGCTCGGCAGCGCGGTCTCCGTTCGTGACGTGAAGGTCGATGCCGGCACCCACCGGGACATCGTGCTGGTGGCCACGGACAGCGGCCTGTACCGTTCCGCGGACGAGGGCGAGACCTACGCCGAGATCGCGACCTTCGCGGGCATGTCGGTGTGGAGCATCGAGCGCACCAGCGCGGGCTGGCTCGCCTCGGCCCAGCCCTGCCCCGTGGCCGCCGTCGGCCTCTTCTGCGGACAGCCCACGACCCTGTTCCTGTCCACGGACCGCGGGGCCACCTGGGCTCCCATCTCGAACGCGGGCGGCGTGTTCGCGGGGGCCGGCCGCACCACGCTGGGCGTGGCCAAGCCCGGCGAGGCCGTGGTCTACGCCTACGCCAACACCGTCACCGACGCGCAGCTGCAGGACGTCTACCGCTCCGCGGACGGCGGGCAGACCTGGGTGGCCAACGGCGTCAACGCCACCAAGGCCCCCACCAACCCCGTGGCGGGCATGACCAACATGAACATCTGCCACGGGCAGTGCTGGTACAACCAGATGATCCTGGTGGACCCGCAGGACTCGACGCGCAACACGGTGTGGATCGGCGGCGACCTGGCCTCGGCGCGGACCCGGGACGGAGGCGCGAGCTGGACCATCGAGACCTGGTGGCTCTACAGCCAGTTCCCGGCCCTCCGCTACGCGCACGCGGACTTCCACGCCGCCGCCTTCAAGAAGACGGGCACGCCCACCCTCATCCTGGGCAACGACGGGGGGATGAACATCAGCACGGACGACGGCGCCACCTTCAGCAGCGAGAAGAACACGGGGCTGGTGTCGCACCTGTTCTACACCGTCGCCGGCAGCCCCCACTTCCCGAACCTCGTCATCGGGGGCACGCAGGACAACGGCACGCGCCTCCGCACCGACAACGGGACCGTCTACAACCAGGTGATCGGCGGCGACGGCATGGGCACGGCCCTGAGCCAGGCCAACACCAACACCTCCATGGGCAGCGCGCAGGGCTCCAGCATGCGCACCAACCTCAGCAACACGCCGCCCGAGGTGTTCCAGAACTGGGTGGCCGCCACCACCGGCCTGGCCGACGTGGGCTTCGGCTTCTTCACCGCCATCGTGCCCGCCCCCGCCAGCCTGGACCCCACGGGACGGGTGTTCTTCCACTTCTCGAACGCGCGCGTGTGGCGCACCAACAACGGCGGGCTCAACTGGAACCTGATCGCCTCCGCGGTGGTGGTGCCCTCGCCCGGCCTGCCCACCACGCGGCGCTTCCGCTCCAGCCCCTACAACCTCGGGGTGAGCCCCACCGACCTGAACCGAATCGCGGTGGGCGCGGCGGGCGGCTTCCTCGACATCAGCACCGACGGCGGCGCCACCTGGACGGACATCGACCTCATCACCCTCGTGCCCGGCTACCAGGGCTTCGTGACCAACGTGACCTGGCAGGACAACCAGAACCTCTGGATCACCGCGGTGGCGCAGGCCCCCGGGGCGGTGCGCGTGATCAAGGCCTCCATCGCCACCCCCGACGCCCCCTGGTCCACCGCCACCTTCACCCCCATGCAGGAGGGGCTCCCCGACCTGCCCGTCACCCGCGTGTACTTCGACCCGCGGGACCCCGGCCGCAACACCATCTACGCGGCCACCCACGTGGGCATCTACCGCACCGTGGACGGCGGGGCGAGCTGGGACCCCTTCGGCTCCGGGCTCCCCACCGTGCGCGTCAACGACGTCTACATGCCGCCGGACGGCGGGTTCATGCGCATCGCCACCTACGGCCGCGGCATCTGGGAGCTGCCCCAGCTCGAGCTGGTCAGCGCGGAGCTCTCCGACGACGACCGCAACTGCGACCGCGACGGCATCCTCGACAACGGGGAGAGGGGCGAGCTCACCATCCGCCTGAAGAACCAGGGCAGCAACACCGTGAACCACGTGAAGCTCACGGTCAGCTCCAGCAACCCGCACGTGACGTTCCCCCACGGCCGCGTCGTGTACTTCCCGCCCATCCAGGGGCGCGGCGAGCGCTCGGACTCCATCCGCGTGGCCCTGAACGGCGCGGTGGGCCTGGAGTCGACGGACTTCACCATCGAGATCGAGTCCCGGGACCTGGGCCTGCCCGACGCCCTGACCGTCACCTCGACGCACTCCCTGAACTACGACGACCGGCGGTTCGCCTCCGCCACGGAGTCGGTGGAGTCCTCCCGCAACGGCTGGACGGTGGGCGGCGACCCGGTCACCTCGCCCAACATCGCGGCCTGGCAGCGGCGCGCCCTCTCCCCCATCCGCCACGTGTGGTGGGGACCCGACAACAACGGCCAGCGCGACGGCGAGAAGCTGGACCTCCCCGACGAGCAGTTCCTCGTCTCCCCCACCCTGCGCGCGGGCTCCTCCCCCCTGGTGGTGTCCTTCGAGCACCGCCACGCCTTCGAGAACGGCGGCTGGGACGGCGGCGTCATCGAGATCAGCACGGACGACGGGACGAGCTGGACGGACGTAGGGACTCCGCTCTACAACGGCGTCACCAACCCCGGCACGGACGCGCCCATCGGCGCCAGCCGGCCGGCCTTCGTCGTCCGCAGCGCGGGGTGGCCGGCCTTCGTCAACGCCAGCCTCGACCTGGGCACGGCCTACGCGGGCCAGGAGGTCAGGCTCCGCTTCCGCATCGGGGCCGACAGCTCGACGGGCGCCCCCGGCTGGGAGATCGACAACATCAACGTGTCCGGGATCACCAACACGCCCTTCACCGCGCAGGTGCCGGAGAGCGGCACCTGCCACGGCCACTTCGCGTCCAACTAGGGCCGTAACGTCGCACGGAAGGGGCCCCGCTCCGGCGGGGCCCCTTTTTCTTGGCGGTACTCCTCCGGTGACCGGCCCGCGCGCGCGACGGCTCGTCTTCCGCGCGGGGTGGCGATACGCTCGGACCGCGGGCCGCCCTCGGCGCGCCGACGGGAGTCAAGGGAACACAGTGATGGCAGGTCTCGCGCGCGGCGCCGCCCTCCCTCCGGGCGTGGCCCTCGTCCTTGCCCTCGCCGCCGTGCCCGCGGCCGGCCAGGACGCGGACGTGGCGGCCACCGTGGCCAAGGTCATCGTCGAGGCCCACCACCCGGAGCTCGTCTGGCCGGACATTCCCGACGTGGCCCCGGCGCTGGAGACGCTGTATGCCGGCGAGCCCGACCTGCTGTTCTGGTTCACGGGGGCGGAGCCTGCCCCCGGCCTGGCCGCGGCGGTCCAGGGGCTGGCCCTCGCCGCCGAGCACGGGCTCCACCCCGCCGACTACGACGCCGACCGCCTCGCCCGGAGCTGGGACGCCCTCCGCTCCGGAACGGAGACCGACCCGACGCAGCGCGCGCTCTTCGACCTGGCCCTGACCGTCAGCGTGGCGCGCCTGCTCTCGGCCGTCCACGTGGGCCGCGTCGATCCCGCCACGCTGAACTGGGGCTACGACCTCTCGCCCAAGAGGCTGGACCGCGCGGCGCTCCTGCGGGAGCTCCGCTCGGGGGTGGAGCTCGAGCACGCCCTGGCCCTGCTCGAGCCCCCGTTCTCCCACTACGCCCGCGCGCGCCGGACGCTGGCCAACTACAAGGCGAAGGCGGCGGCGGGCGAGCCCGAGCCCGTGCCCGACCTGCCGAAGGGCCGGAAGAAGATCGAGCCGGGAGCGCCGTGGGGTGGAGTGCCGCTCCTGGCCGCGCGCCTCCGGGTCTTCGGCGACCTGGACGCGGGCGCCCCCGCCGGTGCGCCGGTGGCGGAGGGGCCGCCGGCCTACGCGGGAGGGCTCGTGGACGCGGTCAAGGGCTTCCAGCGCCGGCACGGGCTGGAGGCGGACGGGGTGATCGGGCCGGGAACGGTGGCGGCCCTCAACGTCCCCCTGGCCGCGCGCGTGCGCCAGGTCGAGCTGGCCATGGAGCGCATGCGCTGGCTGCCGAAGATGAGCGACCGGCCGACGGTCTTCGTCAACGTGCCGTTCTACCGGCTCTGGGCGACCGACCCCCGGACCGGCGGCGAGCCCCTCCGCATGAACGTGGTGGTGGGCAAGTCGCTCCACCACCGGACGCCGCTGCTCGTGGAGCGGATGGAGTACGTCTTCTTCCGTCCCTACTGGAACGCGCCCTACGGCATCACGGTGAAGGAGATCGTGCCCCACGCCCGCCGCGATCCGTCGTACCTCGGCCGTGAGAACCTGGAGATCGTGGCCGGCGGAGACGAGAACGCGCCCGCCCTCCCCCCCACCCCCGCGAACCTGGCCAAGGTGGTGGCGGGCACCCTGCGCATCCGCCAGAGGCCGGGGCCGAAGAACGCGCTCGGCCTCGTCAAGTTCATCTTCCCGAACGACGAGAACGTCTACATGCACGGCACGCCGGCCCCGCAGCTCTTCGCCCGCGCGCGGCGCGACTTCAGCCACGGGTGCATCCGCGTGGAGGACCCCACCGCCCTCGCCGCGTGGGTGCTGCGCGACCAGCCCGAGTGGCCCCGGCCGAGGATCGAGGCCGCCATGCAGGCCGAGCGCCCGACGCGGGTGAACCTCGAGGAGCCGCTCGACGTGATCCTGTTCTACGACACCGTGCACGTGAACTCGGACGGCGTCGTGTTCTTCGTGGACGACGTCTACGGCGACGACCGCCAGCTCGACGCCGCCATCGAGCGGGGATACCCCTACCCCACGAAGGGCTAGCCGTGCTCCGCGGGCCCGTGTGGGACCAAGGTCCTATTGCGGCCCCCGCCCCGGAAACGGAAGCTCAGGAGCCTCCCAGGAGCTCCCGCTCCCAGGAGCTGTCACGCGAAGGAGGTCCCATGCGCACACTGGCCCTGATCCTCGCCGTTCCCGCCGCCCTCGCCTACGGGCAGTCCAACCCCCCTCCCGAGTCCCAGGCGCCCGCCGCCGCCCCTGCCGCCGCCGAGCAGGCGGCCCCGCAGACGGCGAGCCCGGAGCTGGTGGGCCAGCTCGCGAAGGAGACGGGCATCACCCCCGCCCAGGCCGAGGGCGCGGCCGGGGCCCTCTTCGGCGTGGCCAAGACGAAGCTCAGCGCGGACGATTTCGCCAAGGTCGCGGCGGCGGTACCGGACATGGACGCGCTCCTGAAGAAGGCGCCCGCCGCCGACGCCAAGGCCTCGGCGCTGGACCTGCTGGCGGGCAAGGCCGGCGCCTCGGGCCTCGGGGGCGCGGCCGCGGCCGCGGGCTCCCTGTCCAAGCTGGGCATCAAGCCGGAGACGATGATCAAGCTGGCGCCGGTGCTGGTGAAGGCCGTGGAGTCGAAGGGCGGCGCCGCGGTGGCCTCGCTCCTGGCGGGCGCGCTGAAGTAGGCCGGCGATGCGACCCCGCATCGCCGCGTTCCTGCTGGCGCCCGGCCTCCTGGCTCTCGCCCTCCCCGCGGCGGGCCAGGCGCCGTCCCCCCAGCAGCTCGGCGTCTTCGTGTATCCGGCCCAGGGCCAGACCCCCGAGCGGCAGCAGGCGGAGGCCACGGAGTGCTACGGCTGGGCGCGGCAGCAGACGGGCATCGATCCCACCGCGCCCCCGCCCCAGGCGCCGCCCCCCGAGAAGCAGGGAATGGACGGCTCGGCCGTGAAAGGGGCGGCGGGAGGCGCCCTCGTCGGCACCGCCGTCGGCGCCATCGTCGGGGAGACGGGCGAGGGCGCGGCCATCGGGGCGATCGCGGGCGGCCTGCGTGGCCGCCGCATGGCCAAGAAGCAGCACAAGGCCGAGCAGCAGCAGGCCGAGCAGCAGGTCCAGGCCCAGCACGCGAGCACGCAGGAGACCTTCCGCAAGGCCTACGGCGCGTGCCTGGAGGGCAAGGGCTACACCGTCAAGTGAAGAGAGAGTCGAGGAAGGGAGGGATGCGCGCCGGTTTCCTGGCCGCGGCGGCGGCCATGGCCCTCGCCTCCCTGGCGACGGTGCGCGCGCAGGACGCGGGCGCTCGGGCGGGCGCCGCCGCGGCGCCGGCCCTGGTGGACGCCCGCGCGGACGAGGTCCTGCGCAGGATGGCCGCCTTCCTGGCGGGGACCAAGCGCTTCTCCCTGGAGGCCGAGGAGTCCTTCGACCTGGAAGTGGGCCGCGCGTACCGCGTTCAGCTCACCAACCTGCGGACGCTGACCGTCGAGCGGCCCTCGCGCTTCGTGGCGGACGCCACCGGCGACACCCTGCACCGGTCGTCCTGGTTCGACGGGCGCACCCTCACCGTGCTGAACAAGCAGAAGAACGTCTACGGCTCGGTGGAGGCCCCGGGGACCATCGACGCCGTGCTCGACAAGGTGGCGGAGGAGTTCCAGGTGGTCATCCCGCTCTCCGACCTCCTGTACTCCGAGCCCTACGCCACGCTGATGGAAGGGGTCCTCTACGGCAAGTACCTCGGGATCCACCAGGCGGCGGGGGTTCCCTGCCACCACCTCACCTTCGGCCAGCCGGGCGTCTACTGGCAGATCTGGATCGACGCCGGCACCGAGCCGTGGCCGCGGAAGCTCTCCGCGGCCTACTGGGAGGACTCGGGCATCCCGCGCTACGAGGCGGTCTTCCGGCGCTGGACGCCGAACCCGCCCAGCGTGGAGGGCCAGTTCCGGTTCAAGGCGCCGGCGGGAGCGCGCCAGATCGCGCTCGCAGAGCTGGCGCGCACGGGGGCGGCCGACCTGGCGCCCGCCGCCGCCAAGTAGCCGCGGGGTGGCCGGGCGACCCCGCGCGGCGGCCGCCGAGGCAAGGACCGCGCGGCGCCGCCCGGCGGCTCGAGGCCCCCGCCGTTGAGCCTCTCGAAGCAGATCTTCGTGGCCCTGGGCGCCGGGGTGGCGCTGGGCCTCTTCTTCGGGGAGAAGGTCGCCTTCCTCCGCATCGGCGGCCACGCCTTCGTCCAGCTCCTGCAGATCACCGTGCTGCCCTACGTGGCGGGCTCGCTGATCCACGGGTTCGGCAGCGTCACCCCGCGGGAAGCGCGCCTGGTGTTCACCCGCGGAGGCCCGCTCCTGCTGGCCCTGTGGGCGCTCACCTGCGGCCTGGTCTTCGTCTCGCGGCTGGCGCTGCCCGCGGGCAAGGGAGGCGCCTTCTTCAGCGCGGCCCTCCGCGAGGAGGAGCCGCCCATCGACTGGGTGGGACTCTACATCCCGGCGAACCCCTTCCACGCCCTCGCCAACAACATCGTGCCCGCGGTGGTGGTCTTCGCCATCCTGGCCGGCGTGGCCCTCATGGGCATGAAGGACAAGGACACCCTGCTGCGCCCCATCGCCGTGTTCAACCAGGCCATGGGCCGGGTGGGGGCCATGGTGGCCCGGACCACGCCCTACGGCATCTTCGCCATCGCCGCCCACACCGCCGGCACCATGCGGCTGGAGGAGTTCGAGCGCCTGCAGGGGTTCCTGCTCGTCTACGGCGGGCTGGCCTGCCTGCTCACCTTCTGGCTCCTGCCCGGGCTGGTGGCGGCCACCACCAGCGTGCCCCACCGCCGGCTGGTGGCGGGCGCGCAGGAGGCGCTCGTGACCGCCTTCGTGACCGCCAACCTCTTCATCGTCCTGCCCCTCCTGGTGGATCACGCGCGCGCGCTGCTGCGGGAGGAGGCGGGAGGCGCGGAGGACGAGCTGGTGGACGTGCTGGTGCCGACCTCCTTCAACTTCCCCCACAGCGCCAAGCTGCTGAGCATCAGCTTCGTGCCCTTCGTGGCCTGGTTCGCGGGCCTGCCCTTTCCCGTCGGGCAGTACCCGGCGCTCTTCGGGGCGGGCCTCCTGGCCGTCTTCGGCAGCATCAACAGCGCCATCCCGTTCCTCCTCGACCTGGCCCGGCTGCCCGCCGACCTCTTCCAGCTCTTCGTGGTGGCGGGCGTGGTCAACAGCCGCTTCGGCTCGCTGGCCGCCGCCATGCACACGCTGGTGGTGGCCGTGCTCGGCGCCTGCCTGATCACCGGGCGGGTACGGCTCGACCGGGGGCGGCTGCTCCGCTACCTGGCCGTGAGCGTGGCCCTGGTGGCCGCTTTCCTGGCGGGCACCAGGGTCATCCTCGCGCGCGTCCTGCCGGAGCCGGCCACGCAGGGGGAAATGCTCGCCGCCATCCAGCCGCGCGCGCCGCGGGCGGAGGCGACGACGATGAGGGAGCTTCCCCCGGCGCCCGATCCGCCCGCCGCGCGCGGCGGGCGCCTGGAGCGGGTGCGCGCGGAAGGCCGCATCCGCGTGGGCTTCGACGCGAGCGCGCTGCCGTGGGCCTACCTCAACGGCGCCGGCACTCCCGTCGGCTTCGACGCCGAGATGGCCCACCAGCTCGCGCTGGGCCTGGGCGTCCGTCTCGAGCACGTGGTGGCCGAGGCCGACCGCTTCGCGGAAGCCCTGGCCCGCGGCCAGCTCGACGTGGTCATGTCGGGCTTCCCCGTGAGCCCGCGCGTGAACGAGCTCGTCTCCTTCTCGCGGCCGTACGCCGAGGAGGAGATCGCCTTCCTGGTGCCCGACCACCGGCGCGACGAGTTCTCGGACCTCGAGCGGCTGCGCGCGCGGCCCGCGCGCCTCGCCCTCCTCGGCCGGCCCGAGTGGCGGGAGGCGGTCGCGCGCGCCCTGCCGCGCGCGACGGTGGTCGCCGTGCGCTCGGACGCCGACTTCGTGGAGGACCGGGTGGAGGCGGACGCGCTCCTCACGACCTGGGAGCGCGCCTGCGCGTGGAGCCTCCTCCACCCGAGGCTCTCCCCGGCCCTTCCCCGGCCGCGCATCGGGCGCCTCTCCCTCGCCTACGCGGTGCCCCGCGGGGAGCCCGACCTCCTGAACGTGGTGGACGCCTTCATCGACGCGCAGCGCGCCAGCGGCCGCCTGGAGACGGCGCGCGCCTACTGGATCCACGGGGAGGCGACGCGGCTCCGGGGACCGCGCTGGACGGTGGCCCGCGACGTGCTCGGGTGGTGGGATTGAGGCCTGACCGCGGCTTCGCCCGCGGCCGTCCTCCGGTGTACGCTGCGCCTGTATCCCGGGCCCGCCAGGGCATTCATTCCGAATACACGGAGGCCTTGTCATGAGAGCAGTTCTCGGCGGCGCGCTGGCCAGCATCCTGCTGGGTGCGCCCGCGTTCGCCCAGTCGTCGACGGAAACGTGGAACGGGCTGCCCGACCGCTTCCAGATCGACACCGGGTACTTCCGCATGGACGCCAACACCGTCCTGCGCTTCAACGGCGGCCCGGGCACCGGCGACGTGAACTTCGAGGAGGACCTCGGCCTGAAACCCGAGGCCAACACCTTCTGGGTGGACGCCACCTGGCGGGTGGGCCGGCGCCACCAGCTCAAGCTGGCCTTCACGCAGCTCGACCGCGAGCAGCCCGGGCACACGATCACCCGCGACCTGGTGTGGGACGGCGAGACCTACAACGCCGGGCTCACCGCCAACACGACCAGCGGCACCGACATCCTGGGCGGCTACTACCGCTTCGCCGCATTCCGAAACGACCGCTTCGAGATCGGGCCCAGCATCGGCTTCGGATACCTCTGGCTGAAGGCGGGCATCGAGGCCACGGGCCGCGTGACGCGCCCCGACGGCTCGGAGGAACCGCGCACCCTGGAGGGGAGCGCCAGCACGGGGAGCGTGACCGGTGCCGTGGGGGCCTACGCCAACGCCTGGCCCGCGGAGCGCTTGGCCCTGCGCGCGGACTTCCTCTACATCAAGGTCAGCCCCGGGGAGTCCGAGGCCTCGGTCACCGACTGGCGCGCGGGGGCCGACTACTACTTCTTCCGCAACGCGGGCCTCGGCATGCAGTACAAGTACTACCGGTACCGCTACGACCGCGGGGTCCTCGTCTCCAAGCTGGGCGGCGAGGCCACCTACAAGGGCTTCCAGGTCTTCCTGTCGTTCCTGTTCTAGGTGGAGACCGGCGCTCGGACGTGCCCCAGGGTGCGGGCCGCGCCTGCAAGCGCCTCCCTGACCGGCCGCCCCTGATTTCGCCCCGAGTCTCCCTTGACAGGGCACCGTCCATTGCATAACCTTACGGTTGTGGAACCGATAGGTTATACGCAGGCCGGGCTCGACGCCACCTTCGCCGCCCTGGCCGACCCCACGCGGCGGGCCATCCTGGCCCGGCTGGCCTCGGGGGAGGCCTCGGTGGGCGACCTGGCCCGTCCCTTCGCCATGAGCCAGCCCGCCATATCCAAGCACCTCAAGGTGCTCGAGCTCGCGGGGCTCATCACGTGCGGCCGGGCCGCCCAGCGCCGGCCGCGGCGGCTCGAGGCGGCGCCCCTGGCCCAGGCCAGCGCGTGGCTCGAGCGCTACCGCCGGATCTGGGAGGAGAACTTCCGGCGCCTCGACGTGGTGCTGGAGGAGATGAAGGCCAGGGATAAGAAGCGGGGACGCACCAAGCGATGAGGAGCATGCGATGAAGATCGGGACACTGCAGCTCACCACTCCCACGGACCGGGAGGTCGTCATGACGCGGGTGGTGGACGCCCCGCGGAAGCTGGTGTGGGAGGCCTGGACCACACCCCGCTACGTGCAGCGCTGGATGCTGGGGCCGGAAGGCTGGAGCATGCCCGTGTGCGAGATGGACCTGCGCCCGGGCGGGAAGTGGCACATGGTCTGGCGCCGCGCCAACGGCAACGAGTTCGGGATGGACGGCGTCTACAAGGAGGTGGTGCCGCCGGAGCGGCTGGTGTCCACCGAGAACTGGGGCGCCGAATGGCCGGAGAGCCTCAACACCGTGACTTTCGAGGAGGTGGACGGCCGCACCACGATCATCCAGACGTGCCTCTACCCCACGCTGAAGGACCGCGACGCCGCTCTCCAGACGGGCATGGCGGACGGGGTGGTCGTCAGCCTCGACCGGCTCGAGGAGCTCCTGCGCACGATGGCCTGAGGCAGCGGCGGGGCGCGCGCCGCGGCCATGGCCGCGCGCCGGCTCGCCCGGGGAACCCGCGGGTGGCGGGCGTCGTTCTCACCCATGGATGCGCCTGACGCCCACGGCCCTGGGACGCCTGGCCGGCCCGGCCGCGCTCTCCATCCTTGCCCTGGGCCCCGCCCCGGTGGCGTCCCCTCCGCCCGCCGCCGCCCTCGTCCTGTCCGGGGCCACCGTCTACCCCTCGCCGCAGGACCCGCCGCTCCGGGACGCCGTCGTGGTGGTGCAGGGCGCGAAGGTGGCCGCAGTGGGCCCGGCCGCCGCGGTCCGGCTTCCCGCCGGCGCCGCCGTCGTGGACTGCGCCGGGCAGTTCGTGGTGGCCGGGTTCCAGAACAGCCACGTCCACTTTACGGAAGCCAGGTGGGACGGGGCCGCCAAGGCGCCGGCGGAACGCCTCGCCGCGCAGCTCGAGGCCATGCTGCTGCGCCACGGGTTCACAACCGTGGTGGACACCGCCTCGTGGCTGGACAACACGCTGTCCCTCCGCGCGCGCATCGAGTCGGGCGAGGTCGCCGGCCCGCGCGTGCTGACGGCGGGGGGCGCGCTCTATCCCGAGAACGGCGTCCCCTTCTACGTGAGGGAGGCCGTGCCCCCGGACGTGCTCGCCCTGCTCCACACGCCCGGCCGTCCCGCCGACGCCGCCGCCGTGGTGGAAAGGCAGCTCGCGGCGGGGGCGGACGTCCTGAAGCTGTTCACCGGCTCGTGGGTCGAGCGCGGCCGCGTCCTGCCCATGCCCGCGCCCGTGGCCCGCGCCGCCGCGGAAGCCGCGCACCGCCGCGGCAAACTGGTGTTCGCGCACGCCTCGAGCGTGGCCGGCCTGGAGGTGGCGCTGGAGGCGGGCGTGGACGTGCTGGCCCACGCCCTCGACGACGACCGGGGCTGGAACGAGTCGCACGTCGCCCGCATGAAGGCGGGGGGCATGGCCATGATCCCCACCCTGAAGCTCTTCGGTGGCCAGCCCTACACCCGGTACATCCAGGAGGAGGTCGCCACCTGGGCGCGGGCGGGCGGCGTCATCCTGTTCGGCACGGACGTGGGTTACCTGGCCGACGACGATCCCGCCGGCGAGTACGCGCTGATGTCGGGGGCGGGGCTGGACGCCATGGCCATCCTGGCCTCCCTGACCACCGCCCCCGCCGCGCGCTTCGGCGAGTCGGAGCGGCGCGGGCGCGTGGCGCCGGGGATGGACGCCGACCTGGTCGTGCTGGGCAGCGATCCCGGCGCCGGTCCGCGGGCCTTCTCCGACGTCCGGGTGACGATCCGCCGCGGACGGGTCGTCTATCGGCGCCCCTGACGGCGCCGGTCGCCCGGGCGAGCCCCGGGTGTGGATGCGTGGAGGAGGCGTCGCCCGACCGGCTCGAGGCGGCCGGCGGCCGGGGCGGGTCGTCCTGCCCCGGCCACACGGCCAACGACTCAGTCCTCGCCCTTGAACAGGATCCGGAAGATGCGGCCACCGCCCTGGCCGTCACGCACCTGGTCGGACGTGACGTAGAGCGAGCCGTCCGGGCCCACGGCCAGGCCCACGGGACGGTCTCGGGCCAGCTCAGGGTCGGGATTTCCGCCGGCGAATCCGTCGGCGAACACCTCGCGGGCGACCGGGCGGCCGTTCTCGTACCGGATCCGGCTCACGTTGTAGCCCGGCCCTTCCGCCGGACCGGGAAAGCGGGCGCCGTGGAACGCCACGAAGGCGTCGTGCCGGAAGGCGCCGGGGAACTGGCGGCCGGTGTAGAACAGCATCGAGAGCGGCGCCCAGTGTGCGGGAAAGCCCAGCCGCGCCTCGGGGATCCGCGCGCAGCGGCCCTCGACCTGGCCGTCGCCACCGTACTCCGGAGCCAGGACCTTCCGTCCGCTCTCTCCCAGCCGTGGGTCCTCGTAGCAGTAGGGCCATCCGTTGTCGTAGCCCTGGGCGATGCGCACGACCTCCTCCGTCGGCGCTTCCCGGTCGTCCTCCGCGGTGAAGCGGTCGGGCCAGAGCTCGAAGAGCTGGTCGCGCCCGTTCTGCACGCCCCACAGCGCGGACGAACCCGGCTGCAGGGCCAGGGCCACCATGTTGCGCAGGCCCTTCGCGAAGCGGACGCCGTGGGCCTGCGTCTGGTTGCGCACGAACGCGTTGAAGCGCCAGACGCCCGCCCTCACCCCCAGCTCCGGACAGGGATCGACGCCGGGCGAGAAGGGGACCCGGTTCTCGACCTGGCAGGCGTTGCTGGCAGACCCGACGTTGACGAACATCCCGAACCCTTCGTCCAGGACGACGGTCTTGCTCACGTGGTCGCCGGTGGCGGGCAGGCCGCGCACGATGGTCACCGGCGGACCTATCGGGCGCAGGCGCCCGGGAAGCACGAAGAAGCGGAGGATGCGGTCGTTGGCGGCGAAGTAGAGGAAGAGCCCGCTGCGATGGAGGGCGACACCGTTGCCGCCCACGTCCAGGATGGGCACCACCACGTCGGCGCGCCCGTCACGGTCCTGGTCCCGGAGGGCCAGCAGCCGGCCGGGATCGCTTCCGTCCCGGGCGGGGTTGATCGCCACGTAGATGTCGCCGGCGGCCGTCACCGCCAGGTGGCGCGCCCGGCCGACGTTCTCTGCGACCACGAGGGCGCAAAACCCCGGCGGCAGCGTGAGGCCCGCGTTGTCGGGGTCACAGTCCGGCAGTGGGTGTCTGGCGGAGGCCTCCGCCGCGGTGACGACCGCGGCGTCGGGAGGGCCCTGGGCGCGCACGGGGGCATGGCCGAGGACGGCAGCCGCCAAGGCGGTCGCGGCGAGGAGGGAGGCGGGCCTGGCTCGGCGCAGGCGCCGCGGGTTCGTTGTGCTCATCTTGGTCTCCTGGGGTTCTGCGGGAACGGCGCGCCCGGGGGCGTCTGGTGTCACAGACTCACATCGGACAGCCGCTCCGATCGTTGCAAGGCGGGTGCCGATGAGTGTCGTCGAAGCCGGCCCGGCGCGATGGACCGCGATGGATGGATGGATAATGACCGCCGGCCTCCCGGTCCCGCCGGGAGGACCGTGGCCGCACGCGCGACGGTACGCAAAGGAGACGAGCCCATCCTTCCCCGAGACCCCGGGATCCGGCGCGCCGGCCTTCTCCTGGCCGCGGGCCTCCTCCTCGGCGCGGGCGCGGCCCACGCCGCCGAAGCGCCGGCCCCCAGCCCGAGCCCCCCCGTCCACAGCGTGGTGGCCGGGCGGCCGGAGTACCACCGGTCCGGCTATTTCAAGTGGCACTTCGGCGAGGGCCACCGGAAGCTCTGGACGACGCCGTTCGAGGTGCCCGCGCTCGACCTCCGCGCCTACGGCGGAGGCCTCGCCCCCGTGCGCCAGGTGGGCTCCCTGCAGAGCATCGGCCTCGCCCTGAAGGGGGCGGACGGCAAGAGCTACACCTTCCGCGCCCTCGACAAGGACCCCACGCGCATCCTGCCTGCCGAATGGAGGGACTCGTTCCCCGCCGAGATCTTCCAGGACCAGACGACGGCCAGCCACCCCGGCGTGGCCTTCGTGGTGCCGGCCCTGGCGGAGGCGGCGGGCGTCGCCCACACCGAGCCCAGGGTGGTCTTCATGCCGGACGACGAGGCGCTCGGCGCCTTCCGCGCGACGTTCGGCGGCAAGCCGGGCACCATCGACGAGTACCCGACGGCCGGGTTCCAGGGCGCGCTGGAGATCATCTCCACCGACGAGCTGTGGAAGCGCTGGCGGGCGGGCGAGGGCTGGGTGGATACGGAGGCCCTGCTCCAGGCGCGGCTCTTCGACCTGTTCCTCGGCGACTGGGACCGCCACGTGGGCCAGTGGCGCTGGATGCGCCTGCCGGGGCGCGAGGGCCTGGTGGCGCTCCCCGAGGACCGGGACCAGGCCTTCTCCGACTACTCCGGCGTCATGCTGAGCCTGGCCCGCAGCGCCGTCCCCAAGCTCCTCGCCTGGCGCGACGACTACGACAACCTGGACGGCCTCGTGCTCCAGGGCCGGGAGGTGGACGACTGGCTGCTCACCGGCGTGGAGCGCGCGGCCTTCCAAGTGACGGCCCGCCGTCTCCAGGAGCGGCTGACCGACGCCGTCATCGAGGCGGCGGTGCGGCGCATGCCGCCGGCGTGGTTCGCCGTCTCCGGGGAGCGCCTCGTCCGCGACCTGCGCGCGCGGCGCGACCTCCTGCCGCAGGCGGCGGACGGCTTCTACGAGCGGCTGGCGAGGTGGGTGGACGTGCAGGGCACCGACGGCGACGACCTCGCGCGGCTCGAGCGCCAGGCGGACGGCGGCGCGCTGCTGGAGCTGTCGCGGGCGGAGGAGGCGGGCGCGGCCCCCCGCGTCTACTTCCGCCGGCGCTTCCTTCCCGGCGAGACCAGGGACGTCCGCATCTACCTCTACGCCGGCGACGACCGCTTCGTGGCCACGGGGCCGCCGGGAGGCATCGAGGTGCACGTCTCCGGGGGCGCGGGCGCCGACCGCCTGGACGACGCGCAGAGCGGCGGCACGAGCTTCCACGACGTGGCCGAAGGCGAAGTGGCCCGCGGCCGCGGCACCTCGGTGTCCACGCGGGAGTGGACGCGCGTCCCCCACAAGAAAGAGACGCCGTGGATGGACAAGCGGGACTACGGCTCCCTCACGCCCCTGCAGCCCCTGGTGTGGTGGGAGCCCGACCCCGGGGTCGTGCTCTCCTTCGGGGCCAACCACTACCGCTACGGCTTCCGCAAGCAGCCCTACGCCTCCCTGCAGCGCCTGGCCGTCGAGTTCAAGACCGGGCGCACGGCCTTCGGCGCGAACTACCGCGGCGACTTCCGCTGGGCGCGCCCGGGCTTCGGCACCGTCGTGCTGCTCGACGCCGACGGCGCCAAGAACTACAACTTCTACGGCATCGGCAACGAGACCCCCGTGGTCGGCGACGAGTTCAACGAGGCCGACCAGCAGGCCTTCGAGGGCTTCGTGTCGCTGCTGGCCTGGGAGAACCCGCGGCGCACCTTCGCCTTCGTCCTCGGCCCCGACGTGCGGTACGCCAGGAACCGGGCCGAGGACGACACCCTGCTGGCCACCACGCGCCCCTACGGCTTCGGGGACTTCGGGCAGGCGGGAGCGGGGTTCAAGATGGAGCTCAAGACGCGGGGCCGCGGCCTCGTCGGCATGGGCGCCGCCCAGGCCGGCCTCGTCCCCGAGTCGCGCCGCCGCTACACGGGCCTGGAGGCAGAGGTGGAGGGCCGCGTGTACCCGGCGGGCTGGGACGTGGCGGACACCTTCGGGACGCTCGCGGGCCATCTCACCGGCTACTGGCAGCCGGCGTCCCGGCTCACCCTGGGCGGGCGCGTGGGCGGGCAGCAGGTGTGGGGCACGGCGCCCTGGCACGAGTCCGCCTTCCTCGGCGGCAGCGACACCGTGCGCGGCTACGACCGCAACCGCTTCGCGGGCGACGCCGCCGCCTGGTTCAACGCCCAGGTCATGGTCGACGTCTTCGACCTCAACCTCGTCCTGCCCCTGCGCGTGGGGCTGCTGGGCCTGGCCGACACGGGGCGGGTATGGGCCGACGCCGAATCCTCCGACACGTGGCACTCGTCGGTGGGCGGCGGCCTCTACCTGCGCCTGCTCACCAGCGACCTCGTCGTGCACGGCCTGCTGGCGCACGGCGACGAGGGGACCCGGGTCTACGTGAACATCGGCTTCGGGCTCTAGAGGGGGACGCGGGCCAGGAGCGCGCCCCCGCGGGGCCCGCCTCCCGGTTTTTTCGACAGGCCGTTGACGCGCCCGCGCCGCGGTCGGACGCTCGAAGAGAGCCCTCTCCCCGGGAGTCTCGATGGCGACTTGACCGGAGGTGACCGTGCAGTACGACCGGCGCGGGCTCGCGCCCGTCCTCTTGATCCTCGTCTCCGCCCTGGCCCCGGCGGGCTGCCAGTTCTCCATGAAGGGGCTGGACCAGGCCCAGCTCTACGGGGCCGAATCGCATCCCGCTCCCCAGATCGCGGTGCCCGAGGGGTTCCGCGCCGTGCGCATCGTGCAGGGCCTCGACTACCCCAGCGCCATCGCCTTCGACGACTCGGGCCGCCTCTACGTCCTGGAGTCGCACACCGTGCCCGTGCCCCTCACCCAGAGGCGGATCCTCAAGGTCGTGGGCGAGCACCTCGAGGAGGTGAAGCTGGAGGGCGCGGCCGCGCCCACCGGCGAGATCGCCGTCGGCCTCACCTTCCACGAGGGCTGGCTCTACTTCTCGCACGAGGAGAAGGACGGCACCTTCGGCATCAGCCGCGTGCGGCCGGCGGGCGGGCCTGTGGAGGCCGTCCTGCGCGGGCTGCCCACCCACGGCGACCACGACGTGAACTACCTCGTCTTCGACCGCCAGGGCACGCTCTACTTCGGCCTCGGCAGCGTCACCAACTCCGGCGTGGTGTCGTCCCACGACCCCGTGAACGCCAAGTGGCTCAAGGCCCACGGGCAGGCGCGGGAGATCCCCTGCCGTGACATCGTCCTCACCGGGCAGACCTTCACCGAGCCCAACGCCCTCACCTCCGACGGCGACGACAAGGCGTCCAGCGGCGCCTACCAGCCCTACGGGAAGTCGGGCGCCACGCGCGTGGCGGGGGAAGGTCTCTGCACGGGCGCCATCTACGCGCTGCCCCGCGGCGCCACGCGCCCGCGGCTCGTGGCCTGGGGCTTCCGCAACCCGGTGGCCCTCGCCCTGGACGGCGAGGACCGCCTCTACGTGGGCATGCACGGGGCGGACATCCGCAGCACACGGCCGGTGCGGGACGACCCGGACGCGGTCTACCGCGTCCAGGAGGGCGCGTGGTACGGGTGGCCGGACTACTCGGCGGCCCTCATACCCCTCACCGACCCGCGCTACCAGCCGCCCGCCAAGTACTTCGCGGAGGGACACCGCGGCCTCGCCTTCGTGATCGACCACGCCAAGAGCGGCCTGCGCCTGGCCGACCCCTCGCTGCTGGTGGCGGCCACGAAGCCCCACGCCGCCCTCGGGGGCATGACCTTCGTGCCCGCCCGCGGGCCCTTCGCGCGCTGGGCGGGCCAGCTCCTGATCTCCGAGATGGGCGACTTCAAGCCCACCACGGACGCGGAGACGGCCGACGACCGGGCCGGGTTCCAGGTGGAGGCGGTGGACGTGGCGGCGAAGCGCGTCACGGTGTTCGCGCGGAACCGGGGACAGGGCCCGGCGCAGCCCGCCTCGCACCTCGATCTGCAGGAGGCCTTCGAGAGGCCGGTGGACGTCAAGTTCGGCCCGGACGGCCTCGTCTACGTGCTGGACTTCGGGGTCTTCTCGCCCACCGCGAAGTCGGCCAAGGTCATGCCCAAGACGGGCAAGGTGTTCCGCATCGAGCCCGCGCGCGCCGCTTCCTGAGGGCGAGGCCGCCCCTCGCATGATCGCGCCCGCCTGGCTCCTGCTCCTGGCGCCGCCTTCGCCCGCGCCGCCGCCGCGCTTCGAGGAGACGGTGGTGGTGACCGCGGACCGTGCTCCGCGCGAGCGCGAGGAGCTGGCGGCCTCGGTGGACGTGCTCGGACGCGCGGACGTCGAGGCCCTGCCCGCGGGCAGCGCGGCGGAGCTGCTCGCGCCCGTGGCCGGCATCCAGGTCCGGCTGGCGGCGCAGCCCGGCCCCCTGCCCATGAGCACGGCGCGCGGCTTCTTCGGCGGAGGCGAAGCGGAGTACGTCCAGCTCCGGGTGGACGGCGCGCCCTTGCTGGAGGTGGAGAGCGGCGTCGCGGACTGGCACGCCGTGCGCGCGGAGTCGGTGGAGCGCATCGAGGTCCTGCGCGGACCGGGGTCCCCGCTGTACGGCGACGCGACGCTGGCCGGCGTGGTCCAGGTCTTCACGCGCGCCGCCGCGGCCCCGCGCGGCGGCGAGGTGCTGGCCACCGCCGGCCCCTTCGGGTCCGCCTCCGCCCAGGCGGGCATCCGCCGCCTGCCCGGACGGTGGCGCTGGGCCCTCGAGGGGGCGGCGGAGGACGGCCGGGGCTTCCGCGAGCGGTCGTCCCTTCGCCAGGGGACGCTCTCCGCCCTCGCCTCCCGCGACGTCGCGGGAGGGCCGCTGCGCCTGGTCGCGGCCTGGGAGGACCGCGAGCGCCACGATCCCGGCGTGCTGCCCCTGGACGCGCCCGACCCGTCCGTCTCCGACGAGGCCTTCCGTCTCGACGGCGAGGACGCGGACAGGCGGCGCGCCTCCCTCTCGTGGGAACGGGCCGCCCCGGACGGCCGTGTCGCGGCCTCGCTCCAGGGCCTGGCCCGGGGGTCCACCGGCGTCCGCACCCTGCTGCTGGCGGCGGGGCTGCCCGACCGCGCCCACCGCCGGCTGGAGGCCTCGGCGTGGGGCGCGACCATCGACGTGGAGCGCGGGTTCCGCGTGTTCGCGCGACCGGCGCGGGCCCACGTCGCCCTGGACGCCGGGCGCGACACGGTGGAGGTGGGCTACCGCGCGGTGGCGGACGACGGCACGGCCGGGGCTCCCCTCTCCGCGGCGGCCGCGCAGAGACGGCGGGCGGCCGTCCTCGTGGCCGCCGACTCCTGGGTGCACGAGCGTGTGCGCGTGGCCCTGGGCCTCCGCGGCGACGCCATCGACGACGGCGGAGAGACGCAGCGCGCCTGGTCGCCCCAGGCCTCGGTCAGGGCCCGGCTCACCCAGGGCACGGCCGTCTTCGTGCGCGCGGCGCACGCCTTCAAGGCCCCGACGCTGGACCAGCTCTTCGACCCGCGGCCGTTCCCCGACTTCGCGGGGGGCAGCTTCACCGTCTCGAACCCCGCGCTCTCGCCGCAGCGCGCGCGGTCGCTGGAGGCCGGCCTCGCCCGCTACGGCCGCCCGCTCTCCGGGCAGGCCACCGTCTACGCCATGGAGGTGGAGGACGAGATCGACTTCGATCCCGCCACCTTCCGCTACACCAACATCGGGCGCAGCGTGCACCGCGGCCTGGAGCTCTCGCTGGAAGGCCCGCGCGCGGCCCGCGTCGTCCCGCGCCTCGCCTACACCCTCACCGAGGTGCGGGCGGTGAAAGGCGCGGGCCAGCTCAAGAACGTTCCTCGCCACGTGGTCCAGGCCGCCGTGCGCGCGCAGGCGCCGCTCGGCATCTCCGCGGACCTGGCCGCCACCTGGACGAGCCGCCGCTACCTGGACGACGCCAACACCGTCGCGCTCGGGTCGTACTGGGACGTCAGCGGCCGGCTCCGGCGCGCCTTTGGCCGCGTGGAGGCGCGCCTCGACCTGCTGAACCTGCTGGACTCCAGGTACGACGAGGTGGGCTACGTGCTGCCCGACCTCGCAGGGGGCGTGGCCGCCTTCGCCCTGCCCGGGTCCCCGCGCGGCCTCCGCTTCGGGGTGCGCGCCGCCTTCTGAGGCGGCGCGCCGCGCCCGCCCGCGCGCCATCCTCGCCTACAATCCGCCGAACCCTCACAGGTGCGAAAGGCGGCGGCATGGGCGGCCTCGAGCGGCTCCTCCAGGTGCTGTTCGTGCTGGGGATCAACATGGTGCCGCTGGCCGGCGTCCTCGCCGGCGGCTGGTCGCAGGGCACGGCCCTCGCCCTCTACTGGTGCGAGAACCTGCTCGGGTCGCTGCTGATCGCGGCGCGCATCTCCCTGCACCGGCGCCTGACCCGCAAGCGCGGCCACGAGGGCGGCTTCCTGGCCGGGTTCCTGTCCGCCTCCCTGATCTTCACCCTGGCGCACGGCCTCTTCCTCGGGGCCATCCTGTTCTTCGTCCTCCCCCAGATGGGCGGCGGCCGGCCGGACGCCTCCGAGCTGCTGCGCGGCCTCGTGTTCGTCGTCGCCTTCCAGGTGGCCGCCTTCGCCCACGACGCCTTCCACCTGCGCGACTGGCCCTTCGCCGCGGTCAAGGACATGACGGACCGCGCGCT
>DATBIO010000139.1:0-15512 GCA_036556965.1 Vicinamibacteria bacterium
CCGCGCGCGGGCGTCGAAGACGTCCCCCACCTCCGTGGTCAGCAGCAGGAAGAGCAGGCCGAGGGTGGCCGTGGCCAGGACGGGCACCACCGCGCGCTCGAGGGAGGAGTGCGCCTCGGGCTCCCGCCGCACGAGGAACAGCGCGGCGGCGAGGCCGAGGACGACCGCCAGCCACGTGCCGAAGGCGGGGTTCGCGATGGCCGCGAACGGCTCGGCGCCGTGCAAGGGCCAGTGCCGGAGGGGAAGGCGCAGCACGGCGAGGGCCAGCACCAGGTAGCCGCCCGCGCGGGCGAGGGCGGAGCGGAACCGCAGTCCCAGCGCGACCAGCAGCACGCCTTCCGCCACCCAGGCGAGCGTGATGCCGTGCAGGCCGAGCTGGACGGGGATGGCCAGCGTCACGAAGACGGCGGCGATGCCCAGGGGCACGCGTACGCCCGCGGCGTCCGCCGGCCGCGCGCGGCGCCCGCCCAGGCCCACCGCCAGGTACACCACGGCCAGACCCACCGAGGCCCAGCCCAGCGCGGCCGCGTGGCCGTCGTAGAGCACGCGGAAGAGCACCGTCCACACGAAGGTCGCGTTCACCAGGTGGGCGGCCGCGCCCGCCCTGCCCAGCGGCGCGTCCGTGACCAGGCCGCGCGCCACCCGCGCCGCGAGGAAGGCGCCGGCCAGGGGCACGGCCAGGAGCAGGGCGTCACCCTCGCGCCCGGCCGCGTAGAAGCGGTCCAGCCAGGCCAGCACGGCCAGGCCACCCGCCGCCACGCCCACGGGCTCCGCCGACGGGCGCGCGCGAGCGAGCAGCAGCGCCAGGCCCGCCTGGGCCAGGAGGAGGGCGAGCAGCGCGACCGGCCGGTCGCTGGCCCCGGCGAGGAACGCCGCCGCCACGCCGCCCGCCACCAGCGCGGCCAGGGGCAGGGCGTCGTCGCCGCGCGCGGGGCCCACCACGAACAAGAGGCCGCCCCCCACCACCCACGCGGCGGCGATGCCCAGGAACTCGGGCCGGTAGTGCCCCAGGGCCCAGGCCAGGAAGGGGAGGCCCGCGGCCACCGCCGCCGCCACCGCCATGCCGCGTCCCATGCGGGCGCCGAGGTGGGCGGCACCGGCGGCCAGCCCGAGCGACAGGACGAGCAGCCACTCCGGCCGGTTCGCGGACGCCGCGAGCACGGTCAGGCCCAGTGCCCCCCCCAGCACGGCCAGGCCGGCGGAGCCGCCCCGCTCCTTGTGCGCCGCTCCCAGCGTGAACAGCGCCGTGAACAGCACGAGGCCGGAGGCGGCGACGCCGAACTTCTCGTCGGTGAAGAACCGCGCGAACCAGCCGGCGTAGAGGAGCAGCGTCCCCGCCATGGCCAGGGGCAGCGTCTCCGGCCACGGCCGGCGGTGGTCGAGGGCCACCGCGCCCGCGCCCAGCAGCGCGAGGTACAGGAAGAGGGCGACGGCCCTGTCCTGGCCGGTGGAGAGCAGCACCGGCGTCAGGTAGCCCCCGAGCCAGGCCAGCGCGGCCAGGAGGCGGGCGTCGCGGCGCGCCGCCAGCAGCACCGCGCTCGCGGTGATCGCGGCCATCAGGCCGCCCGCGACCTCGCGCGGGACGAGCGCGTAGAGCCCGTGGGCGCCGAAGGCCGACACGTAGAGCGAGGCGAACCCCGCGCCGGCCAGCCCCTGGCCCAGCGGACGGTAACGGCGGTCGAGCAGGCGGACGCCGCCCGCCACCAGGGCCACTCCGGTGAGGGCTCCCATCAGGACGCGTCCGGTGGGCCCGACCCAGTCGTTCTCCCAGGCGTACTTCACGAACAGGCCGAGGAACACCACGAAGGCCACCGCGCCCGTGGCCACCAGCAGCTTGGGGCCGATGCTGGTGGCGAAATCGTTCCCGCGGGGCACGCGCGCGCCGCGCGCCGCCGGTACGGCGGGGGCGGCGGCCGCGAGGGCGGCGAGCGGAGGCGCCGCGGCGGGTGCCGGCGCGGCCGGGACCGGGACCGCCGGCTCCACGGGCGGAGGCACGGGAGCCGGCCCCGGCTCCGCCGCCCGGGACGGCGGCCCGGGAGGCGGAACGGGAGCGACGACCACGGCCGCCGACGGCTCCGCCCCCGCCAGACGCCGCTCCAGCGCGGCGAGCCGGCGCTCGAGGTCGACCAGGCGGGCCTGGCCGCCCACCGCCTTCGCGAGGGCGATCACCGCGAGCACCGGCGCCGCCAGCATGGCGGCGAGGGCGGCCAGGGCGGCCATCACCCAGAGCGGTTCCATCTACCTCGCTCGAAGGTACGGAGCAGACCGGGGCGGCGGCGGCGGCAGATGTGACGCTCGCGGAAGCGTCACCGTCATTCCTTGCGGACCTTGCCCGTCATGGGCACGAAGCGGACGGGCAGGACGCGGCGCTCCTCGAAGGTGTCCCCCTTCCGGGTGATGACCATCAGCTCCTGCGCCTCGTCCCCCACCGGGATGACCAGACGTCCGCCGTCCTTGAGCTGCTGCTTGAGCGGCTCCGGCACGCGGGGGGCGGCAGCGGTGACGATGATGGCGTCGAAGGGAGACGCCTCCGGCCAGCCCTGGTAGCCGTCTCCCACGCGCACGTCGACGTTGCGGTAGCCGTGGCGCGACAGGCGGTCGCGGGCCTCCGCTCCGAGCGGGGGCACGATCTCGATGCTGTAGACGCTCCGCGCGATGCGCGAGAGCACGGCCGCCTGGTAGCCGGACCCGGTGCCCACCTCGAGGACCGACTCCCCTCCCTTGAGGCCGAGGGCCTCGGTCATGAAGGCCACGATGTACGGCTGGGAGATGGTCTGGCCGTGGCCGATGGGAAGGGGATGGTCTCCGTAGGCCTCGCCCGCCACCGCCTCGGGCACGAACTCGTGCCGGGGGACGAGACGCATCGCCTCCAGCACCAGGGCGTCTCCCACTCCGCGGGCGACGATCTGCTCGCGGACCATGCGCTCGCGGGCGCCCGCATGGGGGTCCGCATGGTCGCGCGCGGGCGCGGCGCCGCAGGCCAGCGTGGCCAGGGCGGCGAGCAGCGACCACGTCGGGGCCGGCACGCCCGGTAGTTTATCCGCCGCGCGGCGGAAGTGCCGCCTCGTGGGCTAGTACGCCTGGGCGAAGTACACGGGCTGGTCGGAGGGCCGCCCGCAGCGCACGCAGGCGCCGCCCTTCTCCTCGCCCTCCAGGGGGACCACGCGGATGGTGGCCCGCGTCTCCTCCTTGATGCGCGCCTCGCAGGCCGCGTCGCCGCACCAGCCGGCCACCAGGAAGCCGCGCTTGTCCTCCATGACCTCCTTGAACTGGTCGTAGCCGGCCACGCGCGTGGTGCCCTCCTCCAGGCGCCGGCGCGCGCCCGCCAGGAGCGCGGCCTGCACGGCGGCCAGGGCCTCGCGCACGGCCCCCGCCAGCCCCGCCAGGGGCGTGAAGGCCTTCTCGCGCGAGTCGCGCCGCACGAGCACGCACTGGTCCTTCTCCACGTCCTTGGGCCCGACCTCCAGGCGCAGGGGCACGCCGCGCATCTCCCAGTCCGCGTACTTGTAGCCGGGCTGCTGGGTGTCCCGGTCGTCCAGGTGCACGCGTACCCCCTCCGCGCGCAGGGTCTCCACCACCCCGCGCGCCTTGGGCAGCACGGCCTCGTTCCAGTCGCCCTTGCGCGGCGGGATGGGGACGACCACCACCTGGTAGGGGGCCACGCTGGGGGGGAACACCAGCCCCGAGTCGTCGCCGTGGGTCATGACCAGGCCGCCGATCATCCGCGTGGAGGTCCCCCAGGAGGTGGACCAGGGCAGGACGCGCCGCTGGTCGCGGTCCAGGAACTCGATCCCGTAGGCGGTGGCGAAGTGCTGGCCGAGGTTGTGGCTGGTGCCCGCCTGCAGCGCCTTGCCGTCGCCCATGAGGGCCTCGATGGCGTAGGTGCGCAGCGCGCCCGCGAACTTCTGGCTCTCCGTCTTGCGGCCCCACACCACGGGCATGGCCAGGACCTCCTCGGAGAAGCGGCGGTACATGTCGAGGATCCGCAGCGTCTCCTCCTCCCCCTCCTCGGCGGTGGCGTGCAGGGTGTGGCCCTCCTGCCAGAGGAACTCCGTGGTGCGCAGGAACGGACGGGTGACCTTCTCCCAGCGCACGATGTTGGCCCACTGGTTGATCATCACGGGGAGGTCCCGCCAGGAGCGCACCCACTTCGCGAGCATCGGGCAGATGATGGCCTCCGAGGTGGGGCGGATGGCCAGCGGCTCCTCCAGCTCCTCGCCCCCTCCCACCGTCACCCAGGCGCACTCCGGGGAGAAGCCCTCCACGTGCTCCTTCTCCCGCTCCAGGAAGCTCTTGGGGATGAGGAGGGGGAAGTAGGCGTTCACGGCTCCGGTGGCCTTGATGCGCCGGTCCATCTCCGCCTGCATGGCCTCCCAGACCGCGTAGCCGTAGGGCCGGATGACCATGCAGCCCTTGACGGGGCCGTAGTCGGCCAGCTCCGCCTTGAGGACCACGTCCAGGTACCACTGCGAGAAGTCCTGGCCCCGGGGCGTGATCTCCTTCATCGTCCGTTCGTCGGTCATCTAGCGGGAGTCCTCCTTGTCGGCGCCCACGGCTTCCTTCTCGTCCATCACCAGCTCCGCCGAGGGCGGCAGGGGGAACGGCGGCCCCCCCTCCCCGTGCGGCTTGCGCGGGAACAGCAGCGACAGCCCCACGGACACGCCGATGACCCCCACGATGATCAGCAGGGACCACGAGATCGGGAAGTGGCCCTCGAAGAGCCGGTTGAGGACGGTCATCTTCAGGCCCACGAAGATGAGCACGATGCCCAGGCCGTAGCGCAGCATGTGGAACTTGTCGATGGCGCCGCGCAGCATGAAGTAGAGGTTGCGCAGGCCCAGGATGGCGAAGATGTTCGAGGTGAAGACGATCAGCGGCTCGCGGGTGAGGGCGAAGATGGCGGGCACCGAGTCCACCGCGAAGACGATGTCCGTCAGCTCGAGGAAGAGGAGGGCGATGAAGAGGGGGGTGGCGTGCAGCCGCCCGTCCAGGCGCAGGAGGAACTTCTGCCCGTGGAGGGCCGAGGTCACGGGGACGAGCGCGCGGAAGCGGCGGATGATCGCGTTCTGCTCGGGCTCCACCCCCTTCTCCGCCGCGAACATCATGCGCACGCCCGTGTAGAGCAGGAACACGCCGAAGAGCACGATCACCCACTCGAAGCGCAGGAGGGCGGCCCCGATGGCGATGAAGATGGCGCGGAAGATCAGGGCCCCCAGGATGCCGAAGAAGAGCACGCGGTGCTGGAGGCGGGCCGGGATGTTGAAGTAGTTCAGCACCACCACGAACACGAAGATGTTGTCCACGGAGAGCGAGTACTCCGTGACGTAGCCGGCCAGGAACTCCAGCGCGGCCTGCATGGCCGCGGCCCGGGGATCGAACCCGGGGATGGCGGCCAGCCGCGGGTCGGCGGGAAGGGCCCGCAGCATGTAGAAGTAGAAGCCGGCGTTGAAGAGCAGGGCCAGGGTCACCCACACCCCGCTCCAGATGGCCGCCTCCTTCACGCTCACGGTGTGGGCCCGGCGGTGGAAGACGCCGAGGTCGAGGGCGAGGAGCACGAAGACGAAGGCGGTGAAGGCGGCGTAGAACCACCAGTACTCCTGGATGGGGAAGAGGCGGACGTCGGGCGGGAGCCGGCCGGGGGCCGTCGCCGCGGCGGCCAGGAGGGCGGTCACGAGGCGCGCACCGCGAGGGGGGCCTCGACCTCGGCCAGCCGCGCGGCGGCCCCCTCCAGGAGGGTGTGGCCGCGGAAGCGGCGGTCGTCGCGGGCGGGGAAGTCGGAGCGATGGTGGGCGCCGCGACTCTCCTCACGAAACAGGGCACACCTGGTCATGGATCGGGCCACCTCCAGCAGGTTGCGCGCCTCGACGCCCTCGCGGGCGTCGGCGGCGGGGGCGCGCTCGGCCAGCGCGCCCAGCCGTTCGTCCAGCCCCCGAAGGGCGCCGCCCTCGCGCTCCAGGCCGAGGTGCTCCCAGGCGAGGCTGCGCACGGCCTCGCGCAGGGCCTCCGCGGAGGCAGCCTCGGAGGCGGCGCGGCGGCCGGGGGGGCCGGCCTCCCCCGTCCGCGGGGGCGCGGGCTCCGCGGCCATGGCGTCCACCGCGCGCGCCCCGAACACCAGCCCCTCCAGGAGCGAGTTGCTGGCCAGGCGGTTCGCCCCGTGGACTCCGGTGGCCGCCACCTCCCCCGCCGCGTAGAGGCCGGGCACGGTGGAGCGGCCGTGGAGGTCGGTGGCCACGCCGCCCATCACGTAGTGGGCGGCGGGGGTCACGGGCACGCGGTCCCGCGTCAGGTCCAGCCCGTAGCGGGCGCAGGTGGCGGCGATGCGCGGGAAGCGCCGGCGCATCCGCTCGGCGTCCAGGTGGCCCAGGTCGAGGGCCACCGGGCCGCGGCCCGCCTGCTGCTCGCGCACGATGGCCCGCGCTACCTGGTCGCGCGGGAGCAGCTCGTCCACGAAACGGTCGCCCTCCCGGTTGCGGAGGTACGCGCCTTCGCCCCGCACCGCCTCCGAGACCAGGAAGCGCGGCGCTCCCTCCACGGCCAGGGCCGTGGGGTGGAACTGCACGAACTCCATGTCGAGGAGGGCGGCGCCCGCGCGCCGCGCCATGGCCACGCCGTCACCGGTGGCCACCGCGGGGTTGGTGGTCTCGCGGAACACCTGGCCCGCCCCTCCCGTGGCCAGCAGCACCGCGGAGGCGCGCACCTCCGTCTCTTCCCCGCTCTCCTCGAGGAAGCGGCAGCCGACCACCCGCCCGTCCGCGCGGACGAGATCCGTGGAGCAGGCGAAGGAGCGCACCGAGACGCCGGGCGTGCGCCGGGCCTTCTCCAGCAGCGCGCGCACCATCTCGAACCCGGTGGCGTCGCCCAGGGCGTGCAGCACGCGGTTGCGGGAGTGGGCGCCCTCCCGCGTGAAGTGCAGGCGGCCGTCCTCGCGGTCGAAGCGCGCCCCCCAGGAGGCCAGCTCCCGGATGCGCAGGGGGCCCTCCTCCACCAGCACGCGCGCCGCCTCCGCGGAGGCGATGCCGGCACCGGCGGCCAGGGTGTCGTCGAGGTGGAGGCCCGGGTGGTCGTCGGCTCCCAGGGCCACGGCCACGCCGCCCTGCGCGTAGCCCGTGTTGCTCTCCGTGGGCTGGTCCTTGGTGACGACCAGCACCTCCCCGACGCGGCTCAGGCCGATGGCGGCGCGCAGTCCGGCGATGCCGGAGCCGAGGACGAGGAAGCGGGATTCGAGCATCGCGAGTCGTTCACCTGGGACCAAAGCCCGAGATTCTATCTTGACGCGGGCGGCGGCGCGGTGCTACCGTCCGCGCCGCCTCGCGGACCGCCCGCCTTCCTCTCCGGAAAGGCGGACCCCATGTCCATCGCGCTGGCCCTTCTCCTGCTCGGCGGCGCCGAGCGCAAGCCCGTCCCCGTCTACACCAACGCCGACCTGGAGCGCGTCTCCCCATCCCGCGGGGAGACGGGCGTGAGCTCGGTCCCCGCCGCCCCACCGCCCCGTCCCGCCACCCCCGGCCCCGCGCCGGAGACGGACCGCGGCGAGGACTACTGGCGCCGCGAGGCCGAGCGCCTCGAGGAGAAGCTCGCGCCCCTGCGCGAGCGGCTGGACGACCTGCGCGCCCAGGTCGCCGAGCGGCGGCGGAAGCCCGGCGTGCGTCCCTACAGCGACCCCCAGATCGAGGCCTGGCAGCGCAGGCTCACGGCCCTGGAAGGCCGGCTGCGCGAGGCCGAGGACCGCTTCCTCGAGCGCGCGCGCCGCGCGGGCGCGCTTCCCGGGTGGCTCCGCTGATGCGGCAACGGTGGCTCCGCTCCTGGGGCAACGGTGCTATTCTCGCGGCCTCAGGCCCCCATGATCGAAATCACCGTCGACCTCGACGAGAAGGCCTATCCCATCGCCGTCGGCCACGGCCTGGCCGACTCGATGCCCGAGCTGCTCAAGCGGCTGGCCGGCCGGCGCTTCGCGGTGGTGTCGAACCACCGGGTGTGGTCGCTGCACGGGGCGCGCCTCGAGCGCGCGATCAAGAGGCTGGGGGCGGTGGCCCGCGTGCTGATCCCCGACGGCGAGCGCCACAAGACGCGCGCGACCTACGACCTGGTCGTGGACGCCTTCGCCGAGGCCGGGCTCCAGCGCGACACGGTGGTGGTGGCCTGCGGCGGAGGGGTGGTGGGGGACGTGGCCGGGTTCGCCGCCGCCACCTACATGCGCGGCCTCATCTGGGTGCAGGTGCCGACCACCCTCCTGGCCATGGTGGACAGCTCGGTGGGGGGGAAGGTCGGGGTCAACCACCCGAAGGCCAAGAACCTCCTGGGCGCCTTCCACCAGCCCAAGGCCGTCATCGTGGACCCGAGCTTCCTGGCCACCCTCCCGCGGCGCGAGCTGCGCAGCGGCGCCTACGAGATCCTCAAGTGCGGCATCCTGGCCGACCGCACCCTCTTCCAGTCGGTGCGCAGCGCGGGCAGCGACCTGGACGCGTGGAGCCGCTCCGACCTCGAGAACGCCATCGCCTCCGCCTGCCGCATCAAGGCGGAGGTGGTGGAGAAGGACGAGCGCGAGGACGGGCTGCGGCGCATCCTCAACCTGGGCCACACCCTGGGACACGCCCTGGAGTCGGTCACGCGCTACCGGCGCTTCACCCACGGCGAGGCGGTGGGCTGGGGGCTGGTGGGGGCGAGCTGGATCGCGCGCAAGCGCGGGCTCCTCACCGAGCAGACCTACGACGCCATCGCCTCCACCGTGGACCGGGTGGGCCCGCGCCCGCGCGTCTCCGACGTCGGCTCGCGCGACCTGCTGCAGGCCATGGCGCGGGACAAGAAGGCGCGCCAGGGCCGGATCGCCTTCGTGCTGCCCACGGGCATCGGCCGCGCCATCATCCGCGACGACGTGCAGCCCGAGGAGGTGCGGCACGCCCTGCGCGTGATGGCGGGACGCGAAGCCGCGCTGGGCGGCTAGGCGGCCTTCAAGGCAGTCCCCCCAGGTCCGCCCCGCCGGCCGCGCCCTGGGCGCCCGAGAAGGCCACCCTGAAGCAGCCGGTGCCGCAGTCGAGGCGCCCGCGGGGCGCGTAGCCGGCGCCGCCGGCCACGGACAGCGCCTCCAGGTCCCGCACGAGGCGCTGCTCCAGCGTGTCGGAGGGCTCCGCCGTCACCCGGCCGCGCTCCAGGAACATGGGGTTGCGCGCGCCGCGGGCGCGCAGGAACACGGCGAGCCCCGCCACGGGCTCGTAGTCGAGGGGACGGGCCCAGGTGACCACCAGCGGCCGGCCGGGGACGGCGCCCAGGGCGGCGGCCACCGCATCGAGCCTGCGCTCGAGCGCCTGTGTGGCCTGGACGTTGGCGCGGCAGGTCTGCACGAGAGGCGTGAAGCCACGGTGCGCCACCAGCAGCGCGGCCCCGCCCACCAGCCCCGCACGCAGGCCGCGCACCACGCTCGGGTCCACGCGCAGCCGGCGGAGGACGCTCAAGCCGAAGGAGGCCGCCACCAGGGATGCCGCCAGCGGCACCAGGCCGCGGGGCAGCTCATAGCGGCTGCCCGCCACGGGGACACCCGCGTAGAACGCGCCCTGGAACGCGGCGAGGAGGCCGAGGCCGCCGAGGGCGCCGGCGAGGGCCAGGCACGCCCGCGCCACGTCGCGCCCCTGGCCGCGAGGCCCGAGCGATCCCGCGCCCAGGGCGAGGAGGGACAGGGCGGCCCAGGGCGGCCACCCGCCCGCCGCGCGCGCCGCGGACCGAAGCGCGTGCGCGGCGGGGCCGAGGCGTCCCGTGGCCGCGGTGGGGTTCTCGTAGACGTCGCGGCCCCCCGGGGCCAGGGCCAGGGCGAGGCTGGCCAGCACGAGGGCGCCCGCCAGGAGGACGAGCGTGGTGCCCACCATGCCCCCGCGGGTGAGCCGTCGCCGTGCCTGCGCCCAGAGCGCCAACCCCAGGGTGGCGGGGGCCAGGAAGAGGAAGTTCTCCTTCGCGCCCATGGCGGCCACGGCCCCCACCGTCACCGCGAGCCAGCCCGCGGCCGTGGAGGCGCGGCGGTCGAGCACCGCGGACCCGCCCCACAGGAAGAGGGCGAGGCCGAGGAACGCATAGGCCTCCGACGGGCCCAGCCGGCACCAGACGTCGCCCCAGAAGCGCGGCGTCAGCATCAGCAGGCCCAGCACGGCCGCGGTGAGGGGTCCCACCCAGCGACCCAGGGCGAGCCAGATCAGGCCGAGGGCGGCCGCGAGCTGCAGCAGGCGCGACGCGTACCACCACGCGGGACTGCCCTGCCAGAGCCACGTCTCCGCGATGCGGAGCAGGTAGTAGACCGGCCGGTAGCGGAGGGAGCCGCCGAAGTCGCCGGCCTCGCTGGCCGACCAGAGGGGCAGGACCTCGGCCAGGGAGAGCCGTCCGTCGTCCCCGAGGAAGCTCAGGATCTCGTGGTCGTCCACGAGGCCGAAGCGCGCGTCCAGGCTTTCGTGCAGCAGGCCGAAGGTCAGGGCGAGCGCGCCCGCCCCCGCCAGCGCCGCGCGCACGCCGCCGCGCAGCCGACGCGCCAGCACGGGCTCCCCCACCGCCGCGCACCCCACGAGGCCGCCCACGAGCACGGTCACGCTCCACGGGGGGGGCGACGAGAGCATGGCCAGCCGGAAGAGGAGCACGACCATGGCCAGGGCGGCGCCGGACACGGCCAGGCGGGCGGGCACGCGCGTGCGGGGCAGTCGTCCCGCGAGACGTCCCCATCCCACCAGGAGGGCCGCCCCGAGGAGCAGCGCGGTGGCGCGTCCGCCCAGGAGCGCCCGCGCGCCCAGCAGCATCAGCACCGCGGCCAGGACCAGCGAGCCCGCCTCGCGCCCCTTCCAGAGTGGCGACACGGGCCGCCGGATCCTAGGGCTTGGCGCCGAGGAGGAGGAGCAGGAGCGCCTTTTGCGTGTGCAGGCGGTTCTCGGCCTGGTCGAACACGACGGACCGGGGACCGTCGAGGACCTCCGCCGCCACCTCCTCGCCGCGGTGCGCGGGCAGGCAGTGCATGAAGACCGCGTCCCCGGCCGCGCGCGCCATGAGGTCGGGCCCCACCTGGTAGCCCTGGAAGGCCTGCTGCCGCGCGACGCCCTCCGCCTCCTGTCCCATGGACGTCCAGACGTCGGTGTAGACCACGTGGGCCCCGGCCACGGCCGCGCCCGGGTCCCGCAGGATCTCGGGGGGGGACGCCCCCAGCTTCTGCGCGTCGCGCGCCGCGCTCTTGACGATCAGGGGGTTGGGCTCGTAGCCCTCCGGCGTGGCCACGGCCACGCGGACGCCCAGCTTGACCCCGGCGAACATCAGCTCGTGGCAGACGTTGTTGCCGTCGCCCACGTAGGCCAGCTTGACCCCTTCCAGCGACCCGCGGCGCTCGAGGACCGTGAAGTAGTCGGCCAGGGCCTGGCAGGGGTGGAGCAGGTCGCTCAGGCCGTTGATGACGGGGACGGTGGCGAAGCGGGCCAGGTCCGTGACGTCCTGGTGCGCGAACACGCGCGCCATGATGGCGTCCACGAAGCGCGAGAGCACGCGGGCCGTGTCGGGAATCGTCTCCCCGCGGCCGAGCTGCATGGCGTCGCCGCCCAGGTAGAGCGCGGTGCCCCCGAGCTGGAACATGCCCACCTCGAACGAGACGCGGGTGCGCGTGGAGGGCTTCTGGAAGACCATGGCCAGCGCCTTGCCCTTCAGGGCCTCCGCGTAGCGGCCCGGCTCCGCCTTCAGGCGCCGGGCCAGGTCGAAGATCTCCTCGAGATCCGGCCGCGCGTAGTCCTTGAGCGATACCAGGTGCCTCTGACGCATCGTCCCTTGCGCCTCCTGCCTCAGCTCCCCGTGAAGCGCGCGAGCACGTCGCCCAGGTCGGGGCGGCCCCTCTCGCGCAGCTCGTAACCCACGCGCACCGCCGGCTTGTCCAGGCGGAGCACACGCCGCAGGTCGACGGGGGTGGCGATGAGGACGACCTCGGCCGGCGTGGCCGCGATGGTGGCCTCCAGGTCCCGCACCTGGTCCTCCCCGTAACCCATGGCGGGCAGCAGGGGTCCCATGCGCGGGTAGCGGGCGAAGGTCTCCGCCAGCGAGCCCACCGCGTACGGCCGCGGGTCCACCAGCACGGCCCCGTGCGCGCGCGCCGCCACCACGCCCGCCCCGAAGGCCATCTCGCCGTGGGTGAGGGTGGGCCCGTCCTCGACGGCGAGGACGCGCCGGCCGCGCAGCAAGGCGCCGTCCTCCACGGAGACCGGGGACTCCGCCTCGATGACCACGGCCTCGGGGTTCAGGGCGGCCACGGAGGCGCGCACGGCGGCCACCCCCTCCGCGGGCGCGGTGTCGACCTTGTTGATCACCACCGCGTGTGCGCGCCTCAGGTTGGCCTCGCCCGGGTGGTACGTCCGCTCGTGGCCGGGGCGGTGGGGGTCGGCCACCACGATCTCGAGGTCGGACCGGAGGAAGGGCAGGTCGTTGTTCCCGCCGTCCCACACGATCACGTCGGCTTCCTTCTCCGCCTCGGCGAGGATGGCCGCGTAGTCCACGCCCGCGTACACCACGCTGCCCATGGCGAGGTGCGGCTCGTACTCCTCGCGCTCCTCGATGGTGCATTCGTGCCTGTCCAGGTCCGCGAGGGCGGCGAAGCGCTGGACGCGCTGGCGGGCGAGGTCGCCGTAGGGCATGGGGTGCCGGATGACCACCACGCGCCGTCCCGCGGAGCGCAGGAGGGAGACCACGCGCCGGGTGGTCTGGCTCTTGCCGCAGCCCGTCCGCACCGCGCACACGGAGACCACGGGCACCCGCGCCGCGAGCATGGTGGAGCGGGGGCCGAGGAGACGGAAGTCGGCGCCCGCGGCCAGGGCGCGCGAGGCGTGGTGCATCACCGTCTCGTGGGAGACGTCGCTGTAGGCGAACACCACCTCGTCCACCTCCAGCTCCGCGACGAGCCGCTCGAGCTCGCCCTCGGGATGGATGGCCACGCCCGACGGATAGCGGGGCCCGGCGAGCTCGGAGGGGTAGCGGCGGCCCTCGATGTTCGGGATCTGCGCGGCCGTGAAGGCCACCACCTCGGTGGCGGCATCCTCGCGGTACACCACGTTGAAGTTGTGGAAGTCGCGGCCGGCGGCGCCCATGATGATGACCCGACGCATCGGAGCCGCGCATGATACCGCGCCCGGCCGGCCTCCGTGCTTCAATGGGCCGTGCGGGTGATGGCGGTCGTGCTGGCCGCGGGAGCGGGCACGCGCATGGGCGGTCCCAAGGCCCTCCTCCGGTGGCGGGAGCAGCCTTTCCTCCGGCACGCGGTGGCGGCCCTGCGGCGGCCCGGGGTGGCGGAGGTGGCCGTCGTCCTCGGGCACGACGCCGCGCGCGTGCGCGCGGAGGCGGCGGAGGCCGCGCCCGACCGCTGGCTGGTGAACCCGCGGCACGGCGAGGGGATGCTGACCTCGATCTGGGCCGGCCTGGACGCGGCGGTGGAGGAGGGCATGGACGCCGTGCTCGTGCACCCCGTCGACCTTCCCGCCGTCTCCGCCGCCACCGTCGACCGCGTGCTGGCCGCCCTGGCCGAGGGCGCTCCCGTCGCGGTGCCGAGCTTCCGCGGCCGGCGGGGGCACCCGGGAGGGTTCGCCCTCGGCGCGTGGCCGGCACTGCGCGGCGCCTCCCCCGCCGAAGGCGCCCGCGTGGTCATGGCCCTCCACCCGGACTGGGTGGTCCACGTCGAGGGGGACGCCGGCTGCCTGGCCGACGTCGACCGGCCGGAGGACTACGCGCGCCTGCCGCCCTGAGAGGGCTCAGGCCCCGTCGGAGGAGGGTTCGAGGGCCAGCGCCTTCATCTTGCGCGCGAGCGTGGACGGGCTCACCCCCAGCCTCTCCGCGGCCGCGCCGCGGTCGCCCCTGGAATCGCGCAGCGCCCGGCGGATGGCCTCCGCCTCCGCGCGCTGGGCCGCGCGCTCGGCCACCTCGGGCAGCGTGCCCGACAGGTCCAGCACGTCCCCCAGCTCGGGGCCGGGTGCGCCGACGTCCTCCAGGCGCAGGTGCTGGGGGCCGATGACGGGGCCGTCGCAGAGGAGGGCCGCGCGCTCGATGCAGTTCTGCAGCTCGCGCACGTTGCCCGGCCAGCGGTGCGCGAGCAGCGCCTGCCGCGCCTCCTCCCCCAGCTCCAGCGCCCGTCGGCCCATCTCCCGGGCATAGCGGCCCACGAAGGCGTCGGCCAGCAGGAGGATGTCGCGGCGACGCCGGCGCAGGGGCGGGATCTCGATGGGGAAGACGGAGAGCCGGAAGTAGAGGTCCTCGCGGAACTCCCGCCGCGCCACCGCATCCTGCAGGTCGCGGTTGGTGGCAGCCACCAGGCGCACGTCCACGCCGAGCGTCTGCACCCCCCCCACGCGCTCGAACTGCCTCTCCTGCACCAGGCGCAGGATCTTCGCCTGGAGGGCCAGGGGCAGGTCGGCGATCTCGTCCAGGAAGAGCGTGCCGCGGTGGGCCATCTCGGCCTTGCCCGCCTTGCGCGCGGTGGCCCCCGTGAAGGCGCCCTTCTCGTGGCCGAAGAGCTCGTTCTCGAGCAGGGCCTCGGGGATGGCCGCGCAGTTGATGGCGACGAAGGGCCCCTTGGCCCGGGCGGAGAGCTGGTGGAGGGCGCGGCTCATCAGCTCCTTGCCCGTGCCGCTCTCCCCCAGCAGCAGCACGGTGGCCTCGCTGGTGGCCGCCCGCTGCAGCGCCCTCATCGCCTCCTGGAAGGCGGGGTCCTCTCCCACCACGCGGGGAAGGCCGAAGCGGCGCTGGTAGTCGTCCTTGAGGAGGACGTAGTCGGTGAACAGCCGCCGGCGGTCCACCGCGCGCTCGAGCAGCAGCAGGAGGTGGTCCGTGTCGACCGGCTTCATGAGGAAGTCGGCCGCCCCCTCCTTCATGGCCCGCACCGCCTCCTCCACCGTGCCGTACGCCGTCATGACGATGACCGGCATCTGGGGATCGGCCTCGGTGGCCGCCTGCAGGACGTCGAAGCCCGAGCCCGCGGGAAGGCGCAGGTCCGTGAGCACGGCGAGGTAGCGCGACTGCTGGAGACGGCGGCGGGCGTCGTAGGCGTCGCCGCTCTCGTCCACCACGTAGCCCCGGCCCTCCAGCGAGAGGCGCAGGGCGGCGCGCAGAGACTCCTTGTCCTCGACGAGGAGCACGTCCGCCGGTCGAGGCACGCTCAGCGGGTACCTAGGAGGGTATCGGGGTATCCACGTCGCCCTCCGGACGCCGAGGCGCACGGATCACGAGGCGCGCCGAGCGACGCGTACCCGGTCGTACGCGAGCGAAGGCGCAACGAGGTGAGCCGGGATGCATCGGCGTCCGGCTAGGGCTCGCGCACCCAGCCCAGGGGCGCGCCGGCGCGCGCGGCCTCGGCCTCCAGCGCCTCCACCGCCGCCTTCGCCTCGACGAGCGCCTTGCGGGCCGCTTCCAGGCTCGTCAGCACCTCCTGCTGCTGGGCGCGCAGGGCCATGATCTCGTTGGTGTCGGTGGACTGCAGCGACTGCCAGAGCAGGCGGCCGGCCTCGGCGTCCAGCTCCTTCACCTGTTCC
>DATBIO010000140.1:0-43764 GCA_036556965.1 Vicinamibacteria bacterium
GACCGCGGAGTGCAGCTCGCCGGCCGGCGCCTCACCGAGCCTGCCCCCGCCCGCCGTCAGCGACGCCTGCGACGCTGCGCCCGCCCTGGCCAGCGACGCGGCGCCGCCCTTCGCCCTGGGCACCACCACCGTCACTTGGACGGCGCGCGACGAGGCCGGCCTGGCGGCCACCGTCCTCCAGACCGTCACCGTGGTGGATACCACCGCCCCCGTGGTGACGGCCCCGGCCGAAAGCGACGTCGAGTGCACGTCGCCGGCGGGCACGCCGGTGTCCCTGGGCACCGCCACCGCCGCCGACGTCTGCGACCCCACCCTCGTTCCCACGAGCGACGCGCCGGCCCTCTTCCCGCTGGGCACCACCGCGGTGACCTGGAGCGCGGTGGACGACAGCGGCAATTCCGGCCACGCCACGCAGCGCGTCACCGTGCGCGACACCACGCCTCCGGCGCTGGCCGTGCAGGCCGACTCCGGCTCTCTCTGGCCCCCCGACCACAAGCTGGTCACCATCGAGGTGGGGGTGGCCCTGTCCGACGTGTGCGACGCGGCGCCGCGCCTGCGCCTGGTCTCCGTCACCAGCAGCGAGCCCGAGGACGGGCGCGGCGACGGCAACACCGCTCCCGACATCGTGGGCGCGGCGCTCGGCACGGACGACCGCAGCTTCCAGCTCCGCGCCGAGCGGCAGGGCGGGGGGGCTGGCCGCACCTACACGATCACCTACGAGGCGGGCGACGCCAGTGGCAACACGACCTCGGCCACGATCGTGGTGGCGGTGGGCCGGCCCTGAGGCGCTTCAGGGCGGTCCGGGAGGCGCGGGCGCGCGGCGGAGGAGCCACCGGAAGGCGAGCCACAGGAAGCCCGCGTCGTCCACCCAGCCCAGCAGCGGGATCACGAAGTCGGGGACGAGGTCCGGGGGCCAGAGCAGGTAGGCGATGGCCAGGGCCACGGCCAGGCGCGGCAGCTTGGGGGTGCGCGGGTCGGTGAGGAGGGCGAAGGCGCGGCGCGCGCGCCCGGCCAGGCCGGGCCCGGCCGGCGCCATCAGCGCGCGCCGGGGGTGGGGGACGGCGCGGGCGCGGGGGGCCGGATGGGCTCGGGCCGCGGGACGCCGGAGTCGGGGGGCGCGGGCACCACGGGCGGCGCCGCCGGCGCCGCCGGGGGCACCTCGAAGAGCAGGGGCGAGCCCTCGCCGCCCATGGTGAACGAGCGCAGGTCCTCTTCCGTGAGCTCCGTGCGCCGCACGATGCGCGGGGTCAGCGTCATCACGATGTCGGTCTCCGTCACCTCCTTGCGCGTGCGCGAGAAGATCTGGCCGAGGATCGGGATGTCGGAGAGGCCGGGGAGCCCGGTCAGGCTCAGGCGCTCCTCGTCGCTGATGAGGCCGGCGAGGATGTTGGTCTCGCCGTCCTTGAGGCGGATGGCGCTGTTGACGATCCGGCTGCGGAAGGTCGGGTTGCCCTGGAAGAGCGGGCCCAGGGAGGAGATCTCCAGCTTCAGGCCCAGGCTCACCTCCCCGTTGTGGTGCACGCGGGGGGCGAGGTCGATGTTGACGCCCACGTTCTTGTACTCGAAGGACGTCACCGGCTGCTGGGCGATGCCCCCCTGGGCGATGGGTGTGAAGACGGTGACGGGCACGGGCACCTGGTCGCCGAAGCGGGCCTGGGCCACGTTGCCCTCCGTGGTGCGCAGCTGGGGGTTGGCGAGCAGGCGGGTGGAGGAGTCGCTCTTGAGCAGGCGGTAGATGACGCCGGGAAGGGCGGTGAGGACGAGGTTCTCCTTCGCGTAAGGGTTGTCGTCGAGGGTTATCGGCCGCTCGTTCACGAAGACGGGGTTGCCCTGGGGGTCGCGGATCACCTCTTCCACCGTGGTACTGGGGAAGATGGCGCCCGCGATGCCGGGCACGCCCGGGATGCCGGAGGTGATCTCGATGCCGTAGTCCTTGAGGAGGGTCCGGTTGACCTCCAGGATCTCCACCTCCACCACCACCTCGCCGCGCTGCTTGTCCACGATCTGCACGATGCGCTCGGCCGCCGCCACCTTGTCCGGGGTGTCGTTGATGGTCAGGGCGTTGGCCCCCGGCACCGGCCCCACGCGCCGCGCCCCCAGCACGATGCGCAGGAGGTCGATGGTCTCCTTCACGTCGGCGTTGGAGAGGAAGAACGTCTTCACCACCTGCTGCTCGTACTCGCGGCGCTTGGCGGGCGTGTCCGGCACCACCATGACCACGCGGGGGTCCACCACGCGGTGGAAGGTGCGGCCCACCCCGGCCAGGGCGTTGAGCGCCTGCTCCACGCCCACGTCGGCCAGGTCGAGGGTGATGGTGTTGTCCTGGAACTGGGGGTCGAAGATGAAGTTGATGCCCGCCGACTTGCCGAGGGCCTGGTAGGCCTCGCGCAGGCTGGCCCCGCGGAAGGAGAGCCCGAGCGGCTCGCGCGCGGCGGGGCCGAGGGCGAGGCCGGGCAGGCCGCTCTCGCGCGCCCGCTGCTTCATCTCCTCCATGGTCTGGGGGGGCAGCCCGGCCTGCCGCTGCGCCTCCACCTGCCCCATCTCCGCGGCCAGGGCGGGCGAGCCGGGGTTGAGGTCGAGGGCGAGGCGGAACTCGTCGAGGGCCTCCTTGTAGCGGCCCTGGCCGGCCAGGCGGCGGCCGCTGGCGGCGTGGGCCTCCGCGGCACGGAGGCGCGCGCGCTCCAGGGAGGCGCGGTAGTGCGCGTTGTCGGGGTCGAGGCGCAGGGCCTTGGCGTACTCGAGCACGGCCCGGTCGTACTCGCGCAGCCGCTCCGCCTTCTCGCCCGCGCGGAAGGCGCCGGTGGAGGCGCAGCCGGCCAGGGCCCACAGCGCCAGGACCGGGATCCACCGCCTCATCCCTTGACCACCTCGACGCCCGCGGGGACCTTGAAGCGGAAGAGCGCGTCCTTGAGCCCGACGTTCTCGCGCACGTCGTCGAAGCGGAAGCGGCTGCGGTTGCCCTGCGTGTCCACCACCTCGATGCCGCGGATGCGGTCCTGCTCGTCCGCCTCCAGGAACACGACCTGGACCTCGGGGTCGTCCCGCCGCGGGACCAGGCGAAGGCGCTCGCGGCCGCCGGGAGCCAGCTCCGCGGTGACCGCGAACTCGCGCAGGATGTCGCTGCGGCCGGAGAGGAGCAGGGCGGGCAGCCCGTGCTCGCCCGCCTGCTGGCGCACGATGACCTGGCGGTCCGCGGGCACGTAGAAGTAGAAGGTGGACCCGTCGGCCACGAAGGTCTTCTTCTCGGGCTTCTCGTACTGCCAGAGCATGCGCCCCGGAGGCTTGACGGAGAGGGTGCCCGTCTCCACCAGCTCGCGCCCGAGCATCCCCGAGCGGTAGGTCTGAGTGAAGCGGGCCACCAGGTCGGTGGAACGGCGGTGGCGCGCCTCGATGCGGCGCGCGCGCGCTTCCGCCGCCGCCTCCTGGGCCGGCGCGGGTGGGGCGAGCAGGGCCGCGCCCAGTGCGGCCAGAGCCGCGCGTCGCATCACGAACCCATCGTAGCACGCGCGATTTTGGGGGCCCCGGAGGCGGGCCCGCCCGGTGATAGATTGGCGGTTGCCCCGGCCATGTCCCTCATCGGCAACCTCGGCGAGATCGCCCTCGGCGATGCGCTCCGTGTGCTCTCCACCGGGCGCAAGACGGGCCTCCTCACCGTGACCAGCGCCGGCCACCAGGCCCTGGTGAGGGTGGTCAAGGGGGCAGTGGTCCACGCCTCCTCGGGCCGCCTGCAGGGGGAGGAGGCGGTGCTCGACCTCTTCGGCTGGGAGGACGGCCAGCTGGCCTTCGTGCCCGAGGAGCGGGCGGTGCCTCCCAACGTGACGCGCGCGCTGGAGGACCTGATCACGGAGGGCCAGCGTACGGGGCCCCACCTGCACCGGATGCACGTGGCCATCCCCTCCGACCGCGTGGTCTTCCAGCTCGCCGCGGCACCGCTGGAGGGCGACGCGCAGGTGCTCGTCGATTCCGCGGCCTGGCGCGTGCTGCGCCTGCTCGACGGCACGCGCGACGTGGGGGAGGTGGTGGCCGCCTCCCGCCTGCCGCGTCCGGCCGTGGTCGGCTGCCTGTTCGACTGGCTGCAAACGGGCCTGCTCGAGCGCGTGGAGCCGGTGAAGCCCCTGCGCGCGCAGGGACACGGCTCGCTCTTCGCCAGCAAGGAAGCCGCGGAGATGGACTCCCGCGTCGAGGAGGACTGGCGTCGCATCCTGCGCTTCGGAGGCGGCGTGCGCCGGGTGGAGGTGCGCAGCCACGCCGGCAAGGCCGTCGAGCTGGCCGCGGGCTTCCGGGCCGGGCTCCAGCGCGAGGTCCACCTTCCGAAGGCCGCCCTGGGCGCGCTCGGCGTTCGCGACGGCGAGGAGGTGCTGGTCCGTCCCGTGTCCTAGCGGGCGGCGCCCTTCTCCCCGGCGCCGGGGACCCTGGCGGAAGGCGGCGGGCTGGCGCGATGCCAGATCAGATGGCTGATGCGCCAATGCCCGTCGTCCTCGCGGCGGAGGACCATGAGGTAGGCGTCATCGAGGTCGCGGCTGGGCTCCCCTCCCCGCGCGGCCAGGCGGCCCCCGTTGTGGCCCCGCACCAGCGCCAGCCGGCCCTCCGCGCACACCTCGTCCACGCGGCCCACGATGGCGGGGGCGAAGGCCGCGAACAGCGCCTCGTAGCGCGGGCGGATGGCGGCGCGACCGTGCACCGGGGACTCCCCCGGCGGCAGGAGCACGGCGTCCGCGGCGTAGTGCGCGACCACGCGCTCGACGTCGCGCGCGTTGTCCGCGGCCACGATGCCCTCGGCCACGGCGCGGACCGCGCGGGCCGCCGCCGCCTCCGGGCGGCACGCGGTGGCGCCGGACGGCTCGGGGAGCGAGAGGACGAGGAGCACGATCAGCGCCGGCACCCGGGCACCTCTCAGAGGAAAGTGACCTCGTCCGTGGCGGCGCTGATGACGTAGCAGCGCTCGATGTTGGAGCCCGGGTCCGCGGGCACGAGGAAGAAGCCCGGGCGGCCCGGCTGGTAGCCCTGGGTCGTCCCCACCAGCACCTCGCCGTCCTTGAAGCGCACCCTGATCTTCCGGCCCACCGGCGGCTTCAGCGGGTTGAACTCCTGGCTGTCCTGGTACTGGGGGTCCCCGGCGAGGTCCCGCACGAAGAAGAGGGCCTTCAGGTCCTTCGTCTGCACGGCGGCGGGCTTGGTGCCCGGGGGCGCGTCGGCCGGAGCGACGTGGAAGAGGTCCTTGGCGGGCACGAAGTCCGTGGTGAAACCCTTGATCATCGTCCCGTCCGCGAAGCGGGCCACGACCTTGTTCATGACGACCTCCCTGGGCGGCGGGGCCGCCCGGGGGCGGCCCGCCGCCTGGTCCTCCGCCCGCGCCGCGCGGCCCTCCTAGGGAGCACGGCGCAGGCGCCCGGCGTCCACGTCCCGCAGGAACCCGATCACGCCCTCCATGTAGACCTCCTGATCGTCGTAGAGGGCCAGGTGGCTGCCGCGCGGGCAGAAGAGGTACCGCCCGACGCGGACCTGCCGCGCCATCTTCTCCATGTGCGCGGGGTCCATGGTGTCGTGGCGCGCGCCGATGACCAGGGTGGGGACGGCGATGCGGCCGAGGTCGGCGGTGCGGTCCCAGCCCGCCAGCTTGCCGCTGGCGCCCAGCTCGCTCGGCCCCTGCATCGGCACGTAGATCCTGGGATTGATGTGCTTGAAGGCGCGGTTGACGGGGTCGGGCCACGCCTCCGCGGGCATGCGCAGCACGTGGTGGACGTAGTGGTGGGGCATCAGCAGCTCCATGTAGCGCGGGGCGTCGTATCGTCCCGCCGCTTCCAGGCCCCTGATCTCGGCCAGGGCCGCCTGGTCCATGGCCGGCATGAGGACGCGGGCCGCGTACTCGTTGTAGGCGGGGATGCTGGCCATCATGTTGGAGACGACGAGCCCCTTCAGGTGCTGCTGGTGCGCGAGCGCGTACTCGATGGCCAGGATGCCGCCCCACGAGTGGCCGAGCAGGTAGAAGTTGTCGGGCCCGAGGCCGAGGGCCCGCCGGACCTGCTCGACCTCGTCCACGAAGCGCGGGATCTCCCAGAGGTCCGGGACGTCGGGCTGGTCGCTGTAGGCCGAGCCGAGCTGGTCGTAGAAGTAGTACTCGACTCCGGCGGCGGGGAAGTAGCTGTCGAAGGCCTCGAAGTACTCGTGGGTGGCCCCCGGCCCGCCGTGCAGGAGCAGCACCTTGACCGACGGGTTGTTCCCCACCCGCTTGGTCCACACGCGGAAGGTGCCCTTGGGCGTGGTCACGGGGATCAGGCGGACGCCGCCGCTGAGGACGTCCGCGCGGCCCGAGTTGTCCAGGTAGCCCGCGGCGGCCCGGCCGGGGGGCGCGGCCAGGGCGGAGGCCGTGAAGAGGGTCAGGAGTCCGGCCGCCCCCGCCGCGGCGACGGCCGGCGCCGCGAAGAGCATCGCCGCCAGGATCCCTCGCGCCCTGTGCCCCACCGCCCCTCCTTCCCCGCCGAGCCGCGACACGCGGCGACCCGCGGCGCAGTGTATGGGATTCGCGACCCGGCCGGGAGCCCGCGTGCTAGCATCGCGCGTGCCCCTCGGCGCGGCCCCCAGCCTCCTCGTCACGGACGTGGCAGCGCCGCGGCGGTGATCCGGCCCTCCTCCCTCGCGCTCCTCGTCCTGGCCGCGGCGGCCTGCCGGCACGGCGCTCCCGCGCCGCCCGCCGCCGCCTCCGCGGCCCGGCCCTCGACGGAATGGGCACGGCGCACGCTCTCCCGCCTCTCCCTGGAGGAGAAGGTGGGCCAGATGATCGGCCTCCGCGTCGTGGGCACCTACCGCAACCCGCAGTCCGCCGAGCACCGCGCCCTGCTCGAGGACCTGCGCGCCACCCGGGCCGGCATCCTCGTCGTGTTCGAGTCCGAGGCGGGCTGGCTGCCCGTGCTCCTGGACCAGCTGCGCGAGGCGAGCGCGGTGCCGCTGCTGGTGGCCGCGGACTTCGAGCGGGGCGCTTCCTTCCGCGTGCGGTCGGGTCCCGTCTCCCTTCCCTCCGCCATGGCCGTGGGGGCCACCGGCTCCGAGGAGGCCGCGCGCACCATGGGCGAGATCACGGCGCGGGAGAGCCGCGCCCTGGGCGTGCACTGGGTGCTGGCGCCGGTGGCCGACGTCAACAGCAACCCCGGCAACCCCGTCATCAACGTGCGCTCGTTCGGCGAGGACCCGGAGCGGGTGGGGCGGATGGCCTCCGCCTTCGTGCGCGGGCTGCGCGCGGGCAACGTGCTGGCCACGGCCAAGCACTTCCCCGGCCACGGCGACACCTCGGTGGACAGCCACCTCTCCGTGCCCGCCGTGACCGGCGACCGCGGCCGGCTGGAGCAGGTGGAGCTCCTGCCTTTCCGGCGGCTGGTGGCGGCGGGGGTGGACTCGGTGATGACCGGCCACCTCGCGGTGCCGGCGGTGGACCCGAGCGGGGCGCTGGCCAGCGTCTCCGCGGAGGTGAGCACGCGCCTGCTCCGCGAGGAGATGGGCTTCACCGGCATCGTGGCCACCGACGCCCTCGACATGGCGGGGGCCAAGGCCGCCTGGCAGGGCGACGCGGCCGTGCGCGCGGTGCTGGCGGGGGCGGACGCCCTGCTCCTGCCCTTCGATCCCCGCGCCGCCCACCGCGCGGTGGTGGCGGCGGTGCGCGCCGGCCGCATTCCCGTGGCGCGCATCGACGGCTCGGTGGCCCGCCTGCTCGAGGCCAAGGAGCGGCTGGGGCTGCCCGAGCGTCGCGGCGCGGTCTCCCTGGCCGAGGGCCTGGGCCTCCCCGCCGACGCCGCGCGCGCGGAGGACATCGCGCGCCGGTCCATCACCCTGGTGCGCAACCGGGACGGCGCGCTGCCCCTGCGCGCGGAGCGGCCCCTGCGCGTGCTGCACCTGGTGCTGCCCGACGACGGGCCGCCGGATCCCCTGGGGCGCGTGGCCGCCCGCGAGCTCGAGGCGCGGCGCGTGCCGCACGAGACGGTCTGGATTCCCTACGAGGCGGGGGAGGCGCAGGTCGCCCGCGTGCGCGAGCAGGCGGGCGCCTTCACGCACGTGATCGCGTCGTCCTACGTGCGCCCGGTCTCCGGGCGGGGCCGCATCGGGCTGCCGGAGAGCCAGGCCGGCCTCCTCCGCGCCCTCGCCGCCGACGGCCGCGCGGTGGTGATGGTGGCCTACGGTAGCCCCTACGACCTCGCCCTGCTGCCCGACATCGCGGCGGCGGTGGCCGCCTACTCCTCCGCGGAGAGCAGCCAGAAGGCGGCGGTGGCCGCGCTCTTCGGGGAGCAGCCGGTTTCCGGCCGCCTGCCCGTGAGCGTCCCCCCCCTCTACCCGCTGGGCCATGGACTCGACCTGCCGAGGCGTGAGATGACTCTGCGCGTGACCTCTCCCGGAGACGTGGGCTTCCGCCCCGAGGGCCTGACCGGCGCCGACCGCGTGATCGAGGAGGCGGTGGCGGCGCGGGCCTTCCCGGGCGCGGTGGTGGCGGTGGGGCGCGACGGGGCCCTCGTCCACCTGCGCGCGTTCGGGAGCCTGAGCTACGACGAGGGGGCGCCCCCCGCCCGCACGGACACGCTCTACGACCTGGCCAGCCTCACCAAGGTCGTGGTCACCACCACCATGGCCATGATCCTGGTGGACGAGGGGAAGCTGGACCTGGCCGCCCCCGTCTCCGCCTTCCTCCCGGACTTCCGCGGCGGGGACAAGGACCGCGTGACGGTCGAGCACCTCCTCACGCACTCCGCCGGCCTCGACTGGTGGATGCCCCTCTACCGGGACGCCCAGGGACGCGACGCCTTCCGCCGGCGCATCGTGGCGGCGCCGCTGGCCTACGCGCCGGGCGCGAAGTCGCTCTACAGCGACCTGGGGCTGTTCCTGCTCGGCGAGGTGCTGGAGACGGTGGCGGGCCAGCCCCTGGACGCCTTCGCGCGCGCGCGCATCTTCGAGCCCCTCGGCATGGGCGACACCGGCTTCCGCCCGCCCGCGGCGCTGCTCCCGCGCATCGCGCCCACCGAGCGGGACCCGTGGCGCGGGCGCGTGGTCCACGGAGAGGTGCACGACGAGAACGCCTTCGCGCTGGGCGGCGTGGCCGCCCATGCCGGCCTCTTCGGCACCGCCCCCGACCTCGCGCGCTTCGCGCAGACGATGCTCAACGGCGGCGTGTACGACCACCGGCGCCTGGTCTCGCGCGAGACCGTGGAGCGCTTCACGCGCGCCAGCACCGTCCCGGGGTCGGACCGCGCCCTGGGCTGGCAGAAGCCGTCGGGGGAGAACTCGGCGGGCGCGCGCCTGTCGCCGTCCGCCTTCGGGCACACCGGCTTCACCGGCACCTCGATGTGGATGGACCCCGAGCGCCGGCTCTTCGTCATCCTGCTCACCAACCGCGTGCACCCGACGCGCGAGAACAACGCCATCCGCCAGGTGCGGCGGGACCTCGCCGACGCGGTGGTGGGGGCGCTCGCCTCCCCGTGACGGCGGCCGCCGCCCTGCTGGCCGTCCTGGCCGCGCCCGCCGTCCAGGTGGGCCTGGAGCGGGTCTCCACGGAGGCCGCGCACCTGCGCGGGCGGCGCGTCGGCCTCCTCGCCCACGCCGCCTCCGTGACCGCCGACGGGCGCTCCGCCGTGGACGTGCTGCGCGGGGCGGGGATCCCGGTGGTGCGGCTCTTCGCGCCCGAGCACGGCCTGCGCGGCCAGGCCGCCGCCGGCGAGCACGTGGCCGGCGGGACGGACGAGGCCACGGGCCTGCCCGTGGTCAGCCTGTACGGCGCGGAGACGCGGCCGCGAGCGGAGGACCTGCGCGACCTCGACGCGGTGGTGGTGGACCTCCAGGACGCGGGCGTGCGCTTCTACACCTACGCCAGCACGCTCATCCACCTGCTGGAGGCGGCGCGCGAGGGGCCCGAGGTGGTGGTGCTCGACCGTCCCAACCCCCTGGGGGGCGAGCTGGTGGAGGGGCCGGTGCGCGCGGCGGACGTGCCGGCCACCCTCGTGAGCACCGCGCCCGGCCCGCTCGTGCACGGCCTCACCCTCGGCGAGCTGGCGCGCCACGTGGTCGCAGGTCGAGGCGGCTCCGGCCGGCTGACGGTGGTGCGCATGTCGGGCTGGACGAGGGCCATGCGCTGGCCCGCCACCGGCCGCGAGTGGGTGGCGCCCTCCCCCAACCTGCGGAGCGCGGAGGCGGCGCTCGCCTACCCGGGCGTGGCGCTGCTGGAGGCCACCAACGTGTCGGAGGGGCGGGGGACGGAGAGCCCGTTCCTGCTGCTGGGCGCGCCGCGGCTGGACGCGGCGGCCCTGGCCGCCGCCGTGGGCGTCCCCGGCTACTCCCTGGCCCCGGTCCGCTTCACCCCGCGCGCCTCGCCGGCGGCCCCCCGCCCCAAGCACGAGGGCGTGGAGTGCGCGGGCCTGCGCGTGGGGGTCACCGACGCCGCCCATGCGCGCCCGTACACGCTGGGGGTGGCCCTCCTGCACGCGCTGCGCGACCAGCCGGGCTTCGGCTGGAGCGGCCTGCGGCCCGACCACCTGGACTGGCTCCTGGGCACGCGACGCGTCCGCCGCATGCTCGACGTGGGCGCCTCGGTGGAGGGCATCCTGGCCGCCGACGCGGACGACATCGAGGCCTGGCGCGCCGAGCGGAAGGCGATCCTGCTCTACTGACGGCGGGGAGCGGCCAGGGAGAGGAGGCTCCCCACCGCGACGGTGACGGAGGCCCCCACCGCCACGTTCCACGTCCAGGCCACGCCGGGCAGGCCGAGCACGTAGGGGGCGAGGCGGCCCACGGCCAGGCTCACCGCCAGCCCCGAGACCATGCCGATCAAGGTCGGTGCGGCGCGGGCGCGGCGGACGAGGACGGCGAGGAGGAACGCGCCGACGGTGGGGCCCGAGGCGTAGGCGAGGGCGGCCAGGCCCTCCTGCAGCGCGGAGTCCACGCCCTGGGCCAGGAAGGCCACCGCCATCTGGCACAGGCCCCAGAACACGGTGAAGACGCGGCCCATGCGCAGCTGCCGGGCCTCGTCCGCGTCGGGACGCACGTAGGGCAGGTAGAAGTCGCGCAGGGAGGCGGAGGCCATCGAGTTCAGGGACGGGGAGAGGGCGGCGGCCACGATGGCGGCCAGGATCAGGCCGGTGAAGCCGCCGGGCAGGGCGGTGGAGACGAAGGTGGGCAGGACCTCGTCCCCGCGCGCGAAGGCGCGGCCGCCGTAGTGCGCCCACAGCAGCGTGCCCAGGAGGAGGAAGAGCACGAACTGCGCGCACACGAGCACCCCGGAGAGGGTGAGGCCCAGGGCGGCGTCGCGGCGGCTGCGCGCGACGAGCAGGCGCTGCACGAGGTAGTGATCGGTGCCGTGCGTGGCCAGGGTCAGGAACGCCCCCCCGATGACGCCGGCCCACAGCGTGAAGGGCTGGCGGAGGTCGAAGGCGGGCTCGATCACCTTCAGCTTGCCCGCGGCGGCGGCGGCGGCCAGGGCCCCCCCCACGCCCCCGGGCAGGAGCGCCCCCACGGCGGCGAGGCAGACGAGGGCGCCGAGCAGGTAGACGAACATCTGGATGACGTCCGTCCAGATGGTGGCGGTGACGCCGCCCTCCTCGGTGTAGAGGATCATGGCCGTGCCCAGGAGCAGGATCCACACCCACTCCCAGCGCGGCCCTCCGGAGGCCACGGCCAGGACCAGGGCGGCGGCGTGCAGGCGCACGCCGTCGGCCAGCGTGCGGTAGAGGAGGAAGATGGCGGAGGCGGTGCCGCGCACGGCCCCCCCGAAGCGGCGCTGCAGGAGCTCGTAGGACGTGAAGAGGTCCCCGCTGAAGTAGGCGGGGACGAGGACCACCGCGATGAGGGCCCGCCCGATGACGTAGCCGATGGCGAGCTGGAGGAACGTCCAGTTTCCGGTGTAGGCGGTCCCGGGGACCCCGATGAAGGTGAGCGTGCTCGTCTCCGTGGCCACCACGCAGGCGGCGATGGCCCACCACGGCACGCGGCGACCGCCCAGGAAGTAGTCGCGCACGCTGCGCCGGCGCCGGCCGAGCCACCAGCCGAAGGTGGTGATGGCCACCACGTAGGCGACGAGGACGAGGGCGGCGGAGAGGGGGAGCGTCACGCGGCGCGGCGCGCCGCGGACGCGGTCATCGGCGCGTGGTCAGGCTGTTGACGACGACCTGGAGGGCGGAGCTGAGGCGGCCGATGCGGCGGTTCCGCGCCTGCGTGGCCTGCGCGTCGTCCTGCGCGGTGACCGTGGCGCGCGTGTCGCGCAGCAGCTTGTCCAGCTCGTGGCGCAGCGCCGCCAGCTCGCCGAGGCCGAGGCCCTTCACGGTGGAGGAGGAGAGCAGGATGAACCCGTCGGCCACCTGTGCGGCCATGGCGGGGGCGCTGCCGCCCATGAAGCTGGCCATCCGCACGATTATCGCCGAGTCGGCGGCGCGTTTGCCGTGCGCGAGGGCCGCGGTAGAGTCAGCGCGCATGGCCGCCCCGCGCGAGGTCGAGCGCCGCCATCCCGAGCGGCACCGCCACGTGCTCTGGCTGCTCCGCCGCGTGGCCGCCGCCAGCGTCCTGGCCGCGGTAGGGCTGCTGGTGGTGCCGCCGCTGCTGGCCCGCTTCGGCCTCATCGGCCCCACCACGGAGGAGGTGGTGGCCAGCGCGGCCCAGGCGGTGGAGGCGGCGCGGAGCTACGGCGCGGACGACGCCATCGGCCCCTTCGCGCAGGCGCGCCGCGAGCTGGAGGCGGCGCGACGCTGGGAGGCGGGGGGTGATCACCAGCAGGCGCGCGACGCGGCCGCGCGCGCCACCGCCGCCGCCATCGAGGCGCAGCGGCTGGCCATCGCCCGCGGCACGGACGAGCGCCAGCGCGCGCGCCTCATCGTGGAGGCCCTGGACCGGCGCGTGGAGGCGCTGGAGGACCTCTACGAGGAGGTCACCCCGGGACTGCCCAAGGAGGAGAAGGACCGGCTGTTCTCCCTCATGAAGAACGCGCGCGAGGCGGCGGCCAGCCTCTCCCTGGCCTTCCAGGACGGGGATTTCGGACGCGTCATCAAGGAGGAGGAGGCGGCCGTGCGCGTGCTCGACACCATCCGCGGCACGGTGGCGGCGGCCAAGCGCTGAGCGCGCCTCAGGGAGGGGCGTCGGCGAACAGGTTCAGCCGCCGCTCCCGCAGGAAGCTCAGCTTGTGGTCGAGATGCGTGCCCGCGGGGTCCGGGTGGATGGAGAGGCCCGCCGCGCGGTCGGCGGCGGCGCGGTCGCCCGTGGCGAGGTAGGCCGCCTTCCAGGCGCCGCGCGCGCGCGCGTTCATGGCCGCGTGGTCCACGTCGCGCTGGTGGAGGTTCATGCGCAGCGCCCCCAGCAGCAGGAGGGCGGCGCCCGTCCGCCGCCACCGGCGCGGGACGGTGGCCGCCACGTGCAGGTAGAGGCCCACCACGGCGGGCAGGAGGCAGATGGCGTAGCGGCGCGCGGTGGCCTGGGCCAGGTCGGTGTGGCTGCGCCCCGCCACCAGGCCCGCCAGGAACACGAGGCTGAAGCCCACCAGCGTGAGCACGACCGGCGGCGCCGCCCCGCCGTCCTCGGAACGCAGCAGGCGCCCTGCCTGCGCGCCCGCCACGGCCAGGATCACGAGCAGGAGGGCGAGCCCCAGCGCGACGAAGCCGTCGCCCACCGCCTTCTCCCCCCAGAAGGCGGCCAGCGGCAGGGTGGCGAAGCGCAGCGGGTCGCCCTCGGGGCCGCCGGGGGCGGCCGCGCGCTCCCAGACGAACAGGCCCAGGAAGGAAGCGAGGGCCAGCGCGGAGACGGCGAGGGCGCCGAGAGCCGCCCGCCTCTCGGCCGGTCGCCGCCACGCCGCCGCCGAAAGCAGGCCCACCACCACCGGCGCGGCGCAGACGCCCATGCCCGTGAAGGTGAGGAGCGGCGTGACCGCGGCCACCCCGGCGTATCGCGCCCGGACGCCGGGGACGGTCCAGGCCAGGCACAGGAGGAAGAGCAGGACGAGGGGGATCACGGCGTGTCCGGCCACCGGGATGTGGAGGAAGACGTCGAGGAAGGTCGTGCTCAGGGTGGCCAGGGGCAGGAAGGCATCGCTCCACACCAGGGGACCGGCCGTGCGCCGCTTGACCGCGAGGGCCAGGAAGGCCGCCGCCACCAGCGCCGCCCACATCAGGAACACCTCGCCTCGCGTGCTCCAGCGCGAGAGGGCGTTGACGGCTCCCACGAGGTACAGCGAGACGCCCATGAAGTGGGGGCCGTGCTGCCGGAAGAAGAGCGGGGTGGCGGAGTCCTCCTCGAAGAACGCGTCGAAGACGTCCCACTGGTCGGCGTAGAGCAGGTTGACCGCGTAGCGATGGAGGAGCAGGAACAGGCGCGCAGCGGCCACCACGGCGAGGGCGAGGACGAGCCCGCGCGCCGGCGTGTCCAGCAGCGCCCCCGTACGCGCGAGGAGGCGGCCGCCGCCGCGGCGCAGGCGGTGGGTCCAGGAGGACAGCCGCCGGCGGGTGGACGCGCCGCCCAGGGCGGCGGCGGCGCCCACGGCGGCGGCCTCCCCGGCGAGCAGCCACGGCGCGGCCCGCGCCCGGGCGAGGCCCAGGCCGAGCCAGAGGGCAGTGGCGGTGGCGACGCCGGCCAGGGCCACCACCGCGCCGCGCGCACCGGGCGCGGCGCGGAAGAGCAGCGCGCCGAGGGCCAGCGCGGCGGCCAGGACGAGGGCGACGCGGCGGGGGACGCGCGACAGGCGGATGCGCGCCACCGCCGCCGCCACCGCCGGCGTCTCGCGCACGAGCGCCACCGACCGGCAGGCCGCGGCGCCCGGGCAGCGCACCAGGAAGTTCCGCGGCCGCGCCAGGCCGTAGTGGACGAAGGCCCGGTCGGCGGCGGCCACCGACGCCGCGGGCACCCCGGGGAAGAAGGGGACGGGCAGCCCGTCCACCCAGGCCAGCACCGCCCGCGGTGGGCGGGGCCCCGCCCGGCCCTCGGAGCGCCAGGACTCCGGGATGGGGACGCGGCGGTCCGCGGCGCCCGGCTTGCGCCCGGCATCCTCCAGCGTCGCCTCCAGCACCTCCGTGGGCGGCACGCGCCCGCGCAGCTCGGCGAGGGGCGGTGGGCCCTGCTCGCGGGCCGCCGCGGCCAGGAGGGCGGACAGGAGCTGGACGAGGAGGCCCGCCGCTGCCGCCAGCAGCGCGCCGGCGCGGAGGGCGCGGGCTAGGGAAGGGGCCAGCGCGCCAGGCTTCCCCGGGCTAGCGCAGGCACACGGCCCTCACCTGCGGGAAGTCGGTGTGGCCGGCGATCACCTTCTCGATGCCGTCCTGCAGGAGCGTGGTCATGCCGTCCTTGACCGCCCGGTTGCGGAGGTCCTCCACCGGCGTGCGCTGCTGGATGAGGCGCTTGATCTCGTCGGTGGCCACCAGCAGCTCGTGGATGGCCATGCGGCCCTTGTACCCGCCGTTGCCGCACTTGGGACATCCCTTGGGCCGGTAGAGCTTGAAGTCGGGCGAGTAGCGCACGCCGAGGCGGTCCCAGTTCTCCAGCCCGTAGCCCTCCATCAGCTCGGCGAACTCGGCCTGGCTGGGGTTGTAGGCCTCCTTGCACTCCTTGCACAGCGTGCGCACGAGGCGCTGGGCGAGGATGCCCAGGAGCGCGTCCGCGAAGTTGAAGGGGTCGATGTCCATGTCCAGGAGGCGCACGATGGTCTCGGGGGCGGAGTTGGTGTGGAGGGTGGAGAACACGAGGTGCCCGGTGAGGGAGGCCTCGATGCCGGTGGAGGCCGTCTCGTTGTCGCGCATCTCGCCCACCATGATCACGTCGGGGTCCGCGCGCAGGAAGGCGCGCATGGCGGCGGCGAAGGTGAAGTCGATCTTGGGGTGCACCTGGACCTGGCGCAGCCCGGGCTGCGTGATCTCGACGGGGTCTTCCGCCGTCCAGATCTTCATGTCCACGGTGTTGATGTAGCCCAGCCCGGAGTGCAGGGTGGTGGTCTTGCCCGAGCCGGTGGGACCCACCACCAGGCAGATGCCGTAGGGCTTGTCCAGGATCTTCTTGAACTCCTCGAGGTTCCGCGCGGAGAAGCCCATGCGCTCCAGGGGCAGGGGCTTGGATGCGGCCAGGAGGCGCATGACCACGTCCTCGTTGCCGCCCGCGGTGGGGATGGTGGCCACGCGCAGCTCGATGGTGCCCATGGGCCCCCGGAACCGGATCTTCCCGTCCTGGGGCTTGCGCTTCTCCGCGATGTCCAGCTTGGCCATGATCTTCAGGCGCTGGACCACCGCGTAGCGGTGGGCGGGCGGTATCTCGATGTACTTGGCGCAGTCGCCGTCGATGCGAAGGCGGACCTGGGTGGGCGCGCTCTTGCCGTAGGGCTCGACGTGGATGTCGGAGGCCCCGCGGTTGAAGGCGTCGATGATGATCTGGTTGCACAGGCGGACGATGCCGCTGTCCGTCTCGTCCACCTCCGGCGCCTCCGCGGCCGCCTCGTCCTCCTCGTCCGCGTCGCCGCTGCCGAGGGCGGTGATGATCCGCCCCAGGTCGGCCTCCTCCTGGGTGGGGGTGGTGATGCCGTAGCTCTGGTTGATGTAGTCGTGGATGTCCGAGCGCAGGCCCACCAGGAAGTCGTGGCGGGGGGCCAGGTTCATGGCCTTGATGGCGTCCAGGCGCGTGAGGTCGTAGGGGTCCTCCACCGCCACCGTGAGGGTCCCCTCCCTCCTCTCCACGGGCGCGCACACGTTCTTGCGCAGGGCCTCGTGCGTCAGGCGATCCTTCAGCTCGTCGGGCATGAGCCGCCCCCCGGGCTCCCAGAACCCGCAGTTGTAGAACTGGGAGAGGGCGCGCCCGATCTCCTCGCGGGGGAGGCGGTACTCCTCGATGAGGATCACCGCCACGTCCATCTGGTTCACGCGGGCCGAGGAGATGGCCGCCTCCAGGTCCTTCTCCGAGATCAGCCCCTTGTCCACGAGGAGGCCGTACTTCGAGGGCTTGTTGGTGCGGGCGGCGCGGTGCTGGTTGTAGAAGGCGATGCCGAGGATGGTGGACAGCTCCTCCGCCGCGTCCTCGTCCTTCTTGCTGAAGGCGCCGCCCCCGCGCTTGTTGATGAGCTGGAGCACGCCCAGCAGGTACTTCTCGAAGAGGATGGGGGTGGCCAGCACCTGCGCGGTGCGGAAGCCGCTGGACCTGTCCCAGCGCGAGTCGAACTTCAGGTTGGGGTGCAGGCGGCCCAGCTCGGCGGGGTCGTAGGCGTTCTTGATGTTGGCCGTCTTGCGGCTGAGGGCGGTGAAGCCGGCGATGGAGCCGAAGGTCTTGGGGACGCGGATCTCCTTGACCTCCTGCCCGGCCTTGAAGAGCGAGAAGAGCTCCTGGTTCTTGGTGTCGAGGGCGAAGATGGTGACGCGCTCGGCCTCCACCAGGTCGAGGATCTTGTCCTTGAGGTCGACCAGGATGTCCTGGATGCTGGGGGCGGAGTTGATGACGTTGGCGATGTCGATGAGGCGCTTGCGGTAGGACAGCTCCTTCTGCGTCGTGTCCACGGCGCGCGTACTCATCCCCGAGGTCCTCCTGGCGTCGGCTGGGAGGATAGGGCAAACGAAGCCGGCCGCCAACCGGCGGGCGGGCGGCGGACGGGCGCCGCCTACTTCACGCGCACGCCGTTCTTGACCACCACGTCCACGCGCGACAGGAGGCCCACGTTGCCCAGGACGTCGCCGCGCACGGCGATCACGTCGGCGTAGCGGCCGGGAGCCAGGGTGCCCAGCTCCTTCTCCTTCTTCAGGAAGCGGGCGGGCCAGCGGGTGGCGGCGGCGATGGCCTGCATGGGGGCCACGCCCAGGCGCACCCAGGTGTCCAGCTCGCGCCAGGTGGAGTCCGTGTGGAAGTTGCCGGGGATGCCGCTGTCCGTGCCCACCAGGAGGGTGACCCCGGTCTCCCGCAGCTGGCGGAACTTCCCGGGCAGGGTGGGCAGGCGCCGGAAGGTGAGGGTGAAGTAGTCGAGCTGCGTGGGGTTGCGCAGGGAGCGCCGGATGTCGGCGGCGAGGTCGGCGGCCATGCCCTCCTTCCAGCGCGGGTCGTCGAGCCGCTCCGGGAAGGTGCGCGCGGTGTAGTCGGCGAGGAAGAGGCCCTCCACGGTGGGGCACCAGTAGAGGGTGTTGTTGCGCTTGCGCAGGGAGGCCAGGACGTCCTCCGGATAGCCGGGCGCGGTGGCGAGGCCGGTGTGCTCGAAGCAGTCCACGCCGTGCTTCAGGCCCATGCGGATCTCGTCCTCGCGGTGGCCGTGCGCCACCACGGGCCGGCCCGCCTCGTGCGCGGCCCCCACCACCGCCGCCACCTCGTCGTCCGTGAGCTGGTCCTGGTCGATGAGCTTGATGAAGTCCACCCCGGCGTCCAGGAGGCGCTGGGTCTTCGCGCGCGCGTCCTCCGCCCCGCTCACCCCCCAGCGGAAGCGCGACTCGTAGGCGGCGTAGGGCGCGCGCTGGATGAAGGGCCCGGAGACGTACAGGCGCGGGCCGGGTATCTCGCCCTTCTCGATGCGGCGCCGGACCTCGAGGATCTCCTCCAGGGGAGCGCCCAGGTCGCGCACCGTGGTGACCCCGCTCATGAGCAGCTGCCGCGCGGCGAGGGGCATGATCTCGTCGCGGAAGCGCGGCATGTAGGTGGTGTCCCAGTGCTCGTAGTCGGAGTGGCCCAGGATCATGAGGTGGACGTGCATGTCCATGAGCCCGGGGAGCACGCTCATGCCCTCGGTGTCGATGACCGGCGTGCCCGCGGGCACCGCCACCTCGTCGCGCGGCCCCACGGCCACGATGCGCTCGCCCGCGATGAGGACCACGCCGTCGCGGATGGGCTCCCCCTCGTAGCCGTCGATGACCTGGCCCCCGACCAGGGCCAGCGTGGGCCGGGCGGGAGGCGGGGGCGCGGCGGGGGAGAGGGGCACGGCGGCCAGCAGGGAGGCGGCGGCCGGGAGGAGATGGCGCATGGGGCGGAGCCTAGCACCTTGCCCGCGCCCGCGGCCCGGGCCTAGAATCGAGGCTTCATCCACCAAAGCAACCGTAACGGAGGTTCGATCCAATGAAGAAGACACTCGCGTCTGCCGCCGCCCTCTGCCTGCTGGCTCTTCCCGTGTTCGCCCAGCAGCCGGACAAGCCCGCGGCCGCCCCCGCGGCCCCCGCGGGAGGCCCGCCCATGCCCCAGCCCGGTCCCGAGCACGCGCTCCTCCAGGGCGACGTCGGCACCTGGGACGCCACCGTGGAGTCGTTCATGGCCCCCGGCGCGCCGCCCATGGTCTCCAAGGGCACGGAGACCAACAGCCTCATGGCGGGTCTCTGGCTCGTCACCGACTTCAAGAGCGAGATGATGGGCACGGCCTTCCAGGGCCACGGCGTGTCCGGCTGGGACCCCGCCAAGAAGAAGTACGTCGGCACCTGGGCCGACAACATGTCCACCTCCATCGGCGTCATCGAGAGCAGCTACGACGCCGCCGCCAAGACCATGACCGGCTACATGGACGCGCCGGACATGACGGGCAAGATGACGAAGCACAAGATGGTGACGGAGTGGAAGGACGCCGACACGCGCGTCTTCACCATCAGCATGCCCGGTCCCGACGGCAAGGACGTCACCGGGCTGCGCATCACCTACAAGCGGCGCAAGTAGCCCCCGTCCGGCGGCGGGGGCCGTGGGACGGCCCCCGCCCTCCGGTCACGGACGCGACCGCGCCAGGCGCCGCACCGCCTCCTCGATCTCCGCCTCGTCGAGGCAGGCGTAGCCCAGGCGCAGGAAGGGACGCGGCCGCCCGTCGAGGGCGAACCGGCGGCCGGGCTGGAAGGACACGCCTTCCGCCAGCGCGCGCCGCGCCCAGGCCTCCACGTCCACCGGGGGCACGGCCTCCGCCCAGACGGCCACCCCTCCCGCGGGCGGGCGCACGCGCAGGCGCGGGCCGAACCGGCGGTCGAGGGCGGCGAGGAGGGCGTGGCGCCGCTGGTCGTAGATCCGGCGCGCGCGCCGGACGTGGCGCTGCAGCTCGCCGTCCTCGATCAGCTCCGCCACCGCGCTCTCCAGGGGCAGGTCGCCCTGGGAGTCCGTCAGCCCGCGCAGCGCGGTCATGCGCGCCAGCACCGGCTCCGGCGCCACGACGTAGCCCAGGCGCAGGCCGGGGGCGAGGACCTTGGACAGGGTGCCGACGTAGATGACGGCGCCGCTGCGGTCGACGCTGGCCAGGGGCAGCACGGGCCGCCCCTCGTAGTGGAACTCGTGGTCGTAGTCGTCCTCCACCACCGCGAAGCGCCGCGCCCGCGCCAGCTCCAGCAGCCGCATGCGGCGGCCGGGGGCCAGCGTGACCATGGTGGGGTACTGGTGGTGGGGCGTGAGGTAGACCGCGCGCAGACGGTGACGCCGGCTGATCTCCAGCAGGGCCTCCACCTGTGCTCCCTCCGCGTCCAGGGCCAGGGGGACGATCTCCGCGCCGGCCACGCGGAAGGCGTCCCACGCCGGACGATAGCCGAGGGTCTCCACGGCCACGGCGTCCCCGGGCTGGACGAGGGCCCGCGCGGCCAGGGACAGGGCCATCTGGCTGCCACGCGTGACCAGCACGTCGTCGGCGGAGGCGGCCAGGCCCCGCGTGGCCGCGAGCATGGAGGCGATGGCGGCGCGCAGCCGCGGCAGGCCCTGGGCATCGCTGTAGTCCAGCAGCGCGCGCGTCCGGCGCACCAGGCCCCGGCGGTAGGCGCGCGCCAGCGCCGCCACCGGCACCAGCCGCAGGTCCGGCACGCCGCTGCCGAAGACCAGCACGCCCGGCGGCGGCCGCGGGTCGGCCTGGAGGGGCGGCAGGGGCGGCAGGTCGTAGGCCGTGTGCGTGGGCACCCGCCCCCTCCGCCCGACCGCGGCCGAGCGCTTCGGTCCCGCCTCGGGCAGGGAGGGCGAGACGAAGGTGCCGCGCGCGGGATCGCCCAGGGTCCAGCCCTGTGCCTGCAGCTCGGCGTAGGCGGCGAGCACGGTGTTGCGGTTGAGGCCCAGCGTGGCGGCCAGCCTTCGCGTACCCGGCAGGCGCTCGCCCGGCTTCAGGCGCCCGCGGCGCACGTCCTCGGCCAGGGCCTGGGCCAGCTGGAGGAAGAGCGGGGTGGCGCGGCCGCGGTCGAGGGCCAGAGCGTAGTCCCAGCCGGGCACGCCGCGAGTATGCGCCCGAACTGGCCTGCCTGAAATGGAGGATCCGGCCCAGGCGCATGGTCCAGTCGATGAGACCATCCCGGGCGGAGGTTGCCATGGCGGAGACGAGGGCGGTCGCGGACAGGGCCCCGGCCAGCGCGCGCACCACGGTGCGCCGCCTGCCCGCGCGCGGGGTCTACGGGCGGGCGGAGATCGACGCCATCCTCGACGAGGCGCTGGTGTGCCACGTCGGCTTCGTGGTGGACGGCCAGCCCTTCGTCATCCCCACCCTGCACGCGCGGGTCGGGGACGCCCTCTACCTCCACGGCTCGGCGGCCAGCCGGATGCTGCGGGCCCTGGCCGAGGGCGTGCCCGTGTGCGTCACCGTCAGCCTCATCGACGGCCTGGTGCTGGCCCGTTCGGCCTTCCACCACTCCGTCAACTACCGCTCCGTGGTCGTGCTCGGCCGCGCCACCCTGGTCACGGACGCCGGAGAGAAGGGCCGCGCCCTCGAGGCCCTCGTCGAGCACGTGATGGTCGGCCGCTGGGAGGAGGTCCGCTGGCCGAACGAGGCGGAGCTCAGGGCCACCTCCGTCCTGCGCGTTCCCCTCGACGAGGCGTCGGCCAAGGTGCGGGTGGGCCCCCCCGTCGACGACGAGGAGGACTACGCGCTGCCCGTGTGGGCGGGGGTGGTGCCCCTGCGCCTCGTGGCGGGCCCTCCCGTGCCCGACCCGCGCCTGGGGGAGGGCGTCACCGTCCCCGCCCGCGTGGGCGCGTACGCGCGCGGGGTAGACTCGGAGCCGTGCACGACATCCTCTTCACCGGCTTCCCGGGGTTCATCGGCGCCCGCCTGATCCCGCGCCTCCTCGCCCTCCACGAGGACGCCCGCTTCACCTGCCTCGTCCAGGAGCGCTTCCTCGGCGCCGCGCGCGAGGGGATCGCGCAGATCGAGCAGGCCGTGCCCGAGGCGCGCGGCCGCCTGTCCCTCGTGCAGGGCGACATCACCCAGCCGGGGCTGGGCATCGCGCCCGAGGAGAGCAAGAGGCTGCGCGCCCGCCTGGCGGGGGCCTGGCACCTGGCGGCGGTGTACGACCTGGCGGTGGCGCGCGACGTCGGCCAGCGCATCAACGTGGAGGGCACGCGCAACGTCCTGGAGTTCGTGCGCGGAGCCCCGGGCTTCAAGCGGCTCGACTACGTCTCCACCGCCTATGTGGCCGGCGACGCCACCGGCGTCTTCCGCGAGGTGGACCTCGACCTGGGGCAGGGGTTCAAGAACCACTACGAGGAGACCAAGTACCTGGCCGAGGTGGAGGTCGTGCGGAGCGGGGTTCCCGCCACCGTCTACCGGCCGGGCATCGTGGTGGGGGACTCGCGCACGGGGGAGACGGCGAAGTTCGACGGTCCCTACTTCATCCTCGCCGCCATGGAGCGCATCCCCTCTCCGGGCGTGTTCCCGCGCGTGGGCTCCGGTCACAACACGGTCAACCTCGTGCCCGTGGACTACGTCATCGAGGGCATGGCGCGCCTGTCCGTCGCGGCGGCGGCGGCCGCCGCCCCCCTGGCCACCTACCACCTCACCGACCCCGCGCCGCTCACCGCGCTCCAGATCGCCAAGGCCCTGGCCGGCGCCCTGGGCAAGTCGTTCACCTACCTCCCGCTGCCCGCCCTCCTGGTGAAGGCCGCCTTCATGCCCGCGCCCGTCCAGGACTTCTTCGGCATGCCCGTCCAGGCGCTGGACTACTTCGACCACGCCTGCCACTTCGACTCCACGCAGGCGCGGCGGATCCTGGAGCCGCTGGGGGTCGTCTGTCCCCGCCTCGACACCTACACCGAGCGGCTGGTGCGCTTCTACCTGGAGAAGAAGGGCCGCGTGCGCCGCACGGCCATGATCTAGCCGCGGCCGCCGCTCAGTAGTCGCGCGGCGGCCGGTCGCCCTGCCGCCACACGTCCCAGCCGCGGCGGACCCCCCGCCAGAACGCGCGCGTGCGGCGCGTCGGCTCCTCCGCGGCGCGGGCGCCGGCGTCGAGGGCCTGCTCGATGCGGTGGGCGGTGGCCTCGGCCGCCCCCCCCACGCGGTCCGCCACGTCGCCCAGAGCGGTGCTGATGCGGGTGGCGCTCTCCGCCACCACCTCCGCGATGCGCGTGGCCTCGTCGAGGGCCGCCTCCGAGGCGTCGGCCACCTGCGCCGCCACGCCCGCGGCCTCGTGCAGGCGGGTCATGACCTCGCGCTCCACCAGGTCCTCGAGGTCGCCCAGGCGGCCGCGCAGCGCGCGGGCCCCGAAGGCGAGCCCGGCCACGAGGACGGCCTGGAGAAGCGCGCCCAACGCGATCACGGCGAGGAAGATCTTGACCAGCGCCTCGTTGTCCATCGCGTCAGACCGATGATAACAAGGCGCCGCGCCGCTGGCGCGGGACGGCGCGGAGAGTCGCTACTCCAGCGAGCGGAAGTAGTGGAACAGCCAGTTCAGCGACGAGAAGACGATGGCCCAGGCGCTGAGGACGGCGACGGGCCGCCCCCCGCCGCCCAGCGTGAGCACGAAGACGGCGAGGACGGACGAGAACAGCATCAGCCGGCTGACGGAGGGGGAGCGCAGCACGGTCAGCCAGGGCCAGGGCGAGATCTCCGCCGCGTAGCCCACGGCGAGCACGGCCGTCCAGGCCACCGTCCAGCAGTCCACGAACGTCGTCACGGCTTCAGGCGCCATCCCGTCCTCCACACCGGCCCCGGGGAGCCGTGCGAAGCGCAGACCCTAGCCCCTCACGGCCGGGCGGGCAACCGGGGGCCGGTTTCTGTCAGGGCCCGGGCCGGCACGCCGATTGCTTGCTCCGTCTCCACCATGCCCAGCGATACGCTCGAGCCCTGGCGGGCAGACTTCTACCGGGAGACCATGAAGGCCCTCGACGAGGAGCGCATCCCCTTCATGGTCGGCGGCGCCTACGCCTTCGAGCAGTACACGGGCATCGCGCGGGACACCTGCGACTTCGACATCTTCGTGGCCCGGGAGGCGGTGCCCGAGGTCTTCGCGGCCGTGGAGTCGCGGGGCTGGCGCAAGGAGCTGACCTTCCCGCACTGGCTGGGCAAGGTCTACCGGGACGGCGCCTACGTGGACGTCATCTTCGGCGCCGGCAACGGCGTGGCCATGGTGGACGGGGAGTGGCGCGCGCACGCCGAGCGCGGCCGCGTGCTGGGGCGGGACGCCCTCCTCATCCCCGCCGAGGAGATGATCTGGTCGAAGGCCTTCATCATGGAGCGCGAGCGCTTCGACGGCAACGACGTCATGCACGTGCTGCGCGCGCGGGGAGACCGCCTGGACTGGGACCGCCTGCTGCGCCGCTTCGGACGCCACTGGCGCGTGCTCTTCGCCCACCTCGTGCTCTTCGGCTTCGTCTACCCGGCGGAGAGGGGGCGCATCCCCGCCCGCGTCCTGCGCGCGCTGGCGGGCCGTCTGGCCGCGGACGAGGACGGGGCGGAGCCCGGCCTCTGCCGCGGCACGCTGATCTCGCGCGAGCAGTACCTGCCCGACCTGCGCCTGTGGGGCTACCGGGATGCCCGGCTGGAGCTCGACGTGCAGATGGACGAGGCCGACATCGCGCGGTGGACGGCGGCCATCGACGAGGCGGCGGATGGGTGAGGCGGCCGTCCCCTCCCTCCGCGTGGCGGCGGTGGGAGACCTCCACTGCACGCGCAGCTCGCAGGGCAAGCTGCGGCCCCTCTTCGCCGAGGCCGCCGCGCGCGCCGACGTCCTCCTCCTCTGCGGCGACCTCACCGACTACGGCACGCCGGAGGAGGCGCAGGTCCTGGCGGGGGAGCTGGGGGTGGTCCGCCACCTCCCCGTGCTGGGCGTGCTCGGCAACCACGACCACGAGTCGGGCCGCGTGGAGGAGGTCGTGCACATCCTCCTCGGGGCCGGCGTGCGCATGATCGAGGGAGAGCCGGCCGAGGTGGGCGGGCTGGGCTTCGCGGGCGTCAAGGGCTTCGGGGGCGGCTTCGGCCGGCACACCCTCGAGCCGTGGGGCGAGGCCAGCACCAAGGCCTTCGTGCAGGAGAGCGTGCAGGAAGCGCTGCGCCTGGAGTCGGCGCTGGCCCGGCTGACCACGCCGCAGAAGGTGGCCGTGCTGCACTACGCGCCCATCCAGCGCACGGTAGAGGGCGAGCCGCCCTCGATCTTCCCGTTCCTGGGCTCCAGCCGGCTGGAGGAGCCGATCAACCGCTACGGAGTGGCGGCGGTGTTCCACGGCCACGCCCACCGCGGCACCCTGGAAGGCCGCACCCAGGCCGGCGTCCCCGTGTACAACGTGTCGCTGCCGCTGCTGCGCCAGTCCTGGCCGGAGGGCCCCCTGGTACGGGTGGTGGACGTGCCCCTCGCCCCCTCCGCGGAGCGCCGCAGCGGCGACCGGCGCGGCCTCGCCGCCGTCCCCTGACCCGAGGCGCGGCGCGCCTCAGCTCCCGGACAGCTCGGCCTGGATCCGGTTCCGCCAGTCGCGGGCGTGGCCGTAGTCCGGCTTCATCTCCAGGCTCTGGTCCATGAACTTCAGGGCCTCCTCGGGCTGGCCGAGGAGGTACATGCAGAGGCCCATGTTGTGCAGGGTGATGTGGTGGGGGCCGTTGAGCTTCAGCGACTCCCCGTAGAACCGCAGCGCGTCCTTGCGCAGGTTGAGGGAGGAGAAGACGTTGGCGATCTCGAAGGCCACGTCCTGGCTCATGGGGAAGAACGACTCCCAGGTCCGCTCCAGCGCGCGCTTGACCTCCAGCTTCATGACGTCGCTCATCTTGTCCGCCTGGCGGGCCAGCGAGCGCGCGTAGTAGGCGAGGACGTAGGGGTCCCAGTCGCCCAGCTTCAGGAGGGCCATCACGAAGTCCGGCGGCATCTCGTACTCCTGCTTGCGCGAGTACATGCTCAGCCGGTGGTAGTCGAAGGGCGAGAACGCGTCCATGGCGTCGCGGAAGGCCAGGCGCGTCTCGGGGAAGGAGTCGGCGGGCCCGCCCGTGAGGAGGGCCGCCACCTTGAAGTGGCGGTCGAGCTGCTGCGTGTGCAGGGCGCCCCCGCCGAGGTTCTCCACGTAGCGGCCGATGGCGTGGAGGTTGACGTCCATGGAGAACGCCCCTCCGTGCTGGGGACGCTGGGGCACCGTGCGCTGCACGATCTCCTCGATCCGGCTGGTGCCCTTGTCCCCCACCACCAGCAGGGCCGGTCCCTGCGAGAGGGCGATCAGCGCGCGCACGCAGCGCATGGCGGCCACGGGCACCAGCAGCGAGGTGTCGCCGAGGCGCTGCCGGTACTCGCGCAGGACCGCGTCGAGGGGGGGGTCGCCGTACGGGTTCTCGGGGACGGTGGCGGGGTCGTAGCTCAGCACCAGGCGCGACATCAGCTCCGGGTCGCCGAGGTCGGGCTCGGGTTGGGGAGAGGAGACGGACACGAGACCCTCGTAGATGGCGCCCGCCCGGATGAAGAACAAGTCCTGCGTGGTGGAGTCGAAGGCGTAGTTGGCGATGGCGGCCACGGGGTTGCCGACGGTGCCGGGGGCGAGGGTCCCCGAGGCCAGCTCCAGGGCGCCCGGCTTCTCCAGGTCGAAGAGGGCGAAGTCGAGCAGCCCCTCCTGCACGAACGGCGCGAAGCGCGGGTTGTCGCGGCAGGCCTGGAGGTTCGACTCCGCCACGTCGGTGATGACGTAGAGCGGCCGCACGCCCTCCAGGCCCGGGGTCAGGGGGAGGACCTCGCGCAGCTTGCGCAGGAAGTGGAAGGCGAAGATGCCGGCCCCCGCCGCCAGCTCCACGATGGGCACGGGCCGCGAGCGGTCCAGCACGGCCCCGCCCCGCCCCTGCGCGCAGTCACGGAGCCAGGCCAGGACCACGCGCACGTAGGCGCGCGCGATGTAGGGGTTGCCCGTGATGTACCAGGGCAGCTCGCCCGAGGTCCAGGCCGCGGTGCCCCGGCGCCGGTAGAACTCGCGCTGGAGGTCCCAGATCATCGACTGGGACAGGCGCCGGCGCTGCTCCAGGACGTGCAGGGGTGCTGGCGGCTTGGTCTCCTCGGCCATGCGCGCGGGATTCTAGGCCCTGGCGCGGAGCTTGCAAGTCCGGGGGGCATGGCGACCCGCGCGATGTCCACGGCGTCCATCTCCTTCGGGCTCGTCACCGTGCCCGTGCGCGTCTATCCAGCCACCCGGCGGTCGGCCGGCCTGTCCTTCCACCTGCTGCACGGGAAAGACGGGGCCCGGCTCAAGCAGCAGTACGTCTGCGCGGAAGACGGCGAGGTCGTCCCCCGGTCGGAGATGGTGAAGGGCTTCGAGATCTCCAAGGGCCGCTACGTGACCTTCACCAACGAGGAGCTGAAGGCCCTCGACGAGAAGGCTACCCAGGGCATCGAGATCCAGGAGTTCGTACCCGCGGAGACGGTGGACCCCGTCTACTTCGAGACCACCTACTTCCTGGGCCCGGACAAGGGCGGCGAGAAGCCGTACGCGCTGCTGGCCGCCGCCATGCGCGCGACCGGCCTGTCCGCGGTGGCGCGCTACGCCGCGCGGGGCAAGGACTACCTGGTACTGCTGCGGCCCATGGGCGACCGGTTGGCCATGCAGCAGCTCTACCACGCCGACGAGGTGCGCGACGTGGACGAGGTCCCCGCGGCGGAGCGCACGGTGCGCGAGGCCGAGCTCAAGCTCGCCCGGCAGCTCGTCGAGCAGATCGCGGCCCGGAAGTTCGACCCCGCGAAGTACCGGGACGAGGTCCGCGCGCGCATCGAGGACCTCATCGAGCGCAAGGCCGGGGGCGAGGACATCACCGCGCCCGCGCCGGAGCGCGCCCGCGGACCGAAGGTGGTGGACCTCATGGAGGCGCTCAAGGCCTCCCTGGCGCGCAAGGGGTCCGCGCGCGGGCGGGGCGCGCCGCGCGCGCGGGCGGTGGCGCGGCGGTCGAAGCCGGTCACGGCCCGCAAGAAGGAGTCCGCCTAGAACAGGGTGCCCTGGCGCTCGGCGGGCAGGGGGCGGATCAGCTCCGGGTCGTCCACCTCCACGCGGTTCACGCGTTCCGAGACCGGGAACGACTCGAAGGCCTCCGCCGGGGCCGGCCCCAGCAGCGCGGCCGGGTCCGTACCGGGCGCGAGCCCCAGCCAGGCGCCGTAGGCCTCGGGCGGGACCACCACCGGCATGCGGTCGTGGAGCCGGGCCACCAGCTCGTTGGGCTCGGTGGTGAGGATCACGGCGCGCTCGGGCGCGTCCTCGTCCCCGGGAACGCGCTCCCACAGCGCGCCCAGGCCGAAGGGCCGCCCGTCGCGGCGGCGGATGAACCACGGCTGGCGCAGGCCGCCCGTGCGGCGCCACTCGTAGAAGCCGCTGACGGGCACCAGGCAGCGCCGGCCGCGGAACGCGTCGCGGAAGGCGGGCGCGCGCGGGGCCGACTCCGAGCGGGCGTTGATGAGCATGCCGCCCTCCTCGCCGGAGCGGGGGAGCCCCCACCGCACGTTGCGGGCCTCCTTCCGCCGGCTGGAGGCGCGCACGATCAGCAGGTCCTGGCCGGGGGCGATGTTGTAGCGCGGGGCCACCTCGGGGGCCTCCTCCAGGTCGAAGGCCTCCGCGATCTCCTCGCCGCTGGCGGTCAGGCTCGCGCGTCCGCACATGGCCGTATGCTTCCGATGTTCGCACGGGAGGCCAGACCGATGCCGAAGACGCCCGACGCCGAGCGCGTGCGCGCGGCCGAGTCCCGCGCCGCCTCCCTGCGCGACGCGGTGCAGTTCTACGAGAGCCCGGCCCTCGATGCCGAGACCCTCCACGTCTACGGCCGCAAGGCCGCGGGCGACGCCCTGCGCGCACTGATCGGCACCGACGTGCCCGCGCTGGTGGAGGCGGTGCGCGCGCTGGAGGACGAGGCCGACCGTCTCCGCGGCGACGCCGCGCGCGCGGAGAAGGAGAAGCGCGCCCCCGCGGCCGCCGGCAAGGAGGCGGCCGCGGAGCCGGCGGCGGAGGACCTGGGCAGCCTGCTCTCCGCGCCGTTCCGCGTAACCCCGGCCATGGTCTCGGCGGCCAAGGACGACCCGCTGATGGCCCTCGCCGTCCAGGTCGCGCGGGGCGCCGGGGCGGAGGCCGGGGAAGTGGACCGCGCTCGCCTCATCGCCATGGCCTTCGCCGCGGCTCGCGGCGACATGGAGACGTTCTGGGGCGCGCGCCGGAAGCGCACGGGCCTGGGCGACGAGCCCGCCAAGGGCGCGAAGCGGAAGAAATAGGCGCCTCGTGGAGAGAGCGGTCCTTCATCGGCCCGCCTCCACGGTCGTGTGCTGCCGGCCGCTCGATCCCAGGTGGAACCTCGAGATCGAGGCCGTGGCCGCAGAGTAGCCGGAGGCATCGATGAGCTTCGACCACACCCTCTTCCGCGCCCCCGGACCCGGGCCGATGTCCTCCTGGCCCGACGCGCCCATGGAGCCGCTGGGGACCCTGGCCGAGATGCAGGCCCGGCTCGCCGCCCTCTTTCCGGAGGTGCGCTGGACGCCGTTCCGGGACACGTGGTTCGGAATGCTGAGGCCACCGCCCGACGACGGCGTGGAGGTCCAGATGACGCCCGACGCGGAGGGCCTGGTCCGCATGCTCACCGTCCGGCGTGCGACGCGGGAGGAGGTCGTGCAGCTCTGCAAGGCGCTGGCCCTCGTCGCCGTCGACCCGGGCTTCGAGCTGATCCGGCCCTGAGGAGAGCGCCGGGCCGCGGTCGCGACGACTCGGTCCGGACCGGGCTCGTTCGGGGTCCGGCACGATGAAGGCTCGCTTCTTCAGCGGGCTGCCAGCGGTCCAGCTCGGCGCACCGGTAGGTCCTGGACCGCCGAGGGGACGAAGGTGTACAAGGGGGTCTGCGGAGAGAAACGTGCGTTCGCGTGCCGGCCCCGGGTTCCAAGCGCATCGAGCCACGCGCGCCGGAGGTTCAAATGACTCGAGAGGTCTCGCGTAGGACGCCCTGGTTTCCGTACCTCCACCTTCCCCTGTCGCCCCGAACCCGTCCCGCCTTCTTCCTCCGGGGCACGACCCTTGCCGCGGCCCTGACCATCGTCGTACTCGTGCCGGCGGCCCCCGCCGCTGGCGCCGGGCTTCGGTGGGGCAACAAGGGAACCAGGTGCGAGGGAACGCGGCGGGTCGACTACGCTCGGCTGTGGGGCCTCGCCTGGGGGACGGACTGGGTCGCGATCTGCAAGAGGACGCCCGCGTCGAACCTCTATCCCCGAACCGACGGCAAGGTCCCCTCTACCTGTGTGCAGAAGGCCGACTCGAGCGTGTGGGCGGAATGGAGATACTCGAACGATCCTTCGTGCCGAGACGCCGGGTCGGAGCGCCTGCATTGGGGCGATTTCGGACACAAGTGTGACGGCGGCCATCGCATCGAGTACGCGCGGCTGTGGGGCCTGCGCCCGGGCACGGATTGGAAGCAGATCTGCGAGCGCACGAGAGCCGACGGCGTCAGCCCGCTTTCCGACGGCAAGGCGCCGTCCTGGTGTGTCGACAAGGGCGTTCTCGGCACGTGGGGGGAGTGGAAGTACTCGGGTCATGCGAGCTGCGCGGCGCGTTTCGAATCGGTGAAGAAGGCCGGCTGCTTCGGGCCCGACCGCCAGGTCTACTCGGCAAGATTGACGGGGGACCTCGGGGGCCGGAGCTGGGAGGAGGCGTGCCGCGGTGCGGCCGGGCCCGGCCGTTTGGGTACGCCCGACCGCTGCGTGAAGGACCCGCTGAGGACCGGCATCTGGGGTGAGTGGTACTCCGGTGAATCCTGCGACGTCCCCCTCGCGTGGGGCCCCCTGAAGGACAACGGCTGCGTGAAGGACATGAAGACACCCGACGCCAACGCCGGTGGCATTTCGCTGGAAGGCTATCGGAGCTACTCGGCCGTTCTCTGGAATGCCGGAGGCGATTGGCTCGAGGCGTGCAAGTTCGCGTCGATCCGCAAGCAGACGGGGGACGGGCGGCTCGTGGCCATGCCCTTCCCCACGGCCTGCGTGGTCGCCGACGCCGACGATGCCCTCGGCTGGGCGACGACGGCGATCATCGGCGCCGGAACGGCGTTCATCGCCTCGCCCACCGGCCCCTACGCGATTGCCGCGAGCGGCGCCGCCATCGCGGTGGCTTCGAAGGCCGTGGAGACCGGCCTGTTCGAGGCGTGGGACACCAGCCTGAACGTGTGGGGCGTGTTCTGGGCGAAGGACGCGGCGTGCGGCGTCGCCGACGTGATCGCCGCCTGTCCGCCAACCGGCGCGGGCCTCAGCGGGGCCGTGAGCTGCACGTGTTCCCCGGCGCAGACGCAGTCCGGCCGGGTCTGGGGGTCGGGCACCTACTCCGCGGAGTCGTCCGTTTGCCGCGCGGCGCTCCATGCCGGTGTCATCCCGGCCCAGGGAGGGACGGTGACCGTCCACTCGGTGCATGCGGCCGGCGACTACGAGGGCTCGTCGCAGCACGGGGTGACCGCGCGCTCCTGGGTGAACCGGGACGGCACCTTCGTGTTCGTGGGAACCGAGTAGCGTCTCCCCCGTTTGCCGTCCGTCGTCCCCGCTGGCCCTGACCCGCGGCCGGGCTAGCGGTCCATCTCGGCGCGCCGCGCGCGCATGTCGGCCAGGGCCGCGGCGTGCGCCGGCTGGCCGGCGAGGTTGGCGCGCTGGGCGGGGTCGGCCTCCAGGTCGAAGAGCTCCTCGCTGCCGTCGGGCCACAGCGTGTAGCGGTGGCGCGGTCCCCGCACGCTGAGGGCCAGCGTGGGCGGGTTCACGGCCCGGTAGGAGAGCGCGGCCGTGCGCGCCACCGCCCTGGGGTCGCGCAGGACGGCGGCCTGGCTGCGTCCGTCGAGGCCCGGGGGCGCGGGGATGCCCGCCAGCTCGACCAGGGTGGGGTAGACGTCGAGCAGCTCCGCCAGGGACGACGTGGCCACGCCCGGCTGGCCCATGCCCGGCGCGGCCACGATGAGCGGCGCGCGCGCGACCTCCTCGAACAGCGTGTCCTTCCGCCAGAGGCCGCGGTGCTCGCCGAGATGGAAGCCGTGGTCGCCGAGCAGGACCACCACCGTGTCGTCCCAGCGCCCGAGCCGGTCCATGGCGTCGAGGATCACGCCCACCTGCGCGTCGGCGAAGCTCACCGCGGCGTAGTAGGCGGCGGTGGCCTGGCGGCGGAAGTCGTCGGCCGGGTTGAGGCCGGCGGGCTCGCGGCCGGCCAGCATGAGGCCCGGCCGCTCCAGCCTCTGGTTCTTGACGGCGAGGGCGGGGACGTCGGCCAGGTCGTCGGCGGGCGCGGGGGTGAAGGTGATGGCGGCGGGGTCGTACATGTCGAAGTAGCGGCGCGGCGCCACCCAGCGCAGGTGCGGCTTGGCGATGCCCACGGCGAGGAAGAGGGGCCGGTCGCGCTGCGCCTCCAGGATCTCCACCGCGCGGCGGGCACGGAGGCCGTCCGGCTCGTCCGCGTCGGCGTTGTCGGTGGGGATCCACCATTCGTTCTTGCCCCGCCGCGGCCGTGGCGCGCCGCCCTCGGCGTCGGCCTCGGCGGCTCCCGCCGGGGCGTGCTCGGCGAGGTCCCATTTGAAGTCGGTGGCGAACGAGGTCTCCCACACCTTGCCCACGGAGGCGGTGAAGTAGCCGTTGGCCTGGAAGTGCTCCTGGATGGGGACCATCCCCTCCCTGCGGGGCGGCTGCGTGTTGTCCCACACGCGCGTGCGGAGCGGGCTCCAGCCGGAGAGGAACGACGCGCGGCTGGGGCTGCACATCGGGGACTGGGCGTAGGCGCGGTCGAAGCGGCGGCCGCGCGCGGCCAGCCGGTCGATGCTGGGCGTCTTGACGGGGTAGCCGTAGGTGCCGAGGTGCACGTTGAGGTCGTCGAGGACGATGAGGAGCACGTTGGGCCGGCGCCCCTTCACGGCGGGCACGGGCGCGGGCGCGGCGGGCGGCGGCGGGGGGGCGAGCAGCGCGCTGAGCTCCGCGGCGGTGGCGGCATGGGCGGGGAGGGAGGCGAGGTTGGTGTGCTCGCCCGGGTCCGCGTCGTGGTCGTAGAGCTCGCGGCTGCCGTCGGGCCACTCCGAGTAGCGCCAGCGGGCGGTGCGCACGCTGCGCGCGATGAGCGGCGGCTGCCGGCTGGCCATGGAGAGGGCGCCGCGCGAGCCGCGCCCGGCCTCGCGCAGCAGGGGGACCAGGCTCGGCACGTCGGCGGCCGCCGCGGGCACGCCGGCCAGCTCGGCCAGCGTGGCGAAGAGGCCGGTCACGTCCACGGGCGCGGAGGCGCCCAGGCCCGGGCCCTCCAGTCCGGGCGCGGCCACCACCAGCGGGACCTGCAGGGTCTCCTCGAACAGCACGTCCGGCCGCACGAACGCGCCCTGGCGCCCGGTGCCGCAGGCCTGCGTGCCCACCAGCACCACCACGGTGTCGCGCCACAGGCCGCGCTGCTCGAGGAAGCGCGTGAGGCGCGCGAGCTGGGCATCCAGCCGCTTCGCGCGCACGTCGTGGGCGACCGCCGCCTCCTGGCGCTGCCCCGCCCCCGCGGCGCGCGCGCGCGCCGTCTGGCCGGGCCGGGCCACCGCGTCGAGGTCGTCCAGCGCCACCGCCGGCCGCTCCGGTCCGTCCGGGGGCGCGTCGGACCGCGCGGAGACGCCGGGCACCGGGCCGAGCTCGTCGAAGCCCGCGGCGATGAAGGCGGGCCGGTCCCTCTTCTCGTCGAGCAGCGCTTCCACGGCGGCCACCGTGGCCTCGGCGTCGGTGGGCGAGGGCTCGACGGCCGTCTCCCAGGCCACCGCGGCGTCGCGCCCGGCGCCCAGCCCGCGGCCCACGCGCGCCACGAAGTAGCCCGCCTGCCTGAGGTGCTCGGGCAGCAAGACCACGTCGGGCGGGCGCTCGCCGCCCTGCTCCCAGGCCACCCGGTCGGGCCGGCGCCCGCTGAGGAGCGCGAGCCGCGCCTGGTCGGCCAGCGGGTGGGGCAGGTAGGCGTGGAGGAACGGGCGTCCGCGCCGGGCCAGGGCGCGGACCGAGGGCAGGGCCTCGTCCGTGGCCAGGACGCCGTCCACCGCCAGCAGCACGATGTGGGGGCGGAGTGCGTGCTGCGCGGGCACGGGCGCCGGCCGCACCCCCAGGCCCGCCGCCACTGCCACCGCGAGGAACGCGGCGCGTCTCACCGTGGCTCCTCCAGTCGGGCGCGCAGGGCCCGCAGCGCAAGGAGCGTCTCCGCCTGATCGGGCCGCCCGGCGACGTCGTGCACGCCGTCGGGGTCCGTGGAGAGGTCGAAGAGCTCCTCGCTGCCGTCCGGCCACTGAGTGTACCGGTGGCGCGCCGTGCGCAGGGAGACGCCGCAGGGTGGCGGGGAGACCATCCGGTACGAGTAGGCGGCCGCGCGCCCCTCCGCCCGCGGATCGCGCAGGAGGGGGACCAGGGTCCGCCCGTCCAGGCCCGCCGGCGCCGGGATCCCCGCGAGCTCGGTGAGCGTGGGATAGAGGTCGAGGAGCTCGGCGAGGGCGGCGGTGCTCGCCCCGGGCTGGGCGAGCCCGGGGGCGGACACGACGAGGGGGACGCGCAGCGCCTCCTCGAACAGCGTGTCCTTCCGCCAGAGGCCTCGGTGCTCGCCGAGGTGGAACCCGTTGTCGCCCAGGGCCACCACCACCGTGTCGTCCCACAGCTTGAGCCGGTCCAGCGCGTCGAGGACCACGCCGAGCTGCGCGTCCACGAAGGTCACCGTCGCGTAGTACGCGGCGATGGCCTGGCGCCGCAGCGCCTCCCCGGTGGGCGGCTCGCGGCTCCCCAGGAGCGCCCCCGGGCGCGTGGCCTCGAACTCCACGGCCAGCTCGGGGATGTCGGCGGCGTCGTCGGCGGGCTCGGGGGGCAGCACGACGGCCGCGGGGTCGTAGAGGTCGAAGTAGGAGCGCGGCGCGATCCAGCGCAGGTGGGGCTTCACGAAGCCCACGGCCAGGAACAGGGGCTTGTCCCGCTTCTCGGCCAGGAGGGCCGCGGCCCGCCGCGCGCGCCGGCCGTCCGGCTCCTCCTCGTCGCGGTTGTCCGTCTTCGTCCAGTACTGGCTCACGTCGGCGAGGCCGCGGGGCGCGCGCCTCGGGCCCCGCCGCCCCGGCTCCGCCTCCGTGCCGGGGTCGTGCTCGGCGAGGTCCCAGTGGAAGTCGGAGGCGAAGCGCGTCTCCCACACCTTGCCCACCGAGGCCGTGAAGTAGCCGTGCGCCTTGAAGTGCTCCTGCAGGGGGACCATGCCCGGGCGGCGCGGCGGGTCGTTGTTGTCCCAGATGCCCGTGCGCTGCGGCCGCCAGCCGGAGAGGAACGAGGTCCGGCTGGGGCTGCACATGGCGACCTGCGCGTACGCCCGCTCGAAGCGCCGGCCGCGCGCGGCCAGGCGGTCGAAGTTGGGCGTCCGCACGGGGAAGCCGTAGGCGCCGAGGTGCACGTTCATGTCGTCGAAGACGAGGAGGACCACGTTGGGGCGGCGGCCCCCCGCCCTTCCCGCGGGGCCCCGCGCGCCCGCCGGCTCGGCGTCGATCAGCGCCCGCAGGCGCGCCGCCTGGGCACCGTGCCGGGCGTCGCCGGCCAGGTTGCGCTGCTCGTGCGGGTCCGCTCCGTGGTCGTACAGCTCGGCGCTGCCGTCCGGCCACTCGGTGTAGCGCCACGACCCGGTGCGCACGCTCCGGCCGATGGTCCCCGCGTCGCGCCGGGCCACGGAGACGGCGGCCTCGCGCCCCGCCTGCGCGGCGTCGCGGAGCGCCGGCGCCAGGGAGCGCCCGTCGAGCCCGGCGACGGCGGGCAGCGCGGCCAGCTCGGCCAGGGTGGGGAAGACGTCGGTGGTCTGGGCGAGGGCCGCCGCCGGCCCCGCGGCCACGCCGGGGGCGGCGATGACCAGGGGCACGCGCAGGGCGTCCTCGAAGAGCACGTCCGGCCGCGGCAGCGCCCCCTGGGTGCCCCGGTCCACGCCGTGCGTGCCCACCACCACCACCACGGTGGAGCCGCGCAGCCCCTGGGCGTCCAGGGTGGTCATCACCGTGGCCAGGGCCGCGTCGAAGCGGCGCATGCGGTCCTCGAGCCGCTTCCGGGCCTGCGCGCGCTGGGCGTCGGTGGCCGCGGCCACGCGCCGGCGCGCGCCCGCGCGCGCGGGTCCGGGGAGGTCGGCGAAGGCGAGGGCGGGGCGCTCGGGTCCCGGAGGGCCGCCGCCGGCCACGGGGAGGACGGGGCCGAGCTCGTCGAAGGCGGCGGCGATGAAGAAGGGCTGGGCGCGCTTTTCCGCGAGGAGGGTGGCCAGGTGGCCGGCCGTGTCGTGGCCGCGCGCCGGCCCCGCGTGGTCCCAGGCGACCTGGGCCTCGAGGGCGCCGCCCACGGCCCGGCCCACGCGGGCCGTCCAGTACCCCGCGCGGCGGAAGTGCTCGGGCATGAGCACGGTGTCGGGAGGCCGCTCGCCGGGCTCCGTCCAGACGCCGAGGGCCTGCGGGCCGCGTCCGGTGAAGAGCGCGAGCCGGGCGGGGCCGGGCTGCGCGTGCGGCGCGAAGGCGAGGTCGAAGCGGCGCGCGCGCCCGGCGAGGGCGGCCAGGTGGGGAGAGGCGCCGCGCGCGTCCAGGCCGTCCACGGCGAGGAGGAGCACGTTGGGACGAGGCGCGCCCGAGGCTTCCCGTCGCGCGGACCACGGTCCGAGCACGGCCAGGAGCACGAGGACGAGGCATGCGGCGGCCAGGAGCCGCCCTGCTCCGCGGAGTCTCACCAGCGCGTCAGCCGCGGGCGCTCACCCCAGGGTGTTCGGCGACGGGCTCCCCGCCGGCGAGGGCTCGGTGGGCCAGGGCGTGGGCGCGGCCTCGGGCTCTTCCGGCGGCGCTACGCTGCCCGGACCCAGGGACCACGGCGTCCCCATGGGCGCGGGCACGCTGGCCGCGGGCAGGCCGCCGGCGGCGAGGCCGGGCAGCGGCGCGCGGCCGGCGGCCTGGCGGAGCCGCTCCAGGATGGCGTAGAGCTGGCCGGCGGCGGCGGGGTCGCCCTGGCTCAGGGCGGCGATGACGGCGTCCCGCGGCTGCCGCGCGGCCTCCAGGGCGGCGCGGATCTCGGGCCGGGTGACCCTGGGCAGCTCCGCCTGCACCTGGTCGAAGAAGCGGCTGGCCTGGTCGCGGGCCAGCCCGTAGTTGCGGTCGGCGAGGTGCGACAGGGCCATGAAGACGTGGTCCGTCATCTCCGCCAGCCGCACCTGCTCCTGGGCCGCGGCCAGCTGTGCCTGCGCGGCGGCCGCCGCCTGCTCGGCCTGCTCGCGGCGCCTGCTCTCCGGCCAGCGGCCGAACATGTAGAGGCCGCCTCCGGCCAGGGCCACCAGCAGCACGAAGAACACGAACTTCTTCACCGGCCTCCTCCTGGTTGTCGCCTTCACGGCGACTGTATCAGACGAGGGGCCCCCCCTCGTGCTTAGATGGCGGCTCCATGAAGCTGCTGTGGTCCTACCTGCGGCGCTACCGCCGCCTGCTCGCCCTGGCCCTGGCCCTGGCCACCGTCAACCAGGTCTTCTCCCTGCTCGACCCCCTGGTGTTCCGGTACGTCATCGACCGCTACGCCATGCGCTTCCGGCAGTACACCACCGGCGAGTTCCTCTCCGGGGTCAGCTGGCTCCTCCTGGCCGCCGTGGGCGTGGCCTTCGTGTCGCGCGTGGCCAAGAACTTCCAGGACTACTTCATCAACGTGGTCACCCAGCGCCTGGGGGCGGAGATCTACTCGGACGGCATCCGCCACTCCCTCGACCTGCCCTACGCCGTCTTCGAGGACCAGCGCAGCGGGGAGACGCTGGGCAAGCTGCAGAAGGTGCGCACGGACGTGGAGAAGCTGATCGCCGCCTTCATCAACGTGGTCTTCACCACCCTGGTGGGCATCGTCTTCGTCACCGTCTACGCCTTCACCGTGCACTGGGTCATCGCCCCCGTGTACTTCGCCACCGTGCCCCTCCTGGGCTGGCTCAGCTCCACCCTGAGCCGGCGCATCAAGACGGTGCAGAAGGTCATCGTGGCGGAGACCACCGCCCTGGCCGGCTCCACCACGGAGTCGCTGCGCAACATCGAGCTGGTGAAGAGCCTGGGCCTGGCCGAGCAGGAGGTGAAGCGCCTCAACGACACGACCCAGAAGATCCTGGGCCTGGAGCTGAAGAAGGTGCGCTACCTGCGCAGCCTGGCCTTCGTGCAGGGCACGTCCGTGAACGCCATGCGCACCAGCATCCTCTTCCTGATGCTGTACCTGATCTACGTGCAGCAGATCACGGTGGGCCAGTTCTTCTCCCTGTGGATCTACTCCTTCTTCATCTTCGGCCCCCTGCAGGAGCTGGGCACCGTCATCAACCTCTACCGGGAGACCGAGGTCTCCCTGAAGAACTTCGAGGACATCCTGGCCACTCCGCGCGAGCCGCGCCCGGAGCGGCCGGCCCCCGTGGGCAGGCTGGAGGACCTGGCCTTCGAGGGCGTGAGCTTCAGCCACGGCACCGCCTCCGCCCCCGCGGTGAGCGGCATCTCCTTCGGCGTCGAGCGCGGGGAGACCATCGCCTTCGTGGGCCCCTCCGGCGCGGGCAAGACGACGCTGGTCAAGCTGCTGGTCGGCCTCTACCGCCCGCAGGCGGGGCGCCTCCTCTACAACGGGGTGGACAGCCGCGAGGTGGACATGACCCAGCTCCGCGAGCGCATCGGCTTCGTGACCCAGGAGACGCAGCTCTTCTCCGGGACCATCCGCGAGAACCTGCTCTTCGTGCGCCCGGACGCCACCGACGCGGAGTGCCTGGACGCCCTGCACCGCGCCGCCTGCCACAGCCTCCTCGCGCGCGCGGAGAAGGGGCTCGACACCCTCATCGGCGAAGGGGGGGTCAAGGTCTCGGGGGGCGAGCGCCAGCGGCTCTCCATCGCCCGCGCCCTCCTCCGCCGCCCCGACCTGCTCGTCTTCGACGAGGCCACCTCGTCCCTCGACTCCCTCACCGAGGACGAGATCAGCCGCACCATCCGCGAGGTGGGGGACGACCGCGACGTCATGACCATCCTCATCGCGCACCGCCTCTCCACGGTGATGCACGCGCACCGCATCTACGTGCTGGAGCGGGGGAAGGTGGTGGAGACGGGCCGGCACGAGGAGCTGCTGGAGCGGACGGGCCTGTACTACGCGATGTGGCGCCAGCAGGTGGGGGAGAGGCGCGCGCCGGCCCCGGCTCCGGAACCGGCGCGCGCGGCCGGCTAGCGGCCGTCGCGGTCGGCGTCCCCGGGCAGCGCCCTCTCCACGCGGTGCCAGGCGTCGCGCGTGGCCTCCTTGGCGCGGTCCCAGGTCAGCTTCGTGTCGCGGCGGGTCTCCCAGTCCTTCCGCAGCTCGGGCTCCACCTCGTCGAAGCGCCTGCCCTGGTGGCGCGCGTAGGACTCCCAGCCGTACTGGTAGGCGGGCCGATACGTCTCGAAGTCGGCGCCCGAGGTGACGTAGGGGCGCGTCGAGTAGTTGTCGCGCCAGTACTCTTCCTCGACCGTCGGGTTCACGGCCTCGGCCGCGCCCTTGCCCAGGAGCCCGCCCGCCACCCCGCCCACCACCGCGCCCACGCCGGTGCCGATCGGACCCGCCACGCTGCCCACCGCCGCTCCCGCCGCCGCCCCGCCCGCCGCCCCCGCCCCCACGCCCACCGGGTGCGCTCCGGGCGCACCCGACAGCGGATCGCGGTTCGCGTCCGGCGTGCGGTCGAGGTCCTTCTTCTTGTCAGCCATGGTTCCTCCCATTGGTTTCCGGGACTCAACTGGACCTTGCAACCGCCGTGCCCATCCCGCCCGATATAGGATTTCGCGAGGAGGCGGCGCCGAATGCACTACTGGATGAAGCTGTTCGGGTTCCCCCTGCGCGTCAACCCGATCTTCTTCATAGTGGTCGCCCTGCTGGGCTCCCAGGCCAGGGACGTGGTGCTCCTCGTGTCCTGGGTGGTCATCGCCACCGCCGGCGTGCTGCTGCACGAGATGGGCCACGCGCTCAGCGTGCGCCGCTTCGGCGGCCGGCCGAGCATCGCCCTCGAGACCCTGGGCGGGCTCACCTTCTGGCGCGAGCCCCTGCGCCCCGGGCAGCGCCTGCTGGTGGCGGCGGCGGGGCCGGCGGTCGGCCTGGCCATCGGCCTGCCCGCGCTCTTCCTGAAGCGCGCGCTGGGGCTGCCCGACGGCGGCCGCGCGGAGACCCTGCTGGGCTACGTGGTCTGGGTCAACCTGGGCTGGGCCATCTTCAACATGCTCCCCATGCTGCCCATGGACGGCGGCAAGGTCATGGCCTCGCTCTTCGAGCTGATGTTCAAGGGCGGCGGCCAGCGCGCCGCGCGCATCATCTCCATCGGGATGGCCGTCGTCATCGGCCTGCTCGCCCTCCTCGCGAAGTCCGTCTACCTGTTCCTCATCTGCCTGCTCTTCGCGTGGACCAACGTGCAGGGGATGCGCGCGGAGCGCCCGTCCGCCGACAGCGCGCCCGCCTGAGGGCGGTCAGCAGGACGCCTCCGGCGTCGCCCGCTCCACCAGCCACAGGATGTCGCGCCGCGCCCCCGCGAGGTGGCTGCGCGCGTTGAGCCAGGGGAGGTGGTGGGGCTCGGCTCCCGGCCCCGCCGCCTCCAGCAGGGCGAGGGCGCGTTCCACGGACTCGAGGGCGAGCTTCAGCAGGAGCATGGCGGGGAAGATAGGCGGTGGGCGCCGTTTCCGCCGGCCGGCCCTGTGACGGTTCCTGAGGTGTCCCTGATTCGACGGTGACCGGCGCCCGCCTCAGTTCGTCCCCAGCGCCTCTTCCATCTCGGAGCGCAGCCCCGCGCGTGCGTAGGCGCCGAAGGCGCCGGGCTCGCGCATGAGCCGTTGGTAGGCCGCGCGATCGGGCTCGCCCTGCGCGGGCACCAGGATCGTGTAGTAGCCGGTCGCCTCGAGCACAGGGACCAGGGACATCCCGTCGGGTCCAGGCGCGGCGGTGAAGGTCAAGTCGGCCACGTCGCCCCGGCGCAAGAGCAGCCGACGGCCATCGGTCGCGGCCAGCAGGGCGCGCAGGTCCCGGCCCTCGGCGTCGCGGGCGGAGGTGGGGGAGAGCTCCCGCACGGGCGGCGGCGCACCGTCGCCGTAGTCGGCGGAAGCGCGGTCGAGCATCCACATGCCCGGCGTCGCGTCCAGCCGCACGCGGAGGAAAACGCCCTCGATGCCGCGCAGGTCGATGCGAACGGCCTGCTCCTTCCAGACCGCCGGTCCCTGGTTGACGAGCGCGCCCTCGTCGCGCCAGCCGGCGCCGTCCCAGACCCGCAGGGCCAGCAGTCCTTCCCTGCCCAGCGCCGTCAGGAACTCGCGGCGGGCCGCCGCGTCGCCGTTCATCCGCGCCGTCCACGCGGGCAGGTCGCGGCCCTGGAGGGCCAGCACGCGCGTGAGGAGGCGGGAGGCCCAGGGCGTGCTCCGGGCGGTGAAGGCGAGGGTCACGTGCTCCGCGCCGGCCGGGCGCGCGAACTCGAGGACGACCCCGTCGCGGCCCGCGTCGGAGCCGTGGGCCACCGTCGCGAACGGCGCGCTGGACCAGGCGCTTCCGTCCCGCGCGCGGACCAGCGCCCGCACGTCGGCGCCGCCCAGCGTCCAGGCCCTCGCGGGCGTCAGCGGCGCCGTCATCAGGTGCAGACGCCCTTCGGCCGACGGGACCAGGCGCCCGCCGGCCGGCACCTCGGCCACCAGCAGCTTCAGCTCGTCCACGTACTCGATCTCGTCCAGCTCGTTCGCCACGCGGATGCGGTACGTCCCGTCCACCGGGCGCAGGTGGTCCATGCGCGTCCAGTCCGGTCGCTGTGCCGCCTCGAACAGCGCCTGCCCGAAGGGCTCGGCGTCCAGGGTGTAGCGCTGGCCGTCGAAGCTGTAGACGTAGGGACAGGAGTTCGTGCAGTTCGGGGTCCGGCAACCCGAGTTGGAGCCGAAGTCCGTGGAGGTAGCAGCCAATATCAGGAGGGCATCCACGGTGAGTCCCATGGCGGCGCCGGTGATCTTGCCCGAGTGGCGGCTGCGGCGGAACTCGACCGTCTTCACTTGATCAAATGGGACGCGCCGGTCGCCGACGGCCAGGCGCTGGCGCACGGGCAGGCGCCGGTCCGCGACGAGTTCCTGCAACCGCGTGCCGTGAAGCGCCGCGCCGTTCTCGGCGGACAGGGAGGCCACGTCTCGCAGCCGGTACGCACGCGGAATCGCCTCGCCGTCGGGCTGCACGAACACGTCGTTCGCTTCGAAGCCGAGGAACACGCCCGTTACGGCTCGGCCCGACCTCATGCCGACGACGACGCGCTGATCGAGCCCCGGCAGCGGCAGCTCGGACAGACGTGCCTGGGCCTGGGCATAGCGCACGCCGTATTCGGGCGACCGGGGAGTGCTTTCCACGCCGGCGTACTTCCCCTCGATGCGCTCGCCGTCCTCCAGGATCACGGTGATGGTCGTGCCCGGACCGATCTGCGTGGCCTCCCAGCCGCTGACATGCGCGACCGGGCCCTTCTTGGCGGCCTTTCCGTCGACCGCGGTGCCGATGGCCAGCCCTACGAGCGTGCAGGCCGAGCTGGCCAGGGACGCCGCCGCCAGGACGAGGCTCGCGAACGGGCTTGCCAGGCGAACACGGGGTTGCTGTCTCATCGGCGCCTCCGTTGCGGGTCATGGCAGGAGGCGTGCCAGGAGGAGATGGCCGCAAGTCCAAGACAGGGCGAACGCGTCCGCCGATTGCCATGGACCTGGCACGATGCAGGCGCCAAGCGCCTGCGCACGACCGACCAGCGGGTGAACACCGAACGCGAGGCCGGCCTCCCCGCGTGGCGATGCGTGCCTGTCCTACACGTCAGAGCCGCGCATGCCCGATGGCCAGCCCCACTTCCTCGGCCGCGGCCCGAAGCGCGGGAAGGTAGTGGTGCACCATGGCCTCGTTCTCGACGCGCGCCGCCTGCACGCCCACGCTCATGGCGGCGACCACGGGCCCGCCCGGGCGGCGCACGGGCACCGCCAGCGAGCGCAGGCCGAGCTCCAGCTCCTGGTCCACCAGCGCGTATCCGGCCTTGCGCACGCGCGCCAGCTCCGCGCGCAGGGCGGCGCGGCGGACGATGGTGTGGCGCGTGTGTCGCGCCAGCTTGGCGCGCTTGAGGTAGGCCGACCGCTCGGCGTCGCCCGAGAAGGCCAGCAGCACGCGGCCCATGCAGCTGCAGTAGGCGGGCAGGCGGCTCCCCACGGACAGGCCCACGGAGACGATCCGGTGCGTGGCCACGCGCGCCACGTAGACGATCTCGTCGCCGTCGAGCACGCTGAGCGAGCAGGACTCGTTCAATCCCTCCGCCAGCAGCTCCAGCACGGGCTGCGCAGCGCGCGGCACGACGTCGGAGTGCAGGTAGGCGTAGCCGAGGGAGAGGACCCTGGGCCTCAGCCGGTAGCGGCCCCCCCCTCCCTCCACGTAGCCGAGCACGGCCAGCGTGTGCAGGCAGCGGCGGACGGCGGCCCGCGACAGGCCCGTGAGCCGTGCTCCTTCGGCGATGGAGAGGGAGCCGCTGCCGAACGCGCGCATCACCGCCAGCCCGCGCGCCAGGGAGAGCATGAAGTCGGGGTCGGGCTCCGCCGGGCGCGCGCTCCCGGTCCGGGAAACGGGGTCCTTCACGAGGCCGATTATCGCACGCGTCGGGCCGGTGGTCGATTATCGCACCACGCATTCGATATTCGGGTTGACAGCCCAGGGCGCGGACTCCTACGATCCGCAGACTCGAACCCTCACGGCGCATGGA
>DATBIO010000141.1:0-6179 GCA_036556965.1 Vicinamibacteria bacterium
GCCTGGGTGACGCTGGGCCGCGCCGTCTCCACTTCGGGCGCGCCCATGGCCGAGCGCACTTGAAGGAAGTACAAGGAGCCCAGGAAGAGCAGGGCAGGAACCAGCAGCAGCAGCGGCCAGCGCCAGGGGCTGGTGCGGGGCCTCTCCCGGTCGATGCGCAGCGATGCCAGGTCGCCCCGAAGGTCGCTCACGGTCGTCAGTCCTCCAGCCTCGGTCGGGGATGAGCCGGGCATCTTAGCATCCATACGCGGGCCCTTCGGCCCGTGTTCCCTCCCTGGCGCGTTGGCAAGCTCCTTGAAAGGGCAGGAGCAGGGGCCCCGCTGGTCCCACCCGGGAGGGACAGCATGCGGGCCCCGATCGACCTCAGCCTCACCGTCGCCTGCGCCGTCGTGCTCCTCGGCAACCTCGCGGACGGGCTCTTCACCCTCACCTTCCTGCAGCTCCAGCTGGCGCGGGAGCTCAACCCCGTCATGCGGTGGCTCTACGAGGGCTCGCCCCTGGCCTTCATGGTCGGCAAGCTGAGCATGGTGCAGCTGGGAGCCGTGCTGCTCGCGCACCACCGCGCCCTGCCCCTGGCGCATCACCTGATGCGGGCCGCGGCCGCCGTCTACTCCCTGATCGTAGGGTACCACCTGTCGCTGGTGTGCCTGCTCGCTTGAGCCGCCGCCGGCGGTGGCTCCGCGGCGTGCTTGTGCGGTCCGGGGAACGGCTCTACCATCCCGCCCGTCCTTTCTCTCAGGGGGCATGCTCACCGCAACCTACGCCGTGCTCGCCGCGCTCGGCTGCGGCTACGTGCTGGTGTCCGCGTTCCTGGGGCACTCCTTCGATGCCCCGGACGGGGGCCACGGCGGGGGCGGGTCCGACGGGAGCTATGGGGTGGACGGCTCGGGGCACGGCGCCGTGCACGCCGACGGCGCCGTCGACGCCGGGTTCCACTTCCCGTTCTTCTCGCCGCTGGCCCTGGCCGCCTTCGCGGGCGCGCTCGGGGCCTTCGGCCTGATCGCGCGGCTGGGCCTGGGCCTGGACGACTGGGCCTCCCTGCTGGTGGCGGTGCCCGCGGGCATGGCCACCAGCTACGCCGCCTCCTACGCGGGCTGGAAGGTGATGTCGGGGGCGGAAGCCTCCAGCCAGATCCGCAGCGCCGACCTCGAGGGCGCGCGCGCGGAGGTGCTCACCCCCATCCCCGGCGGCGGCCTGGGCGAGGTGGCGGCCCTCGTGAACGGCCAGCGCTTCACGGCCTCCGCGCGCGAGGCCGAGGGCCGCGAGGTCCCGCGGGGCGCGCACGTCACCGTGGTGCAGATGGTGGGATCCACGCTGGTGGTGAAGCTGGACCCTCGCCCCTAGCGGGGCGGAAAGGCGCACATGGACCTTGGCTTGGGTGCGGGCAGCGTCCTGTTGTCCGTGGTGGTGGTGGCCGTCCTGGTCATCGGCGTCATCGTCACCTTCTCGTCGTTCCTCAAGAAGGCGGGCCCCAACGAGGTGATCGTGGTCTCGGGCCGCGGGCGGGTGCGGTTCATCACCGGCGGCGCGGGCATGGTCTACCCCCTCTTCCACACCTGGAACGTGCTCTCCCTGGAGATCATGACCCTCGACGTGACCACCCCCGAGGTCTACACCTCGCAGGGCGTGCCCGTCATCGTGGACGGCGTGGCCCAGATCAAGATCCGCAAGGACGAGGCCTCGCTGCACGCGGCCGCCGAGCGCTTCCTGGGCAAGGCGCCGGAGGAGATCGCGAAGATCGCGCTGGAGACGGTGCAGGGCCACCTGCGCGCCATCCTCGGCACCATGAGCGTGGAGGACATCTACAAGAACCGCGACCAGTTCGCGCAGAAGGTGCAGGAGGTCTCCGCGGGCGACCTGGCCAACATGGGCCTGGGCATCGACTCCTTCACCATCCGCGACATCCGCGACAAGCACGGCTACCTCGAGGCCCTGGGCAAGCCGCGCATCGCGGAGGTGAAGCGCACGGCGGCCATCGCGGAAGCAGTGGCCCTCAAGGAGGCCTCCATCGCCCAGGCGGACGCGGAGCGCGAGACGCGCGAGCGGCAGGCCACCGCGCAACGGCTGGCCCAGGAGGCGGAGGCCAAGCGGGACGCGGCCGTGGCGGAGGCCAACGCGGACCGGTCCCGCCGCCAGAAGGAGGCGGACGCCACCTCGCACCGCGCCGCGGAGATCGCGAACTTCCAGGCCGTGCAGGCCATTGCCGAGCAGAAGGCGGTGGCCAACCGCAAGCAGGCGGAGGCGGACATGGCCGGGGTCCTCCAGCAGAAGACCATGGAGATCCAGGTCCAGGAGCAGGAGATCAAGCGCAAGGAGAAGGAGCTGGACGCCACCATCAAGCGCGCGGCCGACGCCAAGCGCTACGAGATCGAGACGCTGGCCGACGCCCACCGCAAGCAGGTGGAGGCGGAGGCGGAAGCGGAGCGCGCACGCCTGACCGCGGTGGCGGAAGGCGAGAAGGCCAAGGGCCTGGCCGCCGCCGCCGTGCTGCAGGCGGAGGGGCAGGCGGCGGCGGAGGCCCAGAAGGCCAAGGGCCTGGCCGAAGCGCTGGCCATGGAGAAGAAGGCGGAGGCCTGGCGCAAGTACAACGAGGCGGCGGTGCTGCAGATCCTCGTGCCCATCCTGCCCGAGATCGCCCGCGCGGTGGCGGAGCCGCTCAGCCGCATCGAGAAGATCACCATGGTCAACACCGGCGCGGACGGCGACACCGGCCTGTCGCGCATCACCGGCGACGTGGCCAAGGTGATCGCCCAGGTGCCTCCGGTGATCGAGTCCCTCACCGGGTTGAGCCTGGAAGGGCTGCTGCAGCGGCTGAAGGCCAGCGCCGCGGCCGCGCCGCCCCTGGCCGCCGGCGCGCAGGCGGCGGACGCGGCGGCCCCGGCGGGCACCCTCCCCGCCGACGTGAGCAAGAGGCCGTCCCCCGGACTCAAACAAGGGTGAAGACTCCGTAGGCGACCCTTGGGTACTCTCCGCCCGCCCGGCGGGTGAGGGGCGATGGCCGATCCGATCATCAACGACCTCCTGGAGGAAGCGGCGCAGCGCTGCCAGGAGCTGACCGAGGCCGCCAACGAGGCCAGCGCCCGCGTGGACGAGCTGGTCGCGAGCACGGGCGCGCTCGAGGACCGCCTCGCGGAGGGGGCCGAGGACGCGCACGGCGCCTTCCGGGAGGCGGCCGCCGTGCTGGCCGCGGTGGGAACCGAGCTGCGCACCCTGGAGACCCAGGTCCCCGACGCCTTCGAGCGGCTGGGCGAGCAGGCGGGGGCGGTGGAGGACGTCGCCGAGGGCGTGGCACCCGCCGTGGAGGGCGAGACGACCCGGCTCGAGCAGCAGCAGCAGCGCGTCGCCGCCGCCCTCGAGGCCCGCACGGACAGGCTGGAGGCCGAAGCCCAGGCGCTGGCGGAGAGGGTCGTGCGCGCGCAGGCGGAGACGGTGGAGCGGCTGGAGGAGGCGGGCCGCAGCGTGGACGCGCTCCGCGCGTCCCTCGACTCCGCGCACCAGGGGATGGCGGATGCGCAGGCGGCCCTCCTCGACCGCTGGAGCGCGGGCCAGGAAGCGCTCGCGGGCCAGGTCACGGCCTGCGCGGGAGCCATCGGCGACGGCCTCGACGCCGCGGCGGACGCCCTGGTGGAAGCGGCCAACCGCATGCTGAACGCCCACAACCAGGCCGTGGTGACCGTGCGCCAGAAGCTGACCGAGGAGGCGCCCGCCGCCCTGTCCCCCGCCTTCGAGCCCGTGCGCGCCGCCATCTTCGAGCTCACCGAGCTGTGCAGCGCGGAGGGGGTCGACCTCGAAGGCCGCGCCCAGGACATCCTGGGACGCGTGCAGGAGGCCCTCGGCGCCGTCTCCCGGATCCTCCCCGTGCTGAACCTGGCCGGCCGCCTGGGCTGAGGAATCCATGGTCGCCCTCGACGACGGCATCGACAAGCTCCGCGAGTTCAACACCATCCTGGCCACGGCCAACGACCGCCTGGACGACGCCATCGACGGCGTGGAGTCGGACGTGGACCGCTTCCACGACCTGGAGGACCGCGCCGTCGACGAGCTCGGGGCGTGGCGCGAGGGGTTCTCCGACTTCGGCGACGAGGCGCGCGACGCCTCCGATGACGCCTTCGCCGAGCTCCAGGAGCTGGCGCAGCGGGCGCTGGCCGCCGGCGGCTCCGAGGTGGAGCCCATCGGCCCGCGCGTGGCCGAGGCGCAGGAGGGCCTGACGGGCGCGGTGGCCTCGGCGTCCGCCGACCTGGCCGCGGGCGAGGGCGACCTCGAGCGCGACGGCTTCGACGCGCTGGACAGGGGACTGGACGACGCGGAGCGCGCGGTGGAGCAGGCGACCGCGGCCCTGGAGCGCGCGGAGGGCGCGCTGGCCGAGCAGGCGCAGGCCCTCTCCGACACCGCCACCGAGGCCGCCGTCCTCGCCGCTCTCCAGGAGGACGAGGCGGGCCCGGCCGCCCAGGAGGCGGGCGAGGCGCTCGACCAGGCGGCGGCCGTCTTCGCCGAGCAGGTCCCCGCCGACCTGGCGCAGCACGGTGAGCAGGTGGGCGGCGCGCTGGAGGCCGTCTACGCCACCCTGGCCGCGGCCGCGGAGCAGGAGGGAACGGCGCAGGTGGACCACGCGCAGGCGCTGGCCCAGGCCGCGGCGGGCACGGTGGGCGAGGGTACGGTGGCGCTGGGAGAGGCGGCGGAGCAGCACGCCGGACAGTCGCTGGCCGAGCTGGGCGAGGAGCTGGGCCAGGGCCTCGGCGTCCTCGGCGAGGCCGAGAACACGGCCACCGAGCTGTCGCCGCTGGTGGACGCGCTCGACGTCGCGCGCGGCATGATCGGCGAGATCGACCGCCTGCTGAACCTGCTGGGAGGCTGAGCGCGCATGGCCCTCGACGAGAACCTCGACCGGCTGCGCGCGTTCGTGCCGCGCATGGACCCGGAGATGTCGCGGATGCGCGCCCAGGCCGAGGCCCTGCAGAAGCAGGTGGCGGAGGTCCTCGCCGACCTCGCCGACCGGCGCGCGCGCGTGGGCGAGCTGCGGGATCAGCTGGTGGCCGCGCTGGGCGCCGCGCGCGAGCAGGCCCAGGACCAGCAGGGACAGCTGGCGGCGCAGGTCGCGCAGGCCGAGGAGCACGGGGAGCGCTCGGTGGAGGCCATCGAGGAGGCCCGCGCGCCGCTCGAGGACGCCACGGAGTCCGCGGTGTCGGCCATGGTCGCGCTGGCGGGGGCGGCCGAGGAGGCGGGACAGGCGGTGGCCGACGGCGCCGCCGACCACGTGGGCGGCGGCGCGGAGGACCTGGCCGGCGGGCTCGTGGAGACGGCGCAGCAGCTCGAGGCGGACGTGGCGGAGGTGACCCAGGCCCAGGAGGCGCTGCAGGCGGCGGCCGAGGAGGCCCAGGAGCGCGTGGCCGCGCGCCTTCGTGAGTTCGCCGCGTGGACGGAGGAGCTGCGGGGGCAGGCGGAGGCGCGTGCGCGCCTCGCCGCGGAGCGGCTGCACGCACGCCAGGAGGGGCTGGCCCCGGTGATCGAAGAGCAGGCGGGGGAGGTCGAGGCGCGGGGCGGCCAGCTGCGCGAGGAGACGGCCGCGCGCGTCCAGCAGCAGGTCCAGGAGACCATCGACCGCGCCCTGCAGGCGGCGCTGGCCGGCCTGGAGGGGCTCGGCGCGGCGGCCGCGGAAGCGCGCGCGGCGGGCGAGAGCCGTCGCGGCGTCCTCGAGGAGGCCTTCGATGTGCTGCGCGGCGTGATGGCGCCGCTGCACGTGGGGGTGGAGGCGGTGCGCCAGGCCGCGCGCATGGTGGGGCTGGGCTGATGGCCGACCTCGAGGCCGCCGCCGACGTCGCCTTCGTGGCCGTCTCCGCGCTGCTCGAGCGCGTGGAGAAGGCGGACGGCGCCTTCGAAGACCTCAAGGAGCGCCTGCAGTCGGTGGTGGCCGCCCTCAACGAGGAGATCACCGGCATCCAGGAAGGGGCGCACGAGCTGCTGGGCCGGCTGCCGGAGGCGGGGGAGGCGATCGCCAACGCCCACGCCGCGGCCGGCCAGCGCCTGGCCGACCTGGGCGCCGCCCTCGGGGACGCCGCCGCCCGTACCCAGGCGGAGGCCACGGACGCCGCCGCGGGGGCCTCCGCGCTGGCCGACCACGTGGCCGCCGCCCAGCCCCCGGTGGAGGACCTGGGCCAGCGGCTGGCCGCGCTGGCCGCGGA
>DATBIO010000142.1:0-9688 GCA_036556965.1 Vicinamibacteria bacterium
GCCCTCGTTCCTTCTTCCCGTAGCATCCCAGGCCTTGCGGCGCTCGATCAACGATCGGCAGGAGCGAGTCGGTGCACGGGCGACGCCGCGCTCTCGGGCGCGACTGCGTTCGCCGGCGCGCTGTACGCGGCCCGCGGCCTACCCGGCCACTGCCCGCAGGGACTCGCTGTACGGCGGACGGGCGACGCCGCGCTCGGTCACGATGGCCGTCACGTAGCGCGCGGGGGTGACGTCGAAGGCGGGGTTGCGCACGGCCACCCCCGCGGGGGCCAGCCGCCGCCCGCCGTGGTGCGTGACCTCCTCCGGCGCGCGCTCCTCGATGGTGATGGCGTCGCCGGACGCGGTGCCGAGGTCCACGGTGGAGAGGGGCGCCGCCACGTAGAAGGGCAGGCCGTTCTCGCGGGCGAGCACGGCCAGGGTGTAGGTGCCGATCTTGTTGGCCACGTCGCCGTTGGCGGCGATGCGGTCGGCGCCCACCACCACGGCGTCCACCTCGCCGCGGGCCATGAGCGCGCCCGCCATGCTGTCGGCGATGAGGGTGGTGGGGATGCCCTCGCGCGTGAGCTCCCAGGCGGTGAGGCGGGCGCCCTGCAGGTACGGGCGCGTCTCGTCCGCGAAGACGTTCTTGACCTTGCCCTGGCGCGCGGCGGAGCGGATGACCCCCAGGGCGGTGCCGTAGCCCGCGGTGGCGAGGGCCCCCGCGTTGCAATGGGTGAGCAGGCGGACACCCTCGGGCAGGAGGGCGGCGCCGAGGTCGCCCATCCGGCGGCAGGCGGCCAGGTCCTCGGCCTCGATGGCGCGCGCCTCCTCCAGCAGCGCCTCGCGCACGCGCGGCTCCTCCTCGCGGTCGAAGCGGCGGCGCATCCGGGCCAGGGCCCAGAAGAGGTTGACGGCGGTGGGCCGGGTCGCGGCCAGGGTGGAGGTGATGCGCTCGAGCTCGGCCCGGAGCGCCTCGCCCCGGGCGGCGGAGGCCCGGACTCCCAGGGCGACGCCGAAGGCCGCCGCCACGCCGATGGCGGGGGCTCCGCGGATGGCCATATCCCTAATGGCGTCAGCAACTTCCTCCATGCGCCGGCAGCGGAGGTAGATCTCCTCGTCGGGCAGGCGGCGCTGGTCCACCAGCACGACCTCCTCCCCCTCCCAGCCCACGGTCGGAAGCATCGCCCCATGCTATCGCGGGGCCCGTGTTTGGGGTTTCGCGAAGCTTGGTCCTAGAATCCGCGCGACCCGGGGAGCGGCGGAATGAAGGCGCGCATGCGCGGGAGGACCGGAGGCCCATGCCCCAGGAGAACCTCAACCCCTTCGACATCGCCCTCCGGCAGTTCGACACCGCGGCCGAGAAGCTCGGCCTGGACGACGGCATGCGCGACGTGCTGCGCACGCCCAAGCGCCAGCTGATCGTCTCCGTCCCCACCCTCCTCGACGACGGCTCCGTGCGCGTGTTCACCGGCTATCGGGTGCAGCACAACATCGCCCGCGGGCCGGCCAAGGGCGGCATCCGCTACCACCCGGGCGTCACCCTCGACGAGGTCAAGGCGCTGGCGGCCTGGATGACCTGGAAGTGCGCCACCGTCAACGTGCCCTACGGCGGGGGCAAGGGCGGGGTGACCTGCGACCCGAAGCGCATGTCGAAGACGGAGCTGGAGCGCATGACCCGCCGCTACACCTCCGAGATCTCCATCATCATCGGCCCCGACCGCGACATCCCCGCTCCCGACGTCTACACCGACAGCCAGACCATGGCCTGGATCATGGACACCTACTCCATGACCCAGGGTCACTCGTCCCTGGGGGTGGTGACGGGGAAGCCGTTGACCCTGGGGGGAAGCCGCGGCCGCAACGAGGCCACCGCCCGCGGTGCGCTCTTCTGCATCCGCGAGGCCTGCGCGGTCATGAAGAAGCCGCTCAAGGGGGCCACGGTGGCGGTGCAGGGCTTCGGCAACGCGGGGGCCATCGCCGCCCGCCTCCTCTCCGAGGACGGCGCGCGCGTGGTGGCGGTGAGCGACAGCCGCGCCGGCCTCTACCAGAGCCGCGGGCTCGACGTGCGGGCGCTCCTCCAGCACAAGGAGCAGACGGGCTCCCTGGCCGGCTTCAAGGGAGCCGAGCACATCAGCAACAGCGAGCTGCTGGAGATGAAGTGCGACGTGCTGGTGCCGGCGGCGCTGGAGAACCAGATCACCATGAAGAACGCGTCGCGCGTGCGCGCGCGCATCGTGGCGGAGGCCGCCAACGGGCCCACCACCCCGGGGGCCGACCGCATCCTGCGCGAGCACGGGGTGGTGGTGATCCCGGACATCCTCTGCAACGCCGGGGGCGTCACCGTCTCCTACTTCGAGTGGGCCCAGAACATGCAGGGCTTCTTCTGGGACGAGGCGGCCGTGAACGCGCAGCTCGAGCGCTTCATGGTGCGCGCCTTCCGCGAGGTGCACGAGACGGCCAAGCGCCACAAGCTGGACCTGCGCACGGGCGCCTACATGCTGGCCGTGGGACGCGTGGCGGAGGCCACCCGCGTGCGCGGGCTCTTCCCCTAGGCGTTCTCCCCTCCGGCCCCCCGCCGCGTCCGCGCGAGCGCGGGCGGTGAGCAATCTCACTCCATTGCGCATCCAAGAAATAAAGCGCGGGCGGCGGGCGCTCCCTTCCGCAACGACGCGCTTTCCGTGCCCTCCCCGGAAGCGATGGAGGTCCGCATGCGCATCCGAGCCGCCGTCCCCCTCGTCCTGGCGACGCTGCCCCTGGGCGCGTGCGCCTCGCTGCAACAGACCGCGCGGCGGCAGGCCGACTTCTACCGTGCCGGGAACCTGACCGTGCTCCTCTGCGACAAGCCCAGCCTGGACGGCTGCCAGGCCGTTCCCGGCATCAGCGTCGCCTCGGGGACGGCCAAGCTCGACCAGTTCGAGCTGCCCGCCCACGTCCGCGGCGACAGCCCCACGCGCGCGCTGCGCTCGTTCCAGGTCATCTGCGGCCGGCCGACCTCGGTCGTCCTCTACGAGGCGTGCAACTTCCAGGGCCGGGTGGCCGCCTACCACTGCGCGCCCGCGCCGGGCGACGTGTCGGGGATCCTCGAGGTGAACCACCTGGGCAGCCTCGCGGGCAAGGTCGGCGCCATCTCCTTCAGCGACGAGACGCAGACGACCGACACCATGCACACCGCCATCCCCCTCGTGACCGGCCCTGGACTGATCAGCGCCGCCGTCACCGCGGCCTTCGCGGGAGGCGGCATGGCCGCGACCCCGCCCGCGGGGAGCTGCCCGCTCATCCCCCAGTGCTGCCCGACCGGCGGCGGCGCCGGCGGTGCGGGCGGAGGGGGGGCGGCCGGGGTCACCGTGGTGGCGCGGTCCACCGACGTGTTCTGGACGGACGCGGTCAACGTCGCGGTCGAGCTGCCCCCGCCCGACGACGAGAACGCCCGGCTCTCGCGCGCCTGCCTGGTACGGGGCGACTCGAACTGGGAGCGGACGGACCTGCTGGCGGTGGTCCACCGCATGAGGGTCACGGCGGGCCCGAACACCTACCCGGTGGCGCTGTCCTGGTACTTCGAGCCGACCCTGGCCCGCGGCACGCCGGTGTTCCGCGTGCACAAGACCCACTTCCGGGTGTACGGCACCAGCTTCCCGGGCAGCGTCCTCGACTCCTGGCTCGGCGACCTCGTCGGCCTCAGCCCCCAGGAACGGCTCGAGGACGGCATCGCGCGGGCCATGGCGTCCAGCGGACGGAGCATCGCCTGCGGCATCCTGGCCGCGGTCAACACCGCCGCCAACGCGACCATCGCGGGCGGCGGCGCGGCCGTCCTCACCGGGAACGCTCGCGCCAACTTCACCTACGACCTGCCGCCGGGGACCTCACCCCCGACCGTGTTCTGCAACGGCATCCGCACGCCCGTGGCCGGCTGCGACCACTACCGCGCCGTCCCGCCCACCCTGATCCTGCACAAGTAGGGCGGGCGGCGCGCACCTACGGCAGCTGGTCGGGGGTCGGGGGAGGGTTGGGGACCAGGTAGCCCTGGACCCAGAACCCCCGGCCGGGCAGGAGCGAGTCGGGGTGCGTGCTGCCCGAGAGCTGGCATCCCGGGCCGATCACGAGCCCGGCCGTGAAGTGGACCTCGAACCTCGAGTCGCGGTACCGCTGGGTGAAGTCCCCGGCTCCGGCGTAGATGACGCGGTGTCCGTTGGGGTTGTCGGGGCTCCAGTGATACAGCTCGTGGAAGGTCCGCTGGAGCGGCGAAGCGAAGCTGCGGTGGGAGGAGATGTCGGTGACGATCAGCGAGTAGCCGGCGGGCACGGTGTAGGGCTGGGCCTCGATCGTCCCGTCCGGCCGGCGACGATTGAGGTTCCCCCCGAACGGCGAGCTGCTCGCGCGCATCTCGAGGTTGACCACCAAGGCGGCGGGGACGTTCAGGTGCGTGACCGGAAGCGTGGGCGCGGTGTCCTGCCCCCGTGCGGGGAGCGGCGCCGCGACGGCGGCCAGGCCGGCGAGGGCGATGGGCAGGCGGCGGCGGAGCGTCGTCACGGGCATGGGGCCTCCTTGCGCGCGTTCGGCCACGCGCACGCGCAAGGTAGGCGGCCGGCCGTCCCGAGTCTCAGGGGCGGGTCAGGGTTTGCTCAGGATCCGGCGGCCTCCCTGCCGCCTCACGGCCGGGGGCCGGCCCGGCGCTACAATGGCGGAGGCCGCCGTAATGGTTCCCGTCGAGAAGGCGCTCGAGATCGTCCTCGCCCACGCTCCGCTCCTCCCTTCCCAAGAGGTCGTCCTCACCGACGCGCTCGGCCGCGTCCTGGCCGAGGACGTGGCCTCCGACACCGACCTGCCGCCCTTCGACCGCTCGGCCATGGACGGCTACGCGGTGCGCGCCGCGGACGTGGCCCACGCCCCCGTGACCCTGGAGGTGGCGGGGATGGTGCGCGCCGGCCAGCAGCCCGAGCGCGCGCTGGAGCGCGGGCAGGCCATCCAGGTCATGACGGGAGCGCCGGTGCCCCTCGGAGCCACCGCGGTGCAGCCGGTGGAGAAGACGCGGGCGGCGGGCACCCGCGTGCAGATGCTCGAGCCGGTGGAGCCGGGCGCCCACATCGCGCGCCAGGGCTGCGAGGTGAGGACGGGCGACACCGTGCTCCGGCGCGGGGACACCGTCGATCCCGCCATCCTGGCCGTGCTGGCCACGGTCGGGCGGGGCCGGGTGCGCGTGGGCCGCCGGCCCACCGTCTCCGTCCTGGTGACGGGCGACGAGCTGGTGGACGTCTGGGACGCCCCGACGCGCGGGCGCATCCGCAACAGCAACGGCTACGCGATCATGGCCCAGGCGGCGTGGGCGGGGGCGGACGCGCGCTCGCTGGGCGTGGTCCCCGACCAGGACGAGCGCATCGCCCAGGCCGTGCGCCAGGGCTTCGCCTCGGACGTCCTCGTCCTCTCCGGCGGGGTCTCGGAGGGCGCCTTCGACCTGGTGGAGGAGGTCCTGGCCCGTTTCGACGTCGGCCTCCTCTTCACCAAGGTGGCCATCAAGCCCGGCGCCCCCCTGGTGTTCGGCCGGCGCGGCGACAAGCTGGTGTTCGGCCTGCCCGGAAACCCGGTCTCCGCGCAGGTGACGTTCGACGTGTTCGTGCGCCCGGCGCTGCTGCGCATGCAGGGCGCGCGCGTGGTCACCCGCCCGCGCGTGGAGGTGGAGCTGGCCGCGCGCGTCAGCAACCGCTCGGGCCGCGCCAACCACCTGCCCGCGCGCGTGCGCTTCGAGGGGGGACGCCTGCTCGCCCAGCCCGTGCCCACCCAGGGCTCGGCGGACGTGGTGGCCCATGCCCGCGCCAACGCCCTGGTGGTGATGGACGCGGGACGGCAGCGCGCGGAGGCCGGGGAGCGCGCCCCCGCCCTCCTCCTCGGGAACTTCCTGGAGCGCGACGGCGACTAGGGCCCACACTATGATGGCGGCGGTGAAGCGCCCCCGCCGCCTCAGCCACCTGGACGCGGGCGGCGCCGCGCGCATGGTGGACGTCTCGGACAAGCCCGTGACCGCGCGGGAAGCGGTGGCGCGCGGGCGCATCCGCATCTCCCCGGCGGCCATGCGCCTGGTGCGCGCGGGCGGCGGTCCCAAGGGCGGGGTGGTGGAGGTGGCGCGCCTGGCCGGCATCCAGGCGGCCAAGCGCACGTCGGAGGCCATCCCGCTGTGCCACCCCCTGCCCCTGAGCTTCGTGGACGTGACCCTGGCCGCGCGCCGGGACGGCTTCGAGATCGAGGCGCGCGTGCGCACGGACGCCAGGACGGGCGCGGAGATGGAGGCCCTCCACGCCGTGGCCGTGGCCGCCCTCACCGTCTACGACATGGTGAAGGCGGCGGACCCGGCCATGACCATCAGCGACGTCCGCCTCATGAGCAAGAGCGGCGGGCGGCGCGGCACGTACCGGCGCCGGCGGTGACGGCGCCACGCCGCGCGCTCTGGGGCGCGGCCCTCGTCCTGGCCCTGGGCGGCGCCTGCCGGCGCCCCGCCTCGGTCGGGACCTACGCACGGGCCCCGGTGGTGCTCGTGTCCATCGACACCCTGCGCGCGGACCGGCTGCCCCTGCACGGCTACGCCGCCGGCCGCACGCCCGCCCTCGACGCGCTGGCGCGCGAGGCGGTCGCCTTCGAGGCCGCCTACAGCCATTGCCCGCTGACGCTGCCCGCGCACGCCTCCCTCTTCACCGGCCTCCTTCCCCCGCGCCACGGCGTGCGCGACAACATCGGCTTCACGCTGGCCGCGGAGCGCACGACGCTGGCCGCGCGCTTCAAGGCCGCGGGCTACCGCACCGGGGGGGCGGTCTCCGCCTACGTCCTCCGCGGGCAGACCGGCATCGCGCAGGGCTTCGACTACTACGAGGACGCCATCGAGCTGGCGGGGGCGGGCGAGTCCCTGGCCACCCTCCAGCGCGACGGCGCGGTGGCGGTGGACGCGCTGGGGGCCTGGGTCGAGGCGCAGGGCGAGGCGCCCTTCTTCGCCTTCCTGCACCTCTACGAGCCGCACTGGCCGTACACGCCGCCCGCCGCCCACCGCGGCCACGCCCAGCCCTACGACGGCGAGGTGGCCCATGCGGACGAGCTGCTCGGCCGCTTCCTCGACCGGCTGCGGGGGCGCGGCCTCCTCGACCGCGCGCTGGTCGCGGTGACGGCGGACCACGGCGAGGGACTGGGGGACCACGGCGAGGCCGAGCACGGCATCTTCCTGTACCGCGAGGCCCTGCACGTGCCGCTGCTGGTGCGCCTGCCGGGAGGCGCGCGCGGCGGCGCCCGCGTGGCGGGGGCCGTCGGCCATGCGGACCTGGCGCCCACGCTGCTCGACCTGGCCGGCCTCGACGGCGCGGGCATGGACGGGGCCTCGCTGCGCGAGGCGCTCCGCACGGGACGCGCGCCGGGCCGGCCGGTCTACGCGGAGACGCTCTACCCGCGGCTGCACTTCGGCTGGAGCGACCTCTACGCGGCCACGGAAGGCCGCTTCCGCTTCATCCGCGCGCCCCGGCCCGAGCTCTACGACCTGGCGGCGGACCCGGGGGAGCGGCGCAACCTGGCCGCGGCGAAGGGGGCGGCGGCGGCGGGCATGGCGGCCTGGCTGGAGAAGGAGGTCGCCTCCGCGGCCCCCGCCGCGCCGGAGGAGGTCTCCGCGGAGACGCGTGAGAAGCTCCAGGCGCTGGGCTACATCGGCGCCGGCGCCCCGCCCGTGGCGGCGGGGGAGGCGCTGCCCGACCCCAAGGACACCATCGGCGCCTACGAGGAGCTGAAGCGGGGGATCGCCCTGCGCCAGCAGGAGCGCCACGAGGAGGCGGTGGCCCAGCTCCGGAAGGTGCTCTCCGCGCACCCGCGCATGCTCGACGCCTGGGAGCTGCTCGCCCTCAGCCTGATGACCCTGGGCCGCGCGCAGGAGGGCATCGCGGCCCTGGTGGAGGCGCTGGAGCTCGCCCCCGAGCGCGCGGAGACGCACCTGGCCCTGGCCAGGGCCTACGCCCTGGAGGGCGACCTGCGCCGCGCGCTGTCGCATGCGGAGATCGCCTCCGCGCGCAACCCCGGCCAGGGCTTCGAGGTCCTGGCCCAGCTCTTCATGGACAAGGGGGACCTGGCGCGCGCGGCGGACCTGGCCCGGCGCAGCGTGGCCGCCGACCGGCAGCGGATCATGAGCCACTTCATCCTCGGGGTGACCGCGCAGCGCGCGGGACGCTACGAGGAGGCGCTCCTCTCCTTCCGCCGCGCGGAGGAGGCGAAGCGGCTGCGCCCGCAGGCCATCGTGCGCAACCTGCACGCGAACATGGGCGACTGCCTGGCCCGGCTGGGCCGCGCGCAGGAGGCGGAGAAGGAGTTCCAGGCGGAGATCGCGGCCCAGCCGCGCTCGCGCGAGGGCCGGGTGGGGCTGGCCACGCTGTATCGGTCGCAGGGGAGGGACGACGAGGCGCGACGCGCGCTCGCCGGCCTCCTGGAGGCCGACCCCCAGGCCGACGCCTACTGGACGGTGGTGCGGACCCTGCTCGTGCTGGGGGACACGGCGGAGGCGCGCCGCCAGGCGGCGCAGGCGCGCGCGCGCTTTCCCGCGGACGCGCGCTTTCGCTGAGGGCGGCCCCGGGCCGTGCGTCCGCGGCGCGGCTCAGGGGTAGTCGCGGCCCGTCCACGTCCAGGTCTTGCCCTCCACGGCCACGAACTCCTCGAAGCGGGTCGGCCCCGGCTGGAAGTACTCGCGCCACGAGGCGATGCGGCCGTCGCGGAAGCGGACGACGGCCACGCCGTGGTCGGCCCGCGGCGCGCCCGTCTCGCCGAACGAGAACTCGCCGAGGCCCACTTGCGTGGCGGCGTCGAAGGCCAGGTGGTGGAACTCCATGAAGGTGCCCGGCTTCAGCGCGCCGAACACCTTGCGCAGTTCTTCGGCGCCCCGGTAGAGCTGCAGGTCGGGCGGCTGCATGTAGACGGCATCCGCGGTGAAGCAGGACAGCCCCAGCGCGGTGTCCTGCGTAGACCAGGCCCGCGCCAGCCGCGTCATGACCTCGCGGAACCCGTCCGCCGACGTCCCCGCCGGTGACGGGGTCGCGCCCTGGGCCATCCATATCGCCAGCAGCACGGCCGTCACGGCATCGCCTCCTTCGTCTCCCTCACCTGTCCAGCGGCGCCTCCTGGAGCGGCAGGTCCCAGTGCGCCAGGAGCAGCTCGAAGCGGCGCTGCTCCTCCCTCTCGAACGCGGCCTTGTCGGGGAAGAGGTCGGCCACGAGGGGCGCGGGGTCGAATCCGTCGCTGGCGGTGGCCGCGTCCCGCCAGGCGATGGTCACGCGCAGGTCCCAGCGGCCGTCCTCGGTGGCGTGGTAGCGGGGCCGGACGGCGTCCACCCGCACGATGCGGCCCATCTCCTTCTCCTTGAGGAGCACGGGGTAGTGGTTCTTCTTGAAGAGGCGCAGGAACTCGTCGAAGTGGCCCCACTTCGCCTTGTAGTAGTACTCGACCACGAACGGCTTCGACGGCGCCGGGGCTTCCGCGCGTGACGCCGCGGACGGGCCCGCCGCCAGCGCGGTGGCGGCCAGGGCCGCCCGGACGCGCGCTCCTCGTCTTCTCATGCCGCCTCCTTCGCGCGCCCGGCGCGGGCGCCTACTTCCTCGCGTACGCGTCCGCGCCCATGAAGTGGAGCGAGACGTAGGGCTGGTCGCCCACCACCCAGCTGTCGTGCGGGTCGGCGGAGACGTGGAAGAGGGAGCCCGCGGTCAGC
>DATBIO010000143.1:0-6699 GCA_036556965.1 Vicinamibacteria bacterium
GTGTATTTCCCGATGGTGTCGCGCGACGGCCGCATGCTGGCCTTCGGAGCCTCGGCCGGCGACCACGACCACTCTCGCTCCAACTACGACGTCTTCGCGGCGCCCCTGGATCCAGCCTCCCTGGAGCTGGCGGGCCGGCCCGCCCGGCTGACCGCCCACCCGGCCAGCGACCGCTACCCCGACCTCCACGTGGAAGCGCTCGACCTCGCACGCTGGCAACGGGAGGCCCCTCCCGTGCCGGAGGGTCCGGCGGCGCCGTCTCCGCCCCCCGCGCAGCCGCTCGACGTCCGCGCGGTGCTGCGGGCCTGCTCACGCCCCTACAGCCTCCGCGAGATCTCGCCCTATCGCGCCGCGCTGATGGTCTGCGAGTGGGAGCCGGGCGAAGTCCTGGCCGGGGCCGTCACGGGGACGCGGCTGCGCGTCGCCCATTGGAGCGTGCGCGACGGCAATCCACTGCCCATCGCGTCGGCCCTCCCCGGGATGGCGGCGCGCCTGCGCTTGGAGCCCCTGATCGGCGCGCTGCAGATGGAGGGCTATCCCATCTCGGACACCCTGCCGCCGGCCCCCGAGGTGCCCTTGCACTACGCGCCGGAGCTCTAGCGACTCGTCAACTCGGCGCGGATCGGGCTAATCTACGAGGCGGAGATGGGCTCCCAGGGGAGCGCAGGCGAGTGATCGGCCCGTCGCGGGCCCGCTTCCGCGGGTGGGCCGTGCTGATGGCGGTGGGGTTCGCGGCCATGCTCGCCACGGACCCCGTCCAGCACCACGGCCTGGACTGCCACCTGAAGACGCCGACGCACTGCCATGCCTGCCTGACGCATCCCCTGGCCTCCAAGGTGGAGGACCGCTTCTCGGCCGGCGGACTGCGGCCCCTCCCGGCCTCCGCCGTGGTGCCCCCGCGGCAGGGGCGACCCCGCCTCGTCGTCGTCTCGTCCCGCAGCACTCGGGCCCCGCCCGCCTAGAGCCCGCACGAGCGATCCTCCGCCGCGCCCCTGCGGCGGGCCGCCTGTCCTTGCCTTCCGTCAACGAGGAACTGCGTGCCTAGAGCCCTGGCTTCTCGGGCCTTCGCGGTCGCCGCATGTCTCGCCGTCGCCTCCGCTGCCGGCCCCCTCCCTGCCGCCGCGGCTCCGCAGGACCCGTCTCCCGCACCGGCTCCCCCGGACCCGTCTCCCGCACCGGCTCCCCCTGAGCCGTCTCCCGCACCGTCCCCGTCGCCCTCGCCCTCGCCGAGTCCCGCCCCGGAGGAACCGCCTCCCCCCACCGACGCTCCGGGGGCGGGGGGGGCCGGCGAGCCCGGCGGTCCGCTTCCCGTCTCCGGCTCAGGCGCGTCCTCCAAGGTCTTCAACCCGGACATCGCCGTCATCGGTGACTTCCTCGGCGCCATCGGGAGCAACGAATCGGAATTCGCCCCTCCCTCGCTGGAGCTGCACGAGGTGGAGGCGTCGTTCCAGGCCGTCGTCGATCCCTACGCGCGGGCCGACTTCTTCCTGGTGTTCTCGCCGGAGGAGGTGGGCGTGGAGGAGGCGTTCATAACGTTCACCGCGCTGCCGGCGGACTTCCTCTTGAAGGTCGGCAAGATGCGGGCCTCCTTCGGCAAGGTCAACCAGATGCACAACCACATCCTGCCCTGGACGGACCGCCCGCTCGTGACCCAGGACCTGGTCGGCGGGGAAGAGGGGATCTCCGACGCCGGGCTGTCCCTCTCGCGACTGTTCCCGAACCCCGTGCTCTTCATTGAGGCCATCGGCGAGGTCTTCCGCGGGGAGTCGCCGGACCTCTTCCGCGCCCCCCGGCGGGGCGACCTCACCTACGTCGGGCGCCTGCGCGGCTACCGCGACCTCACGGAGTCGACCAACGTCGACTTCGGCGGATCGTTCGCCCACGGGACCAGCGTGGAGGGGGTCCACGGACTGCACACACAGCTGATGGGGGCCGATTTGACGCTGCGCTGGCGGCCGCTGCGCCGAGCCATCTATCGCCGGTTCCTCGCCCGCACGGAGCTCGTCTGGAGCCGCCGCGACCTCGCGGGCGGAGAGGTCGCCCGCGCCTTCGGCGTCTACGGCTCCGCGGACTACCAGTTCGGACGGCGCTGGTTCACGGGGCTGCGCCTCGATCGCTCGGAACGCGCGGACGATCCGTCTCTGGTGGACAAGGCCGTCTCCGCCACCCTCACCTACTGGCCGAGCGAATTCAGCCAGGTCCGCGCCCAGTACCGGCACGTGTCGTACGGGGAGGGCATCAAGGCCGACGAGCTGCTCTTCCAGTTCCTGTTCTCCATCGGCGCCCACGGCGCCCACACGTTTTGATGCAGGGGAGTGCGCCCATGATCACACGCAGGCTGTTCCTCCTGGCGGGGGCGGTGTTCGCCGGCGGCGCCCCCGCGGGCGCCGCCCTCAAGGTCGTCACCACCACGCCGGACATGGCCTCCATCGTCCGCGAGGTGGCGGGGGACAAGGTCACCGTGGAGTCGATGGCCCGCGGATATCAGGACCCGCATTACGTCGAGGCCAAGCCCAGCTTCATGCTCAAGCTCAACAAGGCCGACCTCCTGGTGGTGGTGGGCCGCGAGCTGGAGATCGGGTGGCTGCCTCCGCTCATCACCCAGGCCCGGAACGCCAGGATCCACCCCGGGGGGCCGGGCTACCTCGACGCCTCCACGACCGCCCGGATACTCGAGATCCCGACCGGCCAGATCACCCGCGCCATGGGCGACGTCCACCCCTCGGGCAACCCGCACTACTGGCTGGACCCGGACAACGGGAAGCGCATCGCCCAGGCGGTCCAGGCCAAGCTCTCCGCGATGGATTCCGCCAACGCCGCCCATTTCGCCCAGCGCGCCGCGGACTTCGAGCGGCGGCTGACCGCCGCCGACAAGGGATGGCAGGCGCAGATGGCCCCCCACAAGGGGCTCAAGATCGTCACCTATCACCGCTCCTGGCCGAACTTCGTGGACCACTTCGGCCTGGACGTCATGGGCTACGTCGAGCCCAAGCCGGGCATCCCGCCGTCCCCCTCGCACACCCTCGCCCTGATCAAGGCGATGAAGGAACAGGACGTGAAGCTCATCCTCGTCGAGCCCTACTTCGACCTCAAGACGCCGAACTCGATCGCGCGCGAGACGGGAGCCAGGGTGGTGGTGATGCCGCCCTCGGTGGGAGCGCTCCCGGAGATCACCGACTACATCGCGCTCTTCGACTACGACGTGAAGCTGCTCGTGGAGGCCATCAAGGCCACCGGAGGGCGGTGACGTGGACCTCGACACCCTGAGGTTCCTGACCGCGCCCTTCGCGGCCAGCCTGATCCTCACCGGCATCCACTCCTACCTCGGCGTGCACGTGGTGGAGCGGGGGGTCATCTTCGTGGACCTCTCCCTCGCCCAGATCGCGGCGCTCGGGGCCACCATCTCCATCCTGCTCCCCTTCGCGGGTGGCGACCCGCACGGCCCGTGGGTGTACTGGATCTCCCTCGGGTTCACCTTCGTGGGAGCGGCGATCTTCTCCACCATCCGCACGAAGCGGGCGCGCATCCCCCAGGAGGCCATCATCGGCATCACCTACGCGGTGGCCTCCGCCGCCGCCATCCTGGCCATGAGCAAGGCCACTTCCGAGAGCGAGCACCTCAAGGACATGCTGGTGGGGAACATCCTGGCCGTGTCGTGGGAGGAGGTGCTCGAGACCGCCCTCCTCTACGCCGTGGTCGGCGCCTTCCACTACGCGTTCCGCCGTCAGTTCCTGGCCATCTCCCTGGCGCACCACCGGGGGGACGATTCGGCCATCCAGCACCTGAACGTGCGCCTGTGGGACTTCCTCTTCTATGCCTCCTTCGGCTTCGTGGTCACGTCCTCGGTGGCCATCGCGGGCGTGCTCCTGGTGTTCTGCTACCTGATCGTGCCCGCGGTGGCGGCGATGCTCTACGCCGACAGGATCGGCCGGCGCCTCGCCATCGGCTGGACGATGGGGACCGTGGTCTCGGCCCTCGGCATCTACCTCTCGGTCAAGGTGGACCTGCCCACGGGCGCCACCATGGTCTGCACCTTCGGCCTCGTGCTCATCCTCATGGCGCTCGCGAAGCCGGTGCTCTGGCGGGAGCACCCTCGCGCTGGCGGAGAGGACGCGCGGCGCGGGCCCGGTGGCGCCGCGGGTGCATCCACGGCGCGCAACTGAGGCCCCCCGCGCCGGCGGCCACCATTTCGCCGGCTCCGTGCCGCCCCGCAAGGCTTGCGGAGGCGCCGGGGTGAAATGAGCGGCTTGGGCGGACTTCGGCGCCGCGTCCGACGGCACGGCGGTTGCTCCAGGAGGAGATGTACGACCGTCCGGCGCCCAGGGCCCCGCTCGGCGGCGCGCGGCACGCCTGACCGGCGCGTTCCCGGTCGTTCTGCCTGCCCGAGAGCGTCGCGGAACCCGCCGAGAGCGCGGCCGCGCCCCTCGTGCTCCGGGCCTGACGGCGACGCATCGACGCACGGGGAGGGACGCGCGCGTGAGGGGGAGGGCGGCGCTCTCGGCCGAGAGAGGCGGGACCTCGCTGCCGTCCCGCTCCGGCGAAGCCGTGGCCGCGGCCGGCGAGCCGCCGTGGCACACGCTCCCCGTGCCGGCGGTCCTGGACCGGCTCGCCGCCGGCGAGCATGGCCTGACCCGCGACGAGGCCGTCCGCCGCCTTTCCGAGCACGGCCCCAACGAGCTGGACGCGGCCCGCGCGGTGTCCCCGTGGAGCCTGCTCCTCGCCCAGTTCAGGAACGTCCTGATCCTGATCCTCGTCGTGGCCGCCCTTCTCTCGGCGCTCCTGGGCCATGCCCTGGAGGCCGTGGTCATCCTCGCCATCCTCCTCTTCGCGGTCGGCCTGGGCTTCGTGCAGGAATACCGGGCCGAGCGCGCCATGGAGGGCCTGCGGCGCATGGCCGCGCCCGTGGCCACCGTGCTGCGGGACGGCGAGGAGCGGTCCGTCCTCGCGCGCGAGCTGGTGCCGGGCGACGTCGTCCTCCTCGAGGCCGGCGCCCGCGTGCCCGCCGACGCCCGCCTCATGGAGGCGGTCAACCTCGCGCTCGAGGAGGCGGCGCTGACCGGCGAGTCGCTGCCCGTGACGAAGTCGGCCGAGCCGATACCCACCGGCGGCCTGGCCGTGGGAGACCGCCGGAACGTGGTCTACGCGGGCACCACCGTCAGCTACGGGCGGGGCACGGGCGTGGTGGTGGCCACGGGCATGCGGACGGAGTTCGGCTCCATCGCGCGCCTGCTGCAAGGGGTGGAGAGCCGCCGCACTCCCCTGCAGGAGAACCTCGACCGTGTGGGCCGCGTCCTGGCGCGCGCCGCCCTGGCCGTCGTCGCCCTGATCGTGGTCCTGGGCGTCCTGCGGGGGCAGTCCATCTGGGACATGGTGATCTTCGGCATCGCGGTGGCGGTGGCCGTGGTCCCCGAAGCGCTTCCCGCCGTGGTCACCATCTCCCTGGCGCTGGGAGCGCAGCGAATGGTGCGGCGCCAGGCCCTGGTGCGGCGCCTGTCGGCGGTGGAGACGCTGGGAAGCGTATCCGTCATCGCGTCCGACAAGACCGGCACCCTGACCACGGGCGAGATGACGGTGCGGCGGGTCTTCGCCGCCGGCCGGAGCCTGACCCTCACCGGGGCCGGCTACGCGCGGGGCGGCGCGTTCCTCGAGGCCGGAGCTCCCGTGCCGCCGCCGCCCGCGGTGGTGGCGCTGCTGCGCGGCGCGGTCCTCGCCTCCGACGCGAGACTCCGGCCCGCCGGGGACGAAGGCGGCCGGGCGGCGACGCCGGCGGGATGCGCCGCGAGGGGCGACCCCACGGAGGTCGCCCTCCTCGTGGCCGCGGCCAAGGCCGGCCTGCACAGGCACGAGCTCGACGGCCGCTACCCCCGCGTCGCCGAGATCCCGTTCACCTCCGAGGCCAAGAGGATGACGACGCTGCACCGGACGCCCGACGACGGCGTCGTCGCCTACTCGAAGGGCGCCCCGGAGGTCGTCCTCGCCGGCTGCCGGCGCGTCCTGGACGCCGAGGGCGAGCGCCCGATGGGGCCGGGCGAGCGCGAGCGGCTGCTGCAGACCGCGCGCGACATGGCCGGCCAGGCCCTGCGCGTCCTCGCCGTCGCCGTCAAGCGCCACGCGACCCTGGAGGACGCGGAGCGCGGGATGACGTTCCTGGGGCTGGCGGGGATGAGCGACCCTCCCCGGCCGGAGGCGGGCCGCGCCATCGCGACGTGCGAGCGGGCCGGGATCAAGCCCGTCCTGATCACGGGCGACCACGCGCTGACGGCGGCGGCGGTGGCCCGGGAGCTGGGCATCCTCAAGCAGGGACGGCTGGTGACGGGCGCCGAGCTGGACGCCATGGGCGACGAGGAGCTCGCGCGCCACGTCGCGGACATCGAGGTGTACGCGCGGGTGTCACCCGCCCACAAGCTGCGCGTGGTCACCGCCTGGCAGAAGGCGGGCCGCTACGTGGCCATGACCGGGGACGGCGTCAACGACGCTCCCGCCCTCAAGAAGGCGGACATCGGCGTGGCCATGGGGGTCACGGGCACCGACGTCACCAAGGACGCCGGGGCCATCACCCTCACCGACGACAACTTCGCCTCCATCGTGGCTGCGGTCGAGGAGGGGAGGGGGATCTTCGACAACATCAAGAAGTACCTGATGTACCTTCTCTCCTCCAACCTGGGGGAGATCGGGCTCATGGGGGGGGCGCTTTTCCTG
>DATBIO010000144.1:0-50300 GCA_036556965.1 Vicinamibacteria bacterium
TGCTGCAGGACCCCTCCGCCTACCAGAAGCTGGCCCGCGAGGCCAAGGACCTCACGCCGCTGGCCGAGGGCTACCGCGCGTACAAGACGACGCTGGGCGAGCTGGCCAAGGTGCAGGAGATGATCCGCACCGAGGACGACCCCGAGCTGCGCGAGATGGCCCACGAGGAGCTGCGCACGCTGGAGTCGCGGCGGGAGGAGCTGGAGGAGCGGATCCGCCTGCTGCTGGTGCCCAAGGACCCCAACGACGAGAAGAACGTCCTCCTGGAGATCCGGGCCGGCACCGGCGGCGAGGAGGCGGCGCTGTTCGCCGCCGAGGTCTTCCGCATGTACCAGCGCTACGCGGAGCTGCAGCGCTGGAAGATGGACGTGGTGTCCATCACCCGTGCCGGCCAGGGCGGCATCAAGGAAGTGATCGCCATGGTGGAGGGCGACCGCGTGTACTCGAAGCTGCGCTTCGAGAGCGGCGTCCATCGAGTACAGCGCGTCCCGGCCACGGAAGCCGCCGGGCGGATCCACACCTCCGCGGTGACGGTGGCGGTGCTGCCCGAGGCCGAGGAGGTGGACGTCAAGATCGAGGCCAAGGACCTGCGCATCGACACCTTCTGCTCCTCCGGCCCGGGCGGGCAGAGCGTGAACACCACCTACTCGGCGGTGCGCATCACGCACCTGCCCACCAACACGGTGGTGTCCTGCCAGGACGAGAAGAGCCAGATCAAGAACCGCGAGAAGGCCATGAAGGTGCTGCGCGCGCGCCTCTTCGAGGTGGCCCTGGCCGAGCAGCAGAACCAGATCGCCTCCGAGCGGCGCAGCATGGTGGGCAGCGGCGACCGCAGCGAGAAGATCCGCACCTACAACTTCCAGCAGGACCGGGTCACCGATCACCGCATCGGCCTCACCCTGCACCGCCTTCAGGAGGTCCTGGACGGCGACCTGGAGGAGATCGTGGGCAGCCTCATCGCCCATCACCAGGCCGAGAAGCTCAAGGGGCTGAAGCCCGCCGTCTGACCGGGCCGGCGTGGACCACCCCCAGCGTGTCGTGGCGCTCGGCGCCAGCAACCTCACCCGCGGCCTTCCCGCCCTGCGGGCCACGGCGCGCGAGAGCTGGGGTCCCGCGGTCGAGGTGATGGCTGCCCTCGGCCTCGGCCGCTCCTACGGCATGCCGAGCACCGTCGCCTTCCGGCGGCTGCCCGGCATCCTCGACTGCGGGCTGTGGGCGGCGCTGGAGGGCCGGCCGGCCCTGCGCACGCGGGCGCTGGTGACCGACGTCGGCAACGACATCCTGTACGGGGCCGACGCCCCTCTCGTCCTCGACTGGGTGGAGGCCTGCGTGACGCGCCTGCAGCGCTTCACGGACGACATCGTCGTCACGGACCTGCCGCTGGACAGGATCCGCCGGCTCTCCCGGGCGGCGTTCCTGTTCTTCCGCACGCTCTTCGTGCCCGCCTGTCGCCGGTCCTTCGAGGACGTCCTGCGCACCTCCGAGCAGGTGGTGGACGGCCTGCGAGACCTCGCCCGGCGCCGCTCGGCGCGCCTCGCACCCTTGCGGCCCGAGTGGTACGGGCTGGACCCCATCCACATGCGGCCCCGGCGGTGGTCCGAGGCCTGGCGCGAGATCCTGGGCGCGCCGGGCCCGGGCCGGGTCCGGCTCAAGGACGCGGTGCGGCTGCATAGCGCGTGGCCCGAGCGGCAGTGGCTGCTGGGCGTGGAGCGGGCCACGGCGCAGCCCGCGCGGGAGGGCCTTTGGCTCTACTGACGGCGGACGCCCTCCTCGTCCGCGCGTCGCGGCGCCTGGCCGAGGCCGGCGTGCGCGATCCCGGCCTCGACGCGGAGCGGCTGCTGCGCCACGTGCTGGGCTGGGACCGGGGCACGCTCGTCCTCCGCGGCCATGAGCTCCTCCCGGACGACGCCGCCGGCCGCTTCGAGTCCCTGGTGGCCGCCCGTGCCCGCCGCCGGCCCTTGCAGCACCTCACCGGCGTGCAGGCGTTCTGGAAGCACGACTTCGAGGTGTCGCCGGACGTGCTGATCCCGCGCCCGGAGACGGAGCTGCTCGTGGAGACCGCCCTCGCGCGGCTGAGCGGGGTGGCCGCGCCCCTGGTGGTGGACGTGGGGACGGGCAGCGGGTGCATCGCGGTGTCGCTGGCCGCGGAGCGCGCGGACGCGGAGGTCCACGCCACCGACCTGTCCGCCGCGGCCCTCGTGGTGGCACGGCGCAACGCGGCACGCGCCGGCGTCGCCGTCCGCTTCCACCAGGGCGACCTGCTGGCGCCCGTGGCCGCCCTGCAGGGGCGGGTCCACCTCGTCGCGTGCAACCCGCCCTACGTGGGAGAGGTCGACGAAGCCACGCTTGCCCCCGAGGTCCGCGATCACGAGCCGCGCCTCGCTCTCTTCCCGCCCGAGGGGCGGCAGGCGCTGTACGCGCGGCTGGCGCGGGAGTCGGCGGTCGCCTTGCGGGCGGGGGGCGCCCTCGTGGTCGAGGTGGGCTTCGGGATGGCCGACGAGGTCGCCGCCCGGTTGGCCGCCACGGGCCTGGTGGACGTCGAGAGCCGGCCCGACCTGGCGGGAATCCCCCGCGTCGTTTCCGCCCGCCGGCCGTAGCGCGGCCGGCAACCGCCTGCCGTTGCCGGGTCCGGGGGTCCGTGCTATCTCGTAGCCACCGTGGCCGGCCTTCTGCGAGACGCGCGCTTCGGCCTTCGGCTCCTGCTCAAGAGCCCCTCCTTCTCGGCCGTCGCCGTCCTGACCCTGGCCGTGGGCATCTCCGCCACGACCACCGTCTTCAGCGTGGTGCACGCCGTCTTCCTGGCCCCCCTCCCCTACCGCGAGCCCGATCGGCTGGTCATGGTCTTCACGCGCATGGACGGTGCGCGGTTCCTGAGCGACGCCGGCGACTACGCGCGATGGAAGGGCCACGCGGCCGCCTTCGAGGACCTCCAGGCCTGGACGCTGAGGAGCGTGAACCTGGCGGTGGATGAGCGTCCCGCGCACGTCGAGGCCGGCGTGGCCACCCCGGGACTGCTGGCCTTGATCGGCCTGGGCCATCCGCTCGCGCTGGGCCGCGACTTCCTCGCCGAGGAAGGCACCGTCGGCAGGGAGCAGGTCGCGATCCTCAGCCATCGGCTGTGGCAGGAGCGCTTCGGAGGAGACCGCCGCATCGTCGGGCGCGCAATCCGCATCGACGGCAAGCCCCATACGGTCGTAGGCGTGCTGGGCGAGGGAGCGGCCGATCGCCACCAGGCCCGGCTCTGGATGCCCCTGGCCCCCACGCCCGAGCAGCTCGGAGCGGAGGTGCCGGACCTGCGCCACTACGTCGCGGGACGATTGCGGTCCGGGCTGACGGTCGAGCAGGCCCATGCGAGCATGGACGCCCTCACCCGGCGCCTGGCCGAGGCGGCTCCGGCGCGGGCCAAGGGAAGGACCGCGAGCGTGGAGCCCGTCCGGAACAGCCTCCTCGCCGGCGACACCAAGACCGCCATCCGGCTGCTGTTCGGCGCGGTCGCCCTCGTGCTCCTCATCGCGTGCGCCAACGTGGCGAACCTGCACCTCGCGCGGGCGACCGCCCGGCGGCGCGAGCTGGCCCTCCGCACCTCGCTCGGCGCCTCCCGGAGCGCCCTCGTGCGCCAGCTCCTGACCGAGAGCCTGCTGTTGGCGCTGGCGGGCGGCGGGCTGGGCATCGTTCTCGCCTTGCCGCTGCTGCGGACCTTCGTGGCCCTGCTGCCGGCGGGAGCGCTGCCCGTGGAGGCGGACGTCCGGCTGAGCGTGCCCGTGCTGCTCTTCACCCTCGCCGTCTGTGTGCTCTGCGCCTTGCTGTTCGGCTGCGCGCCCGCGTGGCGAGCGTCCCGGGTGGACGCGAACGACGCGCTGAAGGCCGCGGCCCCCTCCCTGGACCCCGGGCGCGACCGCCTCCGCCGCGCGCTCGTGATCGGGGAGTGCGCTCTGGCCCTCACCCTGCTGGCGGCAGGCGGCCTCGTCGTGCGGGGCCTCGTCGAGCTGGCGCGGGTGGACCTGGGGTTCCGGACCGAGCGGCTGCTCACCTTCTCGCTGCCCGTCCCCGAGGAACGGCTGGCGGGAACGGAGCGGATCGTTGCCTTCTACCGGGAGATGGCGGGTCGCCTCGAGTCCATTCCCGGCGTGCAGTCCGTGTCCATCTCCGCGACCCTGCCCATGCACGCGTTCGGCTTCGCGGTCATGACGTTCGACGTCGTCGGCGCGCCCGCGGAAGATCCCTCCCAGCGGCGCCGGGCGCGCCTGAACGTCGCGAGCCCTGGGTACTTTGCGACGTTCGGCATTCCGCTGGCGCGGGGACGCCCGCTGGGCGAGCAGGACCGCGCGGGCGCCTTCCCCGCCGCGGTCGTGAACGAAGCCTTCGTCGAGGAGTTCCTGCCCCACGGCGATCCGTTGGAGCAGCGCCTGGCCATGAAGCAGCTCCTCCCCGGGGGGGAGCTGGGGCCGCTGGTGGAGTGGCGGGTGGTGGGCGTGTCCCGCGACGTGCGCAACGCCGACCCCCGGAGCAGGCCGGTCCCGGAGATCACGCTGCCCTTCGCGCAGAACCCGTGGCCGGCAGCCACCGTCGCGTTGCGCACCGCCGGCGATCCCGGGAGCGTGCCCCCGAGCGCCGCGGCCGCCATCCGCGCCCTGGACCCCGACCTGCCGATGGCCGACCTGAGGACCATGGCGCAGGTCGTCGCCGGCACGACGGCGGACGACCGGTTGAACGGGGCGCTGTTCGGCGGATTCGCCCTGGTGGCGCTCCTTCTCGCCGCCGGGGGCGTCTACGGCGTCCTGTCGTTCGTGGTCGCCCAGCGCACGCGCGAGATCGGGCTGCGCATGGCCCTGGGCGCGGGCCGCGGGCGGATCCTGCGCGACGTCGTGCGGGAAGGCATGGGCGCCGCCCTGCTCGGCACCGCGCTGGGGTCGGTCGGGGCCTGGCTCGCGGCCCGCACCCTGCGCGGCCTGGTCTACGGGGCGGGGATCATGGACCTGGGTCTCTTCGTGGTCGTCGCCCTCATCCTGCTCGCCGCGGCCCTCCTCGCCTGCGCGGTGCCCGCCCGGCGCGCCGCCGCGGTGGACCCCATGGCGGCCCTCCGGCAGGAGTAGTCCATGCGTGCCCCCTCCCCGTGGAGGCCCCTGCACCTGGGCGGCGCCTCGCACTAGACTGAGAAGAGTGGAAAAGATCAGGGTCGTCGGGGGCAGGCCCCTGGAAGGCACCGTGCGCATCTCCGGGGCCAAGAACGCGTCGCTGCCCGACGTGTGCGCGGCCATCCTCTCCGACCAGACCGTCACCCTGCGCAACGTGCCCGAGGTGCGCGACATCCGCACCATGGGCCGGGTCCTCGCCTCCATGGGGGTGGAGGTCGAGTTCGGCGTGGGCGGCGTGGTGAACCTCCGCGCGGCGCGGCTGACCTCGGTGGAGGCCACCTACGACCTGGTGAAGACCATGCGCGCCTCCGTCCTGGTGCTGGGGCCCCTGGTGGCCCGCGCCGGCCGCGCGCGCGTCTCCCTGCCCGGCGGTTGCGCCATCGGCGCGCGGCCCATCGACCTGCACCTGCGCGCGCTGGAGAAGATGGGCGCGCGCATCAAGGTGGAGTACGGCTACGTGGAGGCGGCCGCGGAGCGGCTGCGCGGGGCCGAGATCTCCTTCGACACCGTGACCGTGACGGGGACCGAGAACCTCATGATGGCCGCCTGCCTGGCCGAGGGCGAGACGATCATCCGCAACGCGGCCCAGGAGCCGGAGATCGTGGACCTGGCCGACCTGCTCACCCGGATGGGGGCCCGCATCCAGGGGGCGGGCGGCCCCACCATCCGCGTGGAGGGCGTGGACCGGATGCGCGGCGCGGAGCACTTCGTCATCCCCGACCGGATCGAGACGGGCACCTTCATGATCGCCTGCGCCATCGCGGGCGGCGACGTCGAGATCCGGCAGTGCTACCCCCCCCACCTGCGCGCGCTGATCGACAAGATGCGGGAGGTGGGGGTGCGCGTCGAGGAGGGGCCCGACAACCTGCGCGTGCGCGCGCCGCGCACGGTGAAGGCCTCCGACGTGACCACCCTCCCCCACCCCGGCTTCCCCACCGACATGCAGGCCCAGTACATGGCCCTCATGACCCAGGCCGCCGGCACCAGCGCCATCACCGAGAACATCTTCGAGAACCGCTACATGCACGTGGCGGAGCTGACCCGCATGGGGGCCGACATCCGCGTGGAGGGGCGCACGGCCATCGTCACCGGCCACACGCCCCTGACGGGCGCCCACGTCATGGCCACCGACCTGCGCGCCTCCGCCTGCCTCCTGCTGGCCGGCCTCGCCGCGGCCGGGGAGACGGTGGTGGACCGCATCTACCACCTGGACCGCGGTTACTACCGGATCGACGAGAAGCTGAGGGGCGTCGGCGCGGACATCGAGCGCGTGGACCGCGGCGGACAGCGCGCCACCGACATGCCCCCCGCTCTGGAGGCGGCCGCCGGCGAATGACGGCGAGGCCGCCCGCGGGCCTCCAGCCCCGGCTGCTCGCGTGGTACGGGCGCAACAAGCGCCGCCTTCCCTGGCGCGAGAGCCGCGACGCCTACCGCGTGTGGGTCTCGGAGGTGATGCTCCAGCAGACCACGGTGGCCGTGGTGGCTCCCCGCTTCGAGGCGTTCCTCGAGCGGTTCCCCGACCTGGGCGCGCTGGCCGCCGCCCCCGAGGAACAGGTGGTGGCGGCGTGGTCGGGCCTCGGCTACTACCACCGCGCCCGCAACCTGCAGCGGGGCGCGCGCCACCTGGCCGAGCACCACTCCGGCCGCTTTCCCCGCACGCTGGAGGCGGCCCTGGCCGTGCCCGGCGTCGGCCTCTACACGGCCAGCGCCGTGCTCTCCATCGCCCACGGCGTCCCCCTGCCCGTGGTGGACGGCAACGTCCGCCGCGTGCTGGCCCGGCTCTTCGCGCTGCGGGGCCCGCGATGGCGGAAGGACGGGCCGTACTACAACCTCGCCGAGGAGCTGCTCGACCGCGATGCGCCCGGCGACTGGAACCAGGCGCTGATGGAGCTGGGCGCGACGGTGTGCACGCCGCGCGCGCCCCGCTGTCCGGCCTGCCCGCTGCGCGCGGCCTGCCGGGCCCGCGCGGAGGGCGCCCAGGAGGAGCTGCCGGAGGCGCGGGCGCGCAGGGCGCCGGTGGCGGTGACGGTGGCCGCCGCCGTGGTGGAGGAGGCGGGACGCTACCTCCTCGTCCGGCGGGCGCAGGGCCGCCTGATGGGCCGCATGTGGGAGCTGCCCCAGACCGCCCTGGAGTCGCGCGGCCGCACGGACCTCGAGCGGGAGCTCCGGGAGCGCCACGGGCTCGGCCTGCGCGCCGGTCCGCTGGTGGCGCGGGCCCGGCACGCGATCACCTTCCGGCGCATCCGCATCGAGGCCTATCGCGCGCGCCTGACCAGGGCCCTGCCCGACGACCCCGAGCGCTTCCGCTGGGCCACGCCGGCGGAGATGTCCCTTCTCCCCCTCTCGTCCATGACGGCCAAGGTCCTGCGCGGACTGGGGGCGCCCCAGCTGCCGCTGGCCCTGGACGGGGCGTGAAGCGCGCCCTCCTCGCCTTCGCCCTCCTCCTGGCCGTGGCCGCCGGCCTGGCCCTGGCCCGATGGCCGCTCGTCACCGCCGTGGAAACGGGCGCCACCGCGCAGTACCCCGACCTCCAGCCCTGGTCCTATCCCGCGGGCGAGGAGGAGGTGCGCCGCGCCGCCACGCGGGCGGTGGAGAGGATCCGCGGCTGGCGCTTCGTGGGGTCGGGGCGCGGACCGTCGGGCGTGGAGCTGCGGGCCGTGCACACCAACCCGCTTCCCTGGTTCGAGCAGGACGTGGTGGCCCGCATGCGGGCCCGGGGCGGCCGCACGGAGGTCCACGTGCGCTCGTCCTCGCGCCGCGCCCTGTGGGACCTGGGCCAGAACGCCCGCAATATCCGCGGCTTCAAGGCGGCGCTGGACGCGCAGCTCGCCGCCCGATAGGCCCCGGCGCGCGGTGTACACTAGGGCCCCTCATGGCGGCGTGCCTGTTCTGCGAGATCGTGGCCGGCCGCGTGCCCGCCCGCCTGGTGGCGCAGGACGACGAGGTGGTGGCCTTCCACGACATCAACCCGCAGGCGCCCCACCACGTCCTCGTCGTCCCCCGGCGGCACATCGCGAGCCTGACCGAGCTCGCCCCCGGCGACGACGCGCTGGTGGGGCGGCTGGTGCGCAAGGCCAGCGAGATCGCGGCGGCGGAGGGCCTCGCGGAGCGGGGCTTCCGCGTGCTGTTCAACGCCGGCGAGGACGCGGGCTACAGCGTCTTCCCCATCCACCTGCACCTGGTCGGCGGCCGCAGGCTCGGCTGGCCCCCCGGGTAGAGCGAGGGAGCTGAGTTGAGCCAGACCGCCGCCCCCCCCGAGCCCACCGAGATCGCCGGGCGCTACCAGGTCGTCAAGAAGCTGGGCGCCGGCGCCTTCGGCACGGTCTACAAAGCGAAGGACAAGCTCCTGGGACGGATGGTGGCCATCAAGACCATCCGCCTGGACAGCCTGGTGGCCTCCGGCGCCAGCGCGGAGGAGATGCTCGACCGCTTCAAGCGCGAGGCCATGGTCTCCGCGCAGCTCAAGCACCCGAACATCGTGACCATCTACGACATCGGCGACGCGCAGGGCACGAGCTACCTGGCCATGGAGTTCATCGACGGCGTGGGGCTGGAGAAGGTGATCTCCCAGACGGGACGGCTCCCCCTGGAGCGCGTGGCCCTGCTCGGCGCCCAGGTGGCGGACGCCCTGGACTTCGCCCACCAGCACCGGGTGGTGCACCGGGACATCAAGCCCGCCAACATCATGATCGAGGCGGGGGACCGCGTGAAGGTCACCGATTTCGGGATCGCCAAGGTCACGGACTCCGCCGAGCACCTGACCATGACGGGCAGCCTGCTCGGCACTCCCTCGTACATGAGCCCGGAGCAGGCGCGCGGCTCCGCGCTCGACGGGCGCAGCGACCTCTTCTCGCTGGGCTGCGTGATCTACGAGATGCTGGCCGCGCAGAAGGCCTTCCGCGGCGACAGCATCACGGGGCTGATCTTCAAGATCATCACCGAGGACCCGATGCCCATCCGGGAGCTGGACCCCGGCGTGCCCGAGGAGATGGCGCGCATCGTGGGCAAGGCCCTGGCCAAGGCCCCCGAGGTCCGCTACCAGTCCGGGCGCGAGCTGCACGACGACCTGCAGGCCCTCATGCGCGCAGGCTCCTCGCCCACCCTGCGGCAGACCGACGTGGCCACCGCCGCCGCCCCGCCCACCATCCTGGGCCAGACCCTCGGGGGCGCGGCCCCCACGCAGGTGGCGGGCAAGCAGGGCGTGCCCGCGCCTCCCATGGCCGCGCCCACCGTGCTCTCGCCGGCGCGCCCCGCTCCTCCGGCCTGGCCGGCGGCGCCACCCGCGCCCGCGTACGGTGCTCCTCCCCCCGCCGTCTCGGCGCCCGTGCCGCAGGCACCGCTCGCCGCGCCGCGGGCCGCCGCCGCGCGCCGCTCCAACACCGGCCTCCTCGTGGGCCTGGCCGTGGGCGGCCTCGTGCTGCTGCTCGTGGTCGGAGGGGCCGCGGTCTACCTCCTGCGAAGGCCGGCCGCGCCCGCGCCGGTGGCCGACGCGAGCCTGCCCCCGGCCGCCCAGGACGTGCCGGCCGTGGCCCCCCCGCCCGCGGAGCAGCCGGCCACCACGCCGTTCGGCCAGCCCGCCGCGCCGGCGGCGAACGCTCCCGCCGCCGACGTGGCCGTGCCGCCGGCGGCGCCCGCGTCCCGCGCGCCCGCGGCCGATCCGGGAGCCCGTCCCCCGGCCCCCGCTGCTCCCGAGCCGCGGCCGCAGCCCCCGGTGGCGGCCGACGCCGAGGCCGCGTTCCTCGACCAGACGCCGCCGAACCTGGACGGCCGCGCCGCCGGCGAGCGCGTGGCCGGCACCTACCGGAACGAAGGGCCGAACACCAGCTTCGGGACCAGCCGCGGCCTGCGCGCGCGCGAGCGCTTCCCGGGCAACGCGACGGCCGCCGAGCGACGCGGCATCTTCGTGCTCCTCAACATGATGCACCTGCAGAACGTCTACCAGCGCAACAACGGACGCTACGGCAGCTTCGCGGACACGCTGCCCATGCGCGTGCCCAACCCCCGCTCCCTGCAGCGGAACGGCTACCGCTTCGACCTCACCGTGGAGTCGGACGGCTACCGGATCGTGGGCACGCCGATGGCCATGGGCCTGCGCGCGCTGGTGGGGGACGACAGCGGCTTCGTCCGCTGGGCGGACGACTAGCCGCTCTTCAGGCGGTCTCCATGCGGTGGGCCTTGCGCCCGCCCCGGCTCACCTGGGCCGGCGGGGCCACGGAGGCCAGCAGCCTCTCCGCGAGGTCGACGGCGCGTCCGGCCAGCGCCGCCGCGCCCTCGCGCAGCTCGCGGCTCTCGCGCACGAAGGCGACGTTGCGCTCCATGTCCTCCGCCTCCCAGCCGCGCGAGTGGGCGACGTAGGGAAACTGCGGGAACAGGAAGCCCAGCTCGGCGAAGAAGCCCAGGAGCTGTCCGGCCACCGCCTGCACGTTGTCCTGTCCGCCCACCACGATGAAGGCGGCCACCTTGTTGCGGATGAGCACGCGGTCCTGGACCGTCACCTGGTTCTGGATGCAGTTCATCCGCTCCGCCATCCGGAAGTACAGGGAGCTCGCCGCTCCCCAGCGGATGGGCGTGGCCACCAGCACCACGTCCCCCCAGTGCACCAGCGCCTCGTACACGCGGTCGAGCTGGTCGCCGGGGTCCATCTGCGTAATCGAGCAGGGCCAGGTACAGGCGCGCGCGGCCTTCGAGTAGTACCCCTCGCAGGCGCGGAAGCGCAGCTCGTTGAGGCGGATGACCTGCGTCTCCGCGCCCCGGTCCTCCCGGGCGCGCGCGAGGGCGGCCTCCAGCAGGGTGTCGGAGGCGGAAAAGCGCGGGTTCGCCTCGTCCATCACCGTGGTCGAGATGCCGACCACGCGGATGGGGCCCGGCGCGCGCTCCACCGGCCGCTCCAGGGAATGGGGGGGATGGGGCTTGCGGGAGCGGGGCGTCGCCGGCACGAGGTTCACCAGGAGGCGGCCGCCCTCGACCCGCGTCTGGTAGCGGGGGACACGGTCCTCCTCGAAGCCGGGCTCGCCCTCCCCGGTGGCGTGGTGGAACTTCCAGTTGTGCCAGGGACAGACGATGTAGGCGCCGTCGAGCCTCCCCTCGCCCAGCGGCCCCCCGGCATGGTTGCACGCGCCGGAGACGGCGTGGAAGGCCCCGTCCACGTAGCTGAGGGCCAGGGCCACGCCTCCCACCCGCACCTGCCGGAGGGGGACGCGCGCCAGCTCCTCCACGGGCCCCACCTCCTGCCACCGCGCTTCGCTCATGACGCCTCCGTCGCGGCCGATGCTACCGGAGGCCCGCTCCCGCGCGCCTCGCCCGGGAAGGGCAGGGTGTCGCCGGGCCTAGAAGCGGTCGGGCCGCGCCTCGACGAGGTAGGGGGCCACGCGCTCGAAGATCTCCTCCGCCTTCCGCACGTCGGCGTTGGAGAAGTCCGGGCCGGCCTCCGAGGGCGTGTCGCCCTTGCGGCTGAGCTGGGCCACCCCCACCGGCTCGCCCCCGTACATGATCGGCACCGTCACCATCTTCTGGATGGGAACCGGCCGCTCGCGCAGCTTCACGCTCTCGAAGAAGGCGACGTGCTTCACCATGGGCACGTTGTTGACCGCCTCCCCCGCGCGCCGGCCGAACACGTTCACGGCGATGGAGTCGCGCTTGGTGACGGGGATGGTGCCGAGGTCCGTCAGCTTGCGGGGGGCGGCGAACCGCAGGGCCTTGCCGTCCCCGGTGAGGACGAGGATGGCTACCTCGTCGTTCTTGATACCGAACTCCGTGCTGACGCGCTTGACCACGCGCTCGGCCATGTCCAGGAAGAGCTCCTTGGGGTTGTCCACGTCAGAGCGCTTGCCGGCCATCGCCTTGAGGATCTCGACGAGGTCGTTCATCGCGGCGGGGGCGCAGTATAGCATGCGCGGCGGGCCGGCTTTTCATCCTGGTGAAGCGATGCGCCTCCGCGGGTGGGCGGCGACCGTGGCCGTGATCGCCGCCCTCCTCCCCGCCCTGGGCCACCGGCCCGCGGGCCGCGCCGTGGACCGGCCCTCCGCCCGCCACGTGCGCGGGGCCGTGCACGTGCACTCCGGCCTGTCGCTGGACGGCGGGCCCACGGTGGAGGCCATCGCCCGCGCGGCGGCGAAGGCCGGGCTCGACTTCGTCGTCCTCACCGACCACGACACGGACGCGGCCTGGGCGGCGCGCGGCTGGCACGGGCGGGTGCTGGTGGTGGTGGGAATGGAGCGCACGGCGGCCGAAGGACACGCGCTGGTGCTCGGCGCCTCGCCCCTGGCGCCCGTCCCGGGCAAGGGGGCGCCGGCGGCGGACGTGGCCCGCGACGCTGCCCGCCGCGGCGGCTTCCTCGTGGGCGCCCACCCCATCTCGCACGGCCCGGGCAAGCACTGGACGGGCTCCTTCCAGCCGCTTTCGGCGATCGAGGTCGTGAACTTCCTCGACCGCGGGGCCTGGCCGGCGCTCCGGCCCGCCCTGGCCGCGTCCCTGGTCCGCCTCGTGGTGGACCCGAGGGGGACGCTGCTGCGCGAGTTCCGCTTCTCGCCCGAGCCGCTCCGCCTGTGGGACCGGCTGCTGGCGGAGAGGCCCGTGGCGGGACTGCTCGGCAGCGACGCGCACGGCGGCTTCCGCGCCCCCGGCCTCTTCGTCCCCGTGCCCGGCCACGAGCTGGTGTTCCGCCTGGCCAGCCAGCACCTGCTCCTGGCCACGCCCTTCACGGGGGAGGCGGAGGCCGACACCGCCCGGGTGCTCGAGGCGCTCCGCGTCGGCCGCGGCTACGTCGCCTTCGACGAGGTGGCCGACGCCGACGGGTTCCGCTTCGAGGCCGAGAGCGGGGGCAGGCGCGCGGAGATGGGCGGCGCCCTCGCCATCGCCGGCCACGCCGTGCTGCGCGTGGCCAGCGGGCAGCCGGAGGCGACCGTGCGCCTCCTCCACGACGGCCGCGAAGTCGCGCGGGGCGCCGGGCTGGCCCACGCGACGGCCGCCCCGGGCGCGTACCGCGCGGAGGCCTACTTCCCCCGCTCGCCCGCCCCCCATCGCCCCTGGATCATCGCCAACCCCATCCGGCTGGAGGCCGGCCCGTGAGCCGCCTGTACGAGGCCCTGCGCGCCGAGCCGGGGCCCTGTGCCCTCTTCGAGAGCACCACGCCGCGCGGCCCCCTCTCCCTGCGCAGCCTGCTCGCCCGCCGCCCGCGCTGGGTCTTCGCCGGCAGCGACCCCGTGGTCGCGATGGGCGAGCTGAGGCGGCGCCTGGCCGCGCTGCCGCGGGACGGAGGCATCGCCGGCGCCCTCGCCTACGACTTCGCGCGGCCGCCCGCGCGGCGCGCGCGCACCCCGGTGGTGGTGGCCCTCGGCGTGGACCGCTTCGAGGAAGAGGAGCCCTCGCCCCCGCCCGCGCCGGATCCCTCCGCCACGGCACTGGACCTGGCCCGCCACTCGAACTTCACCCGCGCCCGCTACCGGGAGTGCGTGCTGCGCATCAAGGAGCACATCGCCCGCGGCGACATCTACCAGGCCAACCTCTCCCAGCGCTTCGCCCTGCCCTGGGACCAGGGCGGCCTCGCCCTCTACGAGCGCCTGCGCCGCGTCAGCCCCGCCCCCTTCGCCGGCTACCTGCGCGCGGCGGGCCTGGAGATCGTCTCCGCCTCGCCCGAGCGGCTGCTGTCCGTGGAGGGTGACACGGCGGTGACGCGGCCCATCGCGGGCACGCGGCCACGCTCCGCCGACGAAGGACGCGACCGGAGCCTGCGCGCCGAGCTGCTGCTGAGCGAGAAGGAGCGCGCCGAGCACCTGATGCTGGTGGACCTGGCGCGCAACGACCTGGGCCAGGTGGCGCGCACGGGCAGCGTCCAGGTGGACGAGCTGATGCTGGTGGAGGACTACTCGCACGTCCGCCACATCGTCTCCAACGTCACCGCGCGCCTGGAGGCGGGCAGGGGCGCCCTCGACGCCCTGGTGGCGCTGTTCCCCGGAGGGACCATCACCGGCGTGCCCAAGAAGCGCTGCATGGAGATCCTCGACGCCGTGGAGCCGGCGCCGCGCGGCTTCTACACGGGGGCGCTGTTCTACGTCACGGGCGGCGGCCGCCTGGACGCCAACATCCTGATCCGCAGCGCCGTGGTGCGCGAGGGCACGCTCGTCTTCCACGCCGGGGGCGGCATCGTGGCCGACTCCGACCCCGACGTGGAGTACGAGGAGACGCTGCACAAGGCGGAGGCCATGAGGCTGGCCATCGCCTCGCTCCTCACGTAGCGGGCGCGCCCAGGCCCGCGCGCCAGGCGATCAGCAGCGTGGCCGCGTAGACGGCCGCGCCCAGGGCGATGGAGGCGGGCAGCCCCAGGGGGGCGAAGGACACCGCCGCCGCCATGGGCACGGAAAGGGCGAGGGCGCGCAGGAGGGGCAGGGCCACCGGCACCGCGAAACCGGCCGCCGCGCACGCGTAGGCCGTCATGCACAGCAGCGCCACCTCGGCCATGGCCAGGCCGGCGGCGGCGCCCGTCGCTCCCGCCGCGGGCACCAGGACCACGGCCCCCAGCGCGCCCAGGACCACGCGCACGGCCATGATCCCGGGCAGGCGCGACGCGCGGCCCACGGCGATGAGCGACCACACGGCCACCACGTTGGTGAACGTCGCCACCACGGCCAGCCCGAGCACGCGCAGCGCCGGCGCTCCCGCCGCGTAGCCGGGCCCCAGGAGGGCCAGCACGCGCGGCGCCTCCAGGGCCAGGCCCAGGCCCGCCGGCACCGCCAGCAGGGCCACCGTCGCGGCGAGGCGTCGGCGGACATCGGCGGGCGCCCCTCCTCCGGCGGAGGCACGGAGGCCCTCGCGGGTCAGGGACGGCATGGCCCCCGCGGTCACCGCGGACGGCAGCGCGCCCAGGGACTCCAGGATCTTGAGGGCCGCCCCGAAGAGGCCGGCCTCGCGCGGGCCGCGCAGGAAGTACAGGGCCAGCAGCTCCACGCGCAGGCTCACCATGGTGAGGACGCCGTTCACGAACAGCGGCAGCGACTCGCGCAGGACGCCGGCCACCGTGGAGCGGGGCTCGCCCGCGGGCTCCCGCGCGCGCCCCAGCAGCAGGAAGGCGAAGGCCAGGGGGGGAAGCGTGGAGGCGGCGTGGGCCCAGGCCAGCGCGGCCAGGCCCGTCCCCGCGCGCAGGGCCAGGGCCACCGCGGCCAGGGTGGAAGCGCGCAGGACGAGGAGGACCAGCGCCTCGTGCAGGCGCCGGCCCCGCGCGCGCAGGGCGACGCCGCACAGCTCGCTCCAGCCCGCCACCACGTAGAACAGGACGAGCGCGGGCTGCAGCGCCAGGGCCGGCCCGGCCAGGGCGGGGACGAGCCGCGCCGCGGCCGCGGGCAGGGCCACGCCCGCCGCGGCCACGCCCACGCTCACCGCGAGCTTGGCCCGCAGCAGGGCGGGGAGGGACAGCGTACGCGCCACCAGCGCGCGGGCGGCCGTGGCTTGCAGCCCCAGCTCCGCCAGCTCGGCGGCGATGACGGCGATGCCCGAGGCGGCGGCGAAGAGGCCGAAGCGCTCCACCCCCAGGGCGGCGGCGAGGAGGAAGGTGGTGGCCACGCTGAGCAGGCGCCCCCCGACCTCCGCGGCGAGGCGGATCCCGCTCCCCCGCGTGGCGAGGTCGGCCTCCGAGGGCGCGGGAGCGCCCACGCGCTCCTCGCTCATGCCCGCCGGCCGAAGCGGGCCGCTCCGGGCGCCCGTGTATACTCGCGACCGTGCCACCCAGCGCGCTCCGTTTTTCGCTCACGGCCGTGCTGTGCGCGGTGGCGGTGCTGGTCATCGTCTGGGGCCACCTCGGCGCCGGGCTCCGCCGCAGCCTCGCCCTCGTGACCAGCGGGCTGGGCGTGCTGTTCCTCGTCCTGGCCCTGGGCGCGGAGGGGCAGCGCGAGGCCACCCCCACCGGCTCCGTGCTGCTGCGTATGCGCTACGCGGGAGAGCCGGCCTCGGCCGCCGCCGCCGTCCCCTACTACGTGCTCACGGCCCTCTGCCTGCTGCTGGGGACGCTCGGCCTCGCCGTCCCCGACCGCGCCGCGGACGGGCTGCGCCAGCACTGGCTGGTCCTGGCCACGGGCCTGAGCCTGGTCGTCACCGCCCTGCGCTTCGCCCTGGAGAAGGCGGCCGCGCCATGGGCGTGGGCGTGGGCGGCGGGAATCACCGTGCTGGCGCCCGTGGTCGGCGGGGCCTTCGCCTGGTGCCTGAAGGACGCGCGGCCGCTCTTCGGCCGGCTGGTGCGCGCGCTGCTGGTCTACGGCCTCTCCGCGCGCGCCGGGGTGGCCCTCATGTACGTCCTGGCCACCACGCTGCACCTCGGCTCCCACTACGACCTCTCCGCCGCCACCATCCGCGTGGAGTACCCGATGTCTGCGGGCATGGTGGAGCTGGTGCCGGGCAGCTTCCACCAGCTGCTGTCCGCCGTGCTGCTGCCCCAGCTCCTGGTCTGGCCGGTCTACACCGTGCTGGCGGGGGTCCTGGGCGCCCTGCCCGTGCTGCTGGTGCTGCAGGCGCGCGGCGCGGCGGGCGTGGCCGCCCACACGGAAGCTCGTCCCTGAGCCGGCCCGACCGCTCAGCGGTCGCGGCAGCTCGTGATCTCGGGCTGGTCGATCACGCAGCGCCGGTTTTCGTCGTTGAACTGTGCGCAGACCAGGCCGCTGCGGCAGTCGTCGTCGCTGCTGCACCGGTCGCACTCGCCGGCGCCCCCGCAACCGGCGAGAGCGAGGAGGAGGAGCGCGGCGGAGGCCCGGCGCGTCATTCACGGCCATTGTAAGCCCTTGAAATTGACGCGTTTTCGAGGCGCGTGCTAACCTGCTTTTCTTTTTCGCCCATGGACCTCAAGTCAACTCTGAACCTGCCGCGCACGGACTTCCCGATGAAGGCCAACCTGCCGCAGACGGAGCCCCGTCGCGTCCAGGCCTGGCGCGAGCAGGACCTCTACGGCCAGGTGCGGCGCGCCCGCCGCGGCGACCCGCCGTTCATCCTGCACGATGGGCCGCCGTACGCCAACGGCGACGTCCACCTCGGCACCGCCCTCAACAAGATCCTGAAGGACGTGGTGGTGCGCAGCCGCGCCATGGCCGGGCACGACGCGCCCTACGTGCCGGGCTGGGACTGCCACGGCCTCCCCATCGAGCTCAAGGTGGACAAGGACCTCGGGGCCCGCAAGAAGGACCTGGGGCCGGTGGCCTTCCGCCAGAAGTGCCGCGCCTACGCCGAGAAGTGGCTGGGCGTCCAGCGGCAGCAGTTCGAGCGCCTGGGCATCCTGGGCGAGTGGGACACGCCGTACCTGACCATGAGCCCCGACTACCAGGCCGCCATCGTGCGCGAGCTGGCCACCTTCACCGGGAAGGGGCTGGTCTACAAGGCGAAGAAGTCGGTGCACTGGTGCATCTCGTGCCGCACGGCCCTGGCCGAGGCGGAGGTGGAGTACGACGAGAGCCATCGCAGCCCCTCCATCGACGTGCGCTTCCCGCTCGCCCCCGACGAGCACGAGAAGCTTGCGGCGCGCCATCCCGGCCTCCGCGGCCGGCGCCTGGCCGCCGTGATCTGGACCACCACCCCGTGGACGCTGCCCGCGAACCTGGCCCTGGCCTTCCACCCCGACGCCGACTACGCGTTCTACGCCGTGGAGGGCACGGACGAAGCGGTGGTGGTGGCCGCCGCGCTGCGCGAGGCCACGGCCGCGCGCTGGACGCGCGACGCCGTGGGGGACGGGCCGGCGCGCCTGGGGGAGCCGCTGGCCCGGCTCAAGGGCGCCCTTCTGGAGGGCGTGCGCTTCCGCCACCCGTGGCTGGACCGGGACGCGCCGGGAGTGCTGGGCGACTACGTGACCCTCGACACGGGCACGGGCGTGGTGCACACCGCGCCCGGGCACGGCTGGGACGACTACCTCACCGGCGTCCGCTACGGGCTGGACATCTACTGCCCGGTGGACGAGGCCGGGCGCTTCCTGCCCGAGGTCCCGGAGTTCGCGGGGCGCAAGGTGTTCGAGGCCAACCCCGAGATCGTGCGCTTCCTGGCGGAGAGGGGGGCCCTGCTCTCCTCGGGGACCGAGGTGCACGCCTATCCCATCTGCTGGCGGTGCAAGAACCCGATCATCTTCCGCGCCACCTTCCAGTGGTTCATCGCCCTCGACCAGCCCGTGGACGGCGGCACCCTGCGGGCGCGGGCGCTGCGGGCCATCGCCCGCGTGCGCTGGTACCCGGCCTGGGGCGAGGAGCGGATCCGCAACATGGTCGCGGAACGGCCCGACTGGTGCATCTCGCGCCAGCGGCTGTGGGGCGTGCCCATTCCCGCCTTCTACTGCAAGGGCTGCGCGGAGGTCCTCCTCACGGCGGAGCTGTGCCGGCACGTGGCCGACCTGTTCGAGGCGGACAGCGCGGACGCCTGGTACGCGAAGGAGGCCCGGGAGCTGCTCCCCGCGGGCTTCCGCTGCCCGCGCTGCGGGGGGGAGGACTTCGAGAAGGAGCGCGACATCCTCGACGTCTGGTTCGACTCGGGGTCCTCGCACGCCGCCGTGCTGGCGCGGCGCGAGGGCCTGCGCTGGCCGGCCGACGTCTACCTGGAGGGCAGCGACCAGCACCGGGGGTGGTTCCACTCCTCGCTGCTGGTGGGGGTGGGGACGCGCGGGGACGCCCCCTACCGCCAGGTCGTCACGCACGGCTTCACGGTGGACGCCCAGGGCCGCAAGATCTCCAAGAGCGTGGGCAACGACGTGGACACCCAGAAGCTCCTCAACACCTACGGGGCGGAGATCCTCCGCCTGTGGACGGTGATGGTGGACTACCGCGAGGACATGCGGTTCTCGGAGGAGATGCTGCAGCGGGTGGCGGAGGCCTACCGCAAGATCCGCAACACCCTCCGCTACCTGCTCTCGAACCTCTTCGACTTCGAGCCCTCGCGGCATTCGGTGGCGGAGGCGGACCTCGCGGAGCTGGACCGCTACGCCCTGGCCCGTCACCACCGCTTCGTGGCCCGCGTGCGGGAGGCCTACGCGAGCTACGAGTTCCACGTCGTCTACCACCAGCTCGTGCAGTACTGCACGGTGGACCTCTCCGCCTTCTACCTCGACGTGCTCAAGGACCGGCTCTACTGCGACCCCGCGGACGGCCCGCGTCGGCGCTCCGCGCAGACGGTGCTCCTGCGCATCGCCGACGACCTGAGCCGTCTCATGGCCCCCGTGCTCCCCTTCACCTCCGACGAGGTCTGGCCGCTGCTGCCCGGCCGCCGCGAGGGGTCGGTGCACCTGGCGCACTTCCCCTCCGCCGAGGGCCGCGACGACCTCGTGCTCGCGCGCTGGGGGCAGCTCCTGGAGGTGCGCGAGGCCGCCCTCAAGGCCCTGGAGGAGGCGCGCGCGCAGAAGACGATCAGCTCGGGGCTGGAGGCACGCGCGGAGATCTCCGCGCCCCCGGCGCTCCTGGGCCTCCTGCGCGAGCACGAGGAGCGGAGCACGGTCTTCCCCGGCAACCTGGCCAACCTCCTCATCGTCAGCCGGGTGGACCTGCGGGAGGGCGACACCCTCGCCGTGCGCGTGTCGCGGGCGGAGGGCGGGAAGTGCGAGCGCTGCTGGACGTATTCGCCGGAGGTGGGACGGCTCGACGCGCACGAGGGAGTCTGCCCGCGCTGCGCCACGGTCCTCGAGGCCATGGAGGTGCGATGACCACGGGCGCCACGAGGGCCTTCTCCGCGCTCCTCGTGGGCGTGGTGGTGGTCCTCGACCAGGCCACCAAGGCCCTGGTGGACCGGTTCTTCGAGCTGCACGAGAGCCGGCCCCTCATCGAGGGCCTCCTGCACCTGACCTACGTGCGCAACCGCGGGGCCGCCTTCGGCATCATGAACGAGGCGGGCCTGCCCTATCAGTCCGTGCTGTTCTCGGTGGTCAGCGTGCTGGCCCTGCTGGCCATCGCCTACTACGCATGGCGGTTGCCCGCGTCCAGCACGCTGCCTCGCGTGGGCCTCGGCCTCATCATGGGCGGGGCGCTGGGCAACCTGGTGGACCGCGTGCGCTTCGGCTACGTCATCGACTTCGTGGACGCCTTCTGGGGCACCTACCACTGGCCCGCCTTCAACGTGGCGGACTCGTGCATCACCATCGGGGTGAGCCTGCTCATCCTCGACATGCTGAGGAACCCGCAGCCTTCCACGCGCGAGGGGCTGCCCGCCTCCCCCGCGGGAGGGAGCTGAGTGGCGCCCCCCGGCGTCGGGAGGCTGGCCTAGATGCATCCCCGCATCTTCACCGTCCCGGAGTTCGACCTCTTCGGGCGCAGCCTCGGGCCGTTGACCCTGCACAGCTACGGCGTGCTCCTGGCCCTGGCCTTCCTGGCCGGCCTGTGGGTGGCCAGCCGCCAGGCCCGCCGCGCGGGCCTCGACTCGGGGCGCATCACGGACATGGCGGTGTACGTGCTCATCGCCGGTCTCATCGGGGCCAAGGTCCTGCTCCTGGTGGTGGAGTGGGACTACTACTCCGCCAACACGGGCGAGCTCCTGTCGCTCTTCCAGAGCGGCGGCGTGTTCTACGGAGGCCTGCTGGGCGCCCTTCCCGTGGCCTGGTGGTACGCGCGCCGGCACCGGCTGGCGGGGTGGGCCACCGCCGACGTCCTCGCGCCCGGGGTGGCCATCGGCCAGGCCATCGGACGGCTCGGCTGCTTCGCGGCGGGCTGCTGCTACGGCCGTCCCGGCAGCGCCCCCTGGTGCCTGCCCTTCCGCGACCCCTACGCCGCCCGCACCGTGGGCACGCCCCTCGACGTGCCCCTGCACCCCGTGCAGATCTACGAATCGCTGGCCTGCTTCGCCATCTTCGGCTTCCTGCTGTGGCTGGCCGGACGCAAGCGGTTCCCGGGCCAGGTCACCCTGGCCTACCTCTCGCTCTACGCCGTGGTCCGCTTCACCATCGAGTTCTTCCGCGGCGATCCCAACCGCGGCACGGTGCTGGGGGGGGCCCTCTCCACCTCCCAGTTCATCGCGGTCGTGCTCTTCACGGCCGCGGCCGTGGCCTACCCCTACCTGAACAAGAAGCAGCCCGCGGTGCCCGCCGCGGCCTGAGCGCGTGCAGGAGGTCGTGCTCGCGGTCCACGCGGAGGCCGCAGGCCAGAGGCTCGACCGCTGGCTGGCCGGCCGCCTGCCCGCCCTGAGCCGCTCGCGCCTGCAGGCCCTCATCGCGGAGGGCCACGTGACGGTGGACGGCCGGCCGCGCGCGGCCTCCGCGAAGGTGAAGGCGGGCCAGTCGGTGGCCGTACGCATCCCGCCCCCGGTCGCGGCCACGCCCCAGCCGGAGGACATCCCCGTGGCCGTGGTGTACGAGGACGCGCGCCTGCTGGTGGTGGACAAGCCGGCCGGCCTGGCCGTCCACCCGGGAGCGGGGCGCCCTGGGGGGACGCTGGTCAACGCGCTGCTGCACCGCCAGCGCGACCTCTCCGGCGTGGGAGGCGTGCTCCGGCCCGGCATCGTCCATCGGCTGGACAAGGGCACCTCCGGGCTGCTGGTGGTGGCCAAGGACGACGACGCGCATCGCGCGCTGGCCCGGCAGTTCGCCGCGCGGAGCGTCGAGAAGGAATACCTGGCCGTGGTGCTGGGCGTGCCGCGCGCGCGGGCGGGCGTGGTCGAGCTCGCCATCGGCCGCGACCCCGTGCACCGGCGGCGCATGTCCGTGCGCGCCGCGCGCGGCCGCGCGGCGTGCAGCCGCTGGGAGGTGGTGGAAGCCCTGGAGGGCGCCGCCCTCCTGCGCGTCCGCATCGAGACCGGGCGCACGCACCAGATCCGGGTGCACCTGTCCGCCCTGGGCCACCCGGTGGCCGGCGACGAGACGTACGGCGGACGCGCCCCCGCCGGACGCGGCCGCGCGCAGGCCGCCCTGGCCGCGCTGGAGCGGCCCGCCCTCCACGCGGCCCGCCTCGCCTTCGCCCACCCCGACGACGGGCGGCGCCTGGCCTTCGAGAGCCCCCTGCCCGCCGACCTCGCGCGGCTCGTCGCGGCGCTGCGCCGCGGCTAGTCGGCCCGACGGGGGCGTCGGGGTGGGCGGACGACCTCCCCGCCGAGGCGTTATGATGCGCCGCCCGACCTGGAGGTGCCGATGTTTCCGCCCCGCGCCTTCGCCGCCGTGGCCCTCGTGCTGGCCACCGGCATAGCGCCCGCCATGGCCAAGTTCGGCATGAGCAAGACCAAGGTCATCCTGCCGCGGCACCGCCCGCCCGAGATCACGCTCCTCGGGGAGACGGTGGCCATCGAGGTCTCCTCGCGCGCGCGCGCGGTGACGGAGAGACACCTGGAAACGCTCCGCGGCGAGCTGGAGGCGGCGCTGGCGGACGCCGGGTCCTTCCGCCTGGTCGAGAGTGCGGAGGGAGCGGACAACGTCGTCCGCGTCTCCATCGACGACCTGCGCGCGCACCTGCAGGACACGGTGGAGATGGAGACGCGCTACGTCAAGATCGGCGAGCGCCAGGAGTGGGACGAGAAGAAGCAGAAGACGGTGACCAAGGACGTGTACGGCAACCGGGACGAGCCCGTCACCGTGCACGTGGCCTCCGGCCACCTCGTGGGGCGCCTGGAGGCCTCCATCCCGGGCGGCATCCGGCGCAGCGTGGACATCGGCGACACCTACGACCAGCGGTTCCGCGACGGCCAGGGAGGGCGCGAGGCAGCCTCGGAGCCCGCGCTCGAGGACTGGCTGGTGGAGCAGGCCGCCCGGCGCGCGGTGGCCGTGGTGGCCTTCTCCCCCGACCCCGTCACCGCCCTGCTGGCCGTGGACGGGGAGCTCAAGGACGGCAACCGGATGGCAGAGTCGGGGCGCTTCCAGGAGGCGCTCGACGAGTGGAGGCGCCGTCCCCTGAAGGGGAACAAGGAGGCGGCGCGCCTGCACAACCTGGGAGTGGCGCACGAGGCCCTCGCCTACACCTTCCCCATGCACGAGGACGCCCACCGCGAGCACCTGCGCGAGGCCGAGCAGAGCTACCGCAAGGCGGCCGCCCTCGACCCCGGCGAGAAGTACTTCCGGGAGCCGCTCGAGCGCATCACGGTGAGCCTGGACTACGCGGAAGCCGCCTCCGGCCTGATGGCGGAGCTGGCCGCCTCGCGCGCCGGCCACGTCCCGCGCCCGGTCGCGGCCTCTCCCGCCGGCGAGCGAGCGGACGGCACCTGGACGCCATCGCCCCTCCGCAACGGGTCCTTCGAGTCGTCGCTGGCGGGATGGCGGCTGGAGGGCACGGGGGCGGTGGTGACGGAGGGCCGCCGCGGCCGCGTCCTGGAGCTCAGCGGCGACGCCGCCGCCGCGCGCGCGGCGCAGACGCTCGAGCTGTCCTACGACGCCATCGCACCCGGCGTGCTCAACCTCGAGTACCGCGTGGTGGAGGGGGAGCCGCCGCTGCGCCTGGTTCTCCGCTACGAGGACGTGCGCGGCCGCGAGCGCACGTCCTCCACCGACGTCAGCCTGGGCGAGTCGCCGGCGGGCTGGACGCGCTGGGAGATGGAGCTGGACCGGCTGCGGCCGGCCCCCGCGCGCCTGCTGGAGCTCGCCCTCGTCGTGCAGGAGGGCCGTGCGCGCTTCGACAACGTGGCCCTGGGCACGCGCTGAATGGACCCCCGGCGCCTGTCGCACCGCCGCGTCTACGACGGCAAGGTGCTGGCCCTCGACGTCGACGAGATCGAGGAAGGGGGCGCGCGCGCCCTGCGCGAGGTCGTGCGCCACCGCGGCTCCGTGGGCGTCCTGGCCGTGGACGGCGAGTCGCGGGTGGTCCTCGTGCGCCAGTACCGGTACCCGGTGGGCGAGCGGCTGTGGGAGCTGCCCGCGGGCCTGATCGAGCCGGGCGAGTCCCCCGAAGGCGCCGCGCGGAGGGAGCTGGAGGAGGAGGTCGGCCTGCGCGCGGCCCGACTGGAGCCGCTCTGCTCGTTCTACACGACGCCCGGGTTCTGCGACGAGACCATGCACCTGTTCCGCGCCGCCGGCCTCGCCCACGTGGACGCCCGGCCCGACGAGGACGAGTTCCTGGAGGCGCGCTGGTTCACGCCGGCGGAGGCGCGGGCCCTGCGCGCGCGGGGCGAGGTCAAGGAGGGCAAGACGCTGGTGGCCGTCCTCCTCGAGGAGGCGCGGGGCACCCATGGCCGCTGACCGCCAGGCGCCGCGGCGGGTCCTGCCCTACGTCCGCAGCGCGGTGCTGGAGACGGAGGAGCGGGCGCACATCGTGACCCTCACCGACCTCAGCCTGAGCGGCGCCTTCCTGGCCACGCGGGTGGCCCTGGAGCCCGACCAGTCCCTCCGCCTGCGCGTGATCCTGCCGGGGGCCAGCCGCGAGTCCCTCATCCCCTGCCGGTTCGTGCGCTGGGGCGCGGCGCAGACCGGCCCCGAGGACTCGCCGCGCCGCTTCGGGCTCGGGGTGCGCTTCGAGCAGATGGAGGACTCCGACCGGCGCCTGCTCGAAGAGTTCGCCGCGCGCGCCCGGGAGGGAGAGGCCACGCCCGAGCCCGCGGCCGACGCTCCGCCCTCCGGCCTGGAGCCCTTCGGCGGGACCCGGTCCGACCGCTTCGAGTACCAGGTGCTCGAGCGCGCCTCGGTGGACGCGGCCGAGCTGAACCGGCTGGGCGAGGACGGGTGGGTCCTGGCCGCGGCGCTCCCCCACGTCGAGGGCGTTCAGCTCGTCTTCCTCCGCCAGCGCTGAGCCTCAGCGCACGGCCAGCGTCTGGTCGAAGTGCGCGTCCAGGGGGAACGGGTCGCCGCTCGTGAGCGGGCGGCCGTCCAGGGCCAGCTCCGGGCGGGACGCGAAGCGGACCGCCTCCACCCCCACGGCCAGGCCCAGGAGGACGACGGCCAGCCGCGGGCGCACGCGCGCCGCCAGCGGCGCGGCGGCCTGGGCGACGAGCACGGCCACCGCCGGGATGGCGGAGGCACCCAGGCGGGCGTAGCCGAAGAACGCCGCGGCGGCCACCGCCTTGGTGGCGAGGAAGAGGGCCCAGGCCCACACCTCCGGGCGGCGGCGTCCCCGCCACAGCCCCGCCAGGCAGGCGCCGAGGACCAGGAGCCGCCAGCCCGTCGCGGCCGCGCCCCGGGGAACGACGAGGTCCACGGTGTGGCGCGTGCCGGAGAGGCCCAGGGGCAGCCCGTAGCCGCCGAGGCCGAGGGCTGCTCCCGACCAGAAGCGCGCGAGCTTGCGGCCCAGCAGCGCCAGCGCGCCGCGCGGCGCGCTCCGCATCCAGGCAAGGCCGCGCGCGTAGCCGTGGTTGACCAGCGCGAGGTGCGGAGGGTAGACGAGGGACAGGTCGGGCGGCGGCAGCCCCCCCACCAGGACCGGGGGAAAGTCACCGCGCAGCGGCGGGGGCTCCTCGATGAGGCCGCGGTCGAAGCCGCCCTGGGCGCGGCCGTGGTTGGCCAGCGCGAAGTTCAGCGGGCCGTAGAGGGCCACGAAGGGACGGGTGCCCAGCGGGCGCGGCGTGTAGCCGAACGCCTCCTCGAGGATCGCGCAGTCCTCCGCGCGTACGACGCGCCCGCCCCGGTGGGCCACGGTGGCGGCCACGAAGGCGGCCGCGGTCCGGCGCGCGAAGGCGGGCAGCGCCTGCCGGCACGCTTCCGCCCCGGGCTCCCAGGCCAGGGACGCCAGCCGCGTCTCCACCGCCTCCACCACCGGCGCCTCGCGCGCCGGCGCAGCGCGATTGAAGGCGCGCAGGGCCGCCCAGGCGTGGAGGTGCCAGGGCAGGAGCACGGCCAGGAAGCCGGCGGCCGCGAGCGCGGCCGGGCGCCCCCGCGCCGGGCCGCGCCGCTTCCCCCCGAGGAGGAGCAGGGCGGAGGCGGCGAGCGCGAAGAGGACGTGCTCGGCGCGGAAGAGGCAGGCCAGCGCGTTGAGGCCGCCGAAGGCCAGCATGCGCCCCGGCGCCGGCCGATCGCGGGCCAGCGCGAAGAGCCAGAGCACGCCCACCGCCAGCACGAGGTAGGGGGTCTCGTTGTTCAGCGACGTGGAGAGGATGAGCAGGCCGGTGGAGGCCGCGGCCAGGCCGCCCGCGGCCGCCGCCACCGGCGTCCCCAGGGAGCGCGTGGCCGCGGCGTAGACGCCCGGCGCGACCAGCGCGCCCAGGACGCACCAGGCCAGCTTCAGCAGGACCACGCGGCCGAGGCCGAGGGCGGAGAGCGCCGCGAGCAGGTAGGCGGCGCCCGGCGGCCGGAAGGGCAGGCCGAGCTCGTAGTCCCGGCCGTCGGCGAGGGACTGGGCATAGGCGAGCCAGACGGCCGCGTCGCCCTTGAGCGCCGCGCTGTGCGGCCACGGCGCGTCGGCCGTCGCCTGCCAGAAGAGAAGGCGCAGGGCCAGCGCCGCCGCGAAGAGGAGGGCGGCCGTGCGCGGCCGCGGCGCGGGCGGCGCCGGCGGGGGGGGCTGCGCGCGCGAGCGGCGGGCCCCGCTCACAGCGGCCGGCGCAGGGACAGCCAGATCATGCCCGGCACGGCGAGGCCGAGGAGGAGGGCGGCCAGCGTGCGCAGCATGTCGTCGATGCCCACCCCCCGCTCGAGCCGCCGCGAGAAGGGCGGGGCGGCGGTCTCACGCAGGCCGCGGGCGATCCAGCCGTGGCACACCCAGGCGTGCATGGCCTCGATGGGGAGCACCACGAAGGCCACCACGCCGAGCTTGAGGGAGAGCCAGCCCGGATGGCCGATGCCCCAGCCGCGCGCCGCCATCAGCGCCGCCCCCGTGAGCAGGATGGCCACCAGGGCGGCGTGCTCGGCCACCAGCCAGGGCCGCGCCCGGCGGCGCGCTTCCAGCTCGCCCGCCGGTCCCCGGCGACGCGCGGCGAGCAGGCGCGCCTGCGTGGTCAGGGCCGTGGCCAGCCAGGCGGCCAGGGAGACGAGGTGGGCGGCGCGGAGGGCGAGAAGGGCGGCGGAACCTAGCGTGGCCAGGCGCGGCTCAGGTGCGCTCTTCCATCACCACGACGTGGCGCACGTTGGCCCAGGGCACCAGGAGCTGGCTGACCACCAGCTCCACGTTGCCGCCCTCCGACACCGTGCGCTGGACCTCGAAGACGAGGCCGATGGCGTCCGCGGAGAGCACGGTACAGCCGGTGTAGACCACGTCGCGGGTGGCCACTTCCTTCAGCTTGACGCCCACCCAGGCCGATTTCTCCATCATGACCTCAGTCGTAGTACTCCAGCCCCAGGTGCGTGATCAGGTCCTCGCCCTTCAGGTGGCGCAGCGTGTTCTTGAGCTTCATGAGCTGGATGAAGAGGTCGTGCTCGGGGTAGAGGCCGGCCGCGGTCATGGGGCTCTTGAAGTAGAAGGAGAGCCACTCCTGGATCCCGCTCATGCCCGCGCGCGCGGCGAGGTCGAAGAAGAGGGCGAGGTCGAGAACGATGGGCGCGGCCAGGATGGAGTCCCGGCAGAGGAAGTCCACCTTGATCTGCATGGGATAGCCCATCCACCCGAAGATGTCGATGTTGTCCCAGCCCTCCTTGTTGTCGCCCCGCGGCGGGTAGTAGTTGATGCGCACGACGTGGTGGATCTTCCCGTAGAGGTCGGGGTAGAGGTGCGGCTGCAGGATGTGCTCGAGCACGCCGAGCTTCGAGACCTCCTTGGTCTTGAAGGACTCCGGGTCGTCCAGCACCTCGCCGTCGCGGTTTCCCAGGATGTTGGTGGAGTACCAGCCCTCCAGGCCGAGCAGGCGCGCCTTGAAGCCCGGGGCCAGGATCGTCTTCATCAGCGTCTGGCCCGTCTTGAAGTCCTTGCCCCCGATGGGGGAACCGCTCTTCCGGCTGAGCTCGATCAGGGCCGGCACGTCCGCGGACAGGTTGGGGGCGCCGTTGGCGTACGGCACGCCCGCCTTGATGGCGGCATAGGCGTACAGCATGGAGGGCGGGATGTCGGGGTGGTTGTCGAGGAGGCCCTTCTCGAACTTCTCGAGGGTGGAGTGGACCTCCCCCGCCTCCTTGTAGATCTCGGTGGAGCCGCACCAGACCATGACCAGCCGGCTCAGGCCGTGGTCGCGCTTGAAGCGCTCCATGTCGTCGGACAGCTGGTCGGCCAGCTCGCGCTTGTTCCTCCCCTTCTTCACGTTCTCGCCGTGCAGCTTCTTGACGTAGGCGGGGTCGAAGACGGCAGGCCAGGGCTTCACCGTCTCCAGGAAGGGCTTCAGCTCCGTCAGGTGCTGGGCGCTCAGGACGCCCGCCTTGCGCGCGGCCTCGTAGGCGTTGTCCGTGTAGATGTCCCAGCCGCCGAACACGACGTCGTCCAGGGCGGCCAGGGGCACGAAGTCGGCGATGCGGGGGTTGCGGCCCTCCGTGCGCTTGCCGAGCCGAACCGTGCCCATCTGGGTGAGGCTCCCGATGGGCCGCGACAACCCGGTCCGGATGGCGTGCACGCCCGCCACGAAGGTGGTGGCCACCGCCCCCATGCCGGGCAGCAGCACGCCCAGCTTCCCCTCGGGAGCGGTGATGGCGCGCCCGCGCCCGGTGGTGGTCGACATGCCCGGCTTCCTCCTCTGACTGCGTTTGCGCGGCGGCGAAAACGCGATGCTAGCACAGGGCCGGGGCCGCGCCGCGCCCGATCAGGCGGTGGCGACGCGGCCGGCTTGCGACAGGAACTCGAGGGCGGCGGAGGTGAGCGCCTGGTCGTGGCGGGGTCCCACGAACCGCCTCTCGGACACGTGGTAGTGCAGGATCCCCGACCGCGGCAGGTTCTCCTCGGTGTCGAACGAGTAGAACATCAGGATCCGCTCGTCCGGCATGGGGCGGCTGTCGTCGAAGAAGCGAAAGGTGAGGTTGCGCATCCAAGTCGTGGGGGCACGAATGTATTGGGCCCGCGCGCGCCGTGTCAAGAGAGATTTCGTCGCGCCGCTGGCGGGCGCAGCGCGATGTGTCCTCTCGACGTAGCTCTAGGAGCCGTTTCTACGCGGTGGTCACGGGGCGCCGCGCAGGTGGACGATGGTGGCGCCCCAGCCCCCCTCCTCCGGCGCGGCGTCCGCGCAGGAGGCGACGCGCGGGTGCGCGGCGAGCAGGCGCCGCACCTCGGCGCGCTGCACGCCCTTCCCGCGCCCGTGCACGATGCGCACGCGCAGGATGCGGCGCTCCGCGCAGGCCTCGAGGTACTCCTGCACCACCGAGACGACGTCGGCGGGAGCGAAGGCGTGGAGGTCCAGCACGCCGTCGATGGGCAGGGCGAACGGCTCTTCCGGATCCACGGCCCATTGTGCGGCGAACCTGCCGCGCTCCGCTCGAGGCAGGCGCCTTCAGTCGAGCCTCTCCCCGCTCCAGAGGCGGCGCCCGCCCCGCGCCGGGTTCTCGGTCCCGCAGCTCTCGCACGGCACCACGGGGGCGCCCGACATGCCGTGGAGAGTCTTGACGATTCCCGCGCCGGCCTCCGGCCGCGGCATGGGCAAGAACGAACGCCCGTGGCCCAGGGCCACGGGCGTTCACGACGGGAGCCGCTAGTAGAGGACGCGAACGCGGAAGGCGCCCGAGTTGTCGTTCAGGTAGTCGTCGTTCACGCCGAGGTAGAGCCGGCCCGAGGTGCGGGCGCGGAAGACGCCGGTGTCGCTGCCCACGAAGAACACGTCCCCGCTGTTCCCGATGCGGCCGACGAGGGCCGCGGCGGGGCGGTTGGGAAGAGGCCGGTTCGCGTTGTAGGGCGAGCCGGACTCGCCCGCGGGCCCGTCCTGCCGACCCGGGCCCCACAGCACCACGCCGTCCGCCTCGAAGCGGAAGCTGTCGCCGGCGCGCACGTTCAGCCCCGTGTCGATCCAGCGCTGGTCGGCGCGCACGGTCACCCAGCGCGAGTTGTTGCCCACGCCGTAGTCGGAGCCGGGGTAGTAGTCGTCGTCGTTGATGAAGTCGTCCTGGTCGGTGAAGTTGATGCGGTTCACGTCCTCCACGCGCACGCGCATGCGGCGGGAGCGCGTGGAGGCCCCGCGGTCCTCGTCGAAGGTGACGACGCCGCGGTTCACCATCACCAGCTCGCCGCGGATCCGCCGCCCGTCCTCCATGATGAGCACGTCGCCGTACGCGGCGGGCAGGCCGGAAAGGACCACGGCCGCCGGAGCCGCCATGAGCCATCGGAGCTTCATAAGTGCATACCCTCCTTGGATAAATGACCCGCTCGGTCCAGGTGCAAGGAGGGTGCCAGCTCAGCGGGCGGGCGCGGCGGCCACGGCGGCTTCCTGGGGTTCGTAGGCGAGGTTCGGTGAGAGCCACCGCTCGACGTCGGCGAGGACCATCCCCTTCCGCCGCTGGTAGTCGAGGACCTGGTCGCGCCCGAGCGGACCGACGGTGAAGTAGCGGGCCTCCGGGTGCGAGAAGTAGAGCCCGCACACCGCGGCCGCGGGCAGCATGGCGAAGCTCTCCGTGAGGCGCACGCCGGCACGCGCCTCCGCCTCGAGCAGCGTGAAGAGCGTGCGCTTCTCGCTGTGGTCCGGACAGGCCGGGTAGCCGGGAGCGGGCCGGATGCCGCGGTAGCGCTCGCGGATCAGGTCCTCGTGGCCCAGGCCCTCGTCGCGCCCGAACCCCCACTCCACGCGCGCGCGGCGGTGCATCAGCTCGGCCAGCGCCTCCGCCAGCCGGTCCGCCAGGGCCTTGGCCATGATGGCGTTGTAGTCGTCGTGGTCGCGCTCGAAGCGCCGCACCAGCTCGTCCAGGCCATGGCCCGCGGTGACGGCGAAGGCGCCCACGTAGTCGCGCAGCCCCGTCTCCTTGGGAGCCACGAAGTCGGCGAGGGCCTGGTTGGGCAGGTTGTCGGGCCGGTCGGTCTGCTGGCGCAGGGTGTGGAGGATGGCCAGGGGACGCGCCCGCGCCTCGTCGCCGTAGACCTCGATGTCGTCGCCCACGGCGTTGGCCGGGAAGAAGCCGGTGGCGGCGCGGGCCTCCAGCAGCCCGTCGGCCACGATGCCGTCGAGCAGGCGCCGCGCGTCGTCGAGCAGCCGCCGCGCCTCCGGGCCCTTGCCGGGGCTGTCCAGCAGGCGCGGATAGGTGCCGGGGATCTCCCAGGCGGCGAAGAACGGCGACCAGTCGATGTAGGGCACGATCTCGCCCAGGGGCACGGGGGCGAAGGTGCGCGGACCGGTGGCCGCGGGCCGGGGCGGCTCGTAGGCCGTCCAGTCCAGCGGGGTCCGCCGCCGCCGCGCCTGGTCGAGGGTGAGCAGGGCGCGGTCCTCCGCCTTCTTCCGGTGCTGCTCGCGCAGCGCCTCCTGCGCCCGGCGGTTCTCCGCGTCCAGGGCCGCGCGCTGGGCGGGGCTCTTGAGCTGGCTCAGCACGGTCACGGCGCGGGAGGCGTCCAGGACGTGCACGACGGTGTGGGTGTAGGCGGGCGCCACCTTCACCGCGGTGTGCGCGCGGCTGGTGGTGGCGCCGCCGATGAGGAGAGGGAGGGTGAAGCCCTCGCGCTCCATCTCGCGCGCCACGTGCACCATCTCGTCGAGGGAGGGCGTGATGAGGCCGCTGAGGCCGATCATGTCCACCCCCTCCTCGCGCGCCGCCTTCAGGATGCGGTCGCACGGCACCATCACCCCGAGGTCCACCACCTCGTAGCCGTTGCAGGCCAGCACCACGCCCACGATGTTCTTGCCGATGTCGTGCACGTCACCCTTGACCGTGGCCATCAGCACACGCGCCTCGGCGCGGCGGCCCCCCGCCTCCTTCTCCGCCTCCATGTAGGGGGTGAGCCAGGCCACCGCCTTCTTCATCACCCGCGCGCTCTTGACCACCTGGGGCAGGAACATCCGGCCCGAACCGAAGAGGTCGCCCACCACGTTCATGCCGTCCATGAGGGGGCCCTCGATGACGGCCAGGGGCCGGCCGTACTTCTGGCGCGCCTCCTCGGTATCGGCGTCGATGTGGTCCACCACCCCGTTGACCAGGGCGTGCACCAGCCGCTCCTCCACCGTGCCCCGGCGCCAGGCGTCCACCTCCCCCGGAACCCTCTCCTTCTGCGACACGCTCTCCGCGAAGGCCACCAGCCGCTCGGTGGCGTCCGGGCGCCGGTTGAGCAGCACGTCCTCCACGCGCTCGCGCAGGGCGGCGGGGATCTCCTCGTAGACCTCGAGCTGGCCGGCGTTGACGATGCCCATGTCCATGCCCGCCTGGATGGCGTGGTAGAGGAAGGCCGAGTGCATGGCCTCGCGCACGGCCCGGTTGCCCCGGAAGGAGAACGAGATGTTGCTGACGCCGCCGCTCACCTTGCAGCCGGGAAGGGCGGCCTTGATGCGGCGCGTGGCCTCGACGTAGGCCACCGCGTAGTCCGCGTGCTCCTCGATGCCGGTGGCCACGGTGAGGATGTTGGGGTCGAAGATCACGTCCTCGGGGGGGAAGCCGAGCTCCCCCGTGAGGATGCGGTACGCGCGCGCGCAGATGGCGAACTTGCGCTCGGCGCCGGTGGCCTGCCCCTCCTCGTCGAAGGCCATGACCACCACCGCCGCGCCGTGCCGCCGTACGAGGCGCGCGTGCTCCTTGAAGGCCTCCTCGCCCTCCTTGAGGCTGAGCGAGTTCACCACGCCCTTGCCCTGCAGGCACTTCAGGCCCGCCTCGATGACGCTCCACTTCGAGCTGTCCACCATCACCGGCACGCGCGCGATGTCCGGCTCCGCGGCCAGCAGGTTCAGGAACCGGGTCATGGCCCGCTCGGAGTCGAGCATGCCCTCGTCCATGTTCACGTCGATGATCTGGGCGCCCCCCTCCACCTGCTGGCGGGCGATGGAGAGGGCCTCCTCGTACCGTCCCTCCTGGACCAGGCGCGCGAACCGGGGCGATCCGGTGACGTTGGTGCGCTCCCCGACGTTGACGAAGTTCGTGTCGGGGCGGATGGTGAGCGGCTCCAGGCCGCTCAGCCGCGTGTAGGCGGGCGGCGCGGGCGGGACGCGCGGAGGGACGTCCCGCACCGCGGCGGCGATGGCGCGCACGTGCTCGGGCGTCGTGCCGCAGCAGCCGCCCACCAGGTTGACCCAGCCGCGCTCCGCGAACCCGCGCAGGTCGGCGGCCATGATCTCGGGCGTCTCGTCGAAGCCCCCGAAGGCGTTGGGCAGCCCGGCGTTCGGGTAGCAGCTCAGGCGGACGGGGGCCAGGGCCGACAGCTCGTCCACGTGCGCCTTCATCTCCTTGGCCCCCAGCGCGCAGTTGAGGCCCACGGAGAGCAGGGGCACGTGGGAGACGGAGTTCCAGAAGGCCTCCACCGTCTGGCCCGAGAGCGTGCGCCCGCTGCGGTCGGTGATGGTGACGGAGACCATGATGGGGACACGCCGCGCGCCCTCGTCGAACAGGCGCTGGATGGCGAAGAGGGCGGCCTTGGCGTTGAGGGTGTCGAAGATGGTCTCCACCAGCAGCAGGTCCGCGCCCCCGTCGAGCAGGCCGCGCGCCTGCTCGCGGTAGGAGGCCTCCAGGCCGTCGAACGTGACCAGGCGCGCGCCGGGGTCGTTGACGTCGCGCGACATGGAGGCGGCGCGGTTGGTGGGCCCCAGCGACCCGGCCACCCAGGCCGGGCGCCCGCTCTCGGCCATGAAGCCGTCCGCCGCGCGCCGGGCCAGCCGCGCGCCCTCCACGTTGATCTCGTAGGTCACCGCCTCCAGGCCGTAGTCCGCCTGCGAGACGGAGGTGGCGGTGAAGGTGTTGGTCTCGATGATGTCCGCGCCCGCTTCGAGATACTGCCGGTGGATGGTCTCCACCACGTCGGGCCGGGTGAGGTTGAGGACGTCGGCGTCGCCCTTGAGGTCGTGGGCGTGGGCGGCGAACCGCTCCCCCCGGTAGTCCGCCTCCTGCAGGCGGTAGCGCTGGACCATGGTGCCCATCGCCCCGTCGATGACGGCGATGCGGCGCTGGAGCAGCGACTCGAGGTCGGAGACGGGAGCGGCCATCGCGGCAACTCTAGCAGGCGCGCCCGCGGTCCGCCCGCGCTATGTCAGGATTGGCGCCCCATGCGGAAGGCGCGCGCGGTCTCGGCGGCGGCGGTCGCCCTCCTCGTCCTGATGGCCGCCGCTTTCGCCTTCCTCCCCGGCCTCGTCGAGCGGCGGCTGGGCCGGCTGGGGGACGCCACCCTGCCTTCGGTCTCGGAGGGCGCGCGTGCCCTGCACCGCGGGCTCCTCGTCGCGGACCTGCACGCCGACACCCTTCTCTGGCACCGCGACCTGCTGGACCGGGGCTCCCGCGGCCACGTCGATCTCCCCCGCCTGCGGGACGGGAACGTCGCCCTCCAGTTCTTCACCGTCGTCACCAAGAGCCCGCGCGGCCTGAACATCGAGAGCAACCGCGCCGACACCGACGACATCACGCCCCTGGCCTTCTTCCAGCGCTGGCCCCCGCGCACGTGGCGCAGCCTCCTGGCGCGCGCCCTCCACCAGGCCCAGCGGCTGCACGAGGCGGCCGCCCGCTCCGGCGGCCGGCTGGTCGTGCTGCGCACGCGCGCCGACCTGGACCGCCTGCTGGAGCGGAGGCGGACCGAGCCCCAGGTGGTGGGCGCGCTGCTGGGGCTGGAGGGCGCCCACGCCCTCGAGGGCGACCTCCGCAGCCTCCAGGCCCTGGAGGACGCCGGCTTCCGCATGATCGGTCTCGCGCACTTCTTCGACAACGAGTGGGCGGGCTCGGCCCACGGCGTGGCCAAGCACGGGCTGACCTCCTACGGCCGCGCGCTCGTCGCGGAGCTGGAGCGCCGGCACATCCTCCTGGACCTCGCCCACTCCTCGCCGCGGACCATCGACGACGTGCTGGCCCTGGCCCGCCGGCCCCTGGTCGTCTCCCACACCGGCGTGCGCGGCACCTGCGACAACCGCCGCAACCTCTCCGACGCGCACCTGCGGGCCATCGCCGCCACCGGCGGCGTCGTCGGCATCGGCTACTGGGACCAGGCGGTGTGCGGCACGGATCCGGCGGCCATCGCCCGCGCCGTGCGCCACGCGCTCGAGGTGGCCGGTCCCGAGCACGTGGGCCTGGGCTCCGACTTCGACGGCGCCGTCACCGTGCCCTTCGACACCGCCGGCCTGCCCCACCTGACCGACGCCCTGCTCGGCGCGGGCGTGCCCACGCCGCTGGTGGCCCGGGCCATGGGGGGCAACGTCGTCCGCCTGCTGCGCGAATCGCTCCCGCAATAGCCGCCGCAACTCTCGACCGGGCTCGCCTGGTCCTCCCAGGACTGGGGGCTCGCCGCGCGTCGCGGGCGGTGTGCCCTTCGATCCCACTCCGGGCCGCCCGCGCCGGGGCTTGTCAGGGGCGGAGGACCGTCGAACAATTGAGATGTACGCTCGGTAGGCGGTCCCGTCCGGGGCCAGCCACACACATCTCGGCGTCGGACGGCAAGGAGAAGCAGTGCGCAACCCCGTCGCAGCGTACGCGGTGGCCCTGGCGGCCCTTGTCGCGGCCGTCCTCCTCCGCTGGCTGCTCGACCCCTTCATGGGCGATGCCTTCCCGCTGGTCACCCTGTTCGGCGCCGTCGCCGCCGCCACCTGGGTGGGCGGGTACCGCCCCGCCGTCGCCATGGCCATCGTCGGTTACCTGGCCTGCGACTACCTGTTCGTCGCGCCCCGGGGACGCCTTGCCCTGGACGACCTCGGCAAGGTCGTCGGGCTGGCCGCGTATCTCTTCACCTGCGCCCTCATCATCTACTTCGGCCAGGCCATGAGGACCGCCCAGGTCCGGGCCAGCGAGCAAGGCGAGCTGCTTCGGGTCACCCTCGGCAGCATCGGTGACGCGGTCATCGCCACCGACGTCGCCGGCCGCGTGACCTACCTCAACGCGGTGGCCGAGTCGCTGACCGGCTGGTCGCGGGCGGAGGCCCTGGCCCGGCCGCTGGAAGACGTCTTTCCCATCGTCAACGAGCAGACGCGCCGGCCCGTCGAGAGCCCCGCGGCGCGGGCGCTTCGGGAGGGGGTGGTGGTCGGCCTGGCGAACCACACGCTGCTGGTCCGGCGGGACGGCGGCGAGGTCCCCGTCGACGACAGCGCGGCCCCCATCCGGGACGAGCACGGACACGTCACCGGATGCGTGCTGATCTTCCGCGACGTCACCGCGCAGCGCCGCGAGGAGCGGGAGAAGGCCGGCCGGCACCTGACCGCCCGCCTGCTGGCCTCGATCGTCGAGTCCTCGGACGACGCCATCATCGGCAAGTCGCTGGACGGCGTCATCCAGAGCTGGAACGCGGCGGCCGAGCGGCTCTTCGGCCATACCGCGGAGCAGGCCGTGGGCCGGCACATCTCCCTCCTCATACCCGCGGAGCGCCTGGCGGAGGAGGACACGATCATCGCCCGCCTGAAGACCGGGCAGCGGATCGACCACCTCGAGACCGAGCGCCTCGGGGCCGACGGCCGGCGCATCCCGGTCTCCCTCACGATCTCGCCCATCAGGGACGACGCCGGCAACGTGGTCGGAGCCTCCACGATCGTGCGCGACGTCACCGACCGCCGGCGGGTCGAGGCCGAGCGCGAGAAGTTCGTCACCCTGGTCGAGAGCAGCACCGACTTCATCGCCATGTGCGACCTGGAGGGCGTCCCCTTCTTCGTCAACCGGGCGGGGCTCGAGATGGTCGGCCTGGACGACATCGAGCAGGCCCGCCGCACGCGGGTGCGGGACTTCTTCTTCCCGGAGGATCGGGCCAGGATCGTGGACACGTTCCTCCCCGCGGTCCTCGAAGAGGGCCACGGCGAGATCGAGGTCCGCTTCCGCCACTTCAAGACGGGCCAGGCCCTCTGGATGGCCTACAAGGTGCTGACGGTGACCGACGCCGCCGGGCGGCCGGTGGCCCTGGCCACGGTGAGCCAGGACGTCACCCAGCGGAAGCGGCTGGAGGACAACCTGCGAAGCCTGGCCGCCGACCTGTCCGAGGCCGCCCGCCGCAAGGACGAGTTCCTGGCCATCCTCGCGCACGAGCTCAGGAACCCGCTGGCTCCGCTCAGCAACGCCGTGCAGGTCCTGCGGCGGGCGGGCGGCGACGAAGAGACCGTCCAGTCGGCCTCCGAGATGCTGGAGCGGCAGGTCCGCCAGATGACGCGCCTGGTGGACGACCTGCTCGACATGAGCCGCATCACCCAGGGCAAGATCGAGCTCCGCCGGGAGCGGGTCGCGCTCGCCCCCATCGTCGAACAGGCCATCGAAGCGGCGAGGGGTCTCTACCGGAGCATGGACCACGAGCTCACGGTGACGACGCCGGCCGCCCCGATCCACCTGGACGCCGACCCCACGCGCCTGGCCCAGGTGCTCGGCAACCTCCTGAACAACGCCGCCAAGTTCACGGAGAGGCACGGTCGCGTCTGGCTGACGGTCGAGCGCGAGGGCCCGCAGGCCGTCGTCCGCGTGCGCGACACGGGCATCGGGATCGCCGGCGAGCAGCTTCCGCGCCTGTTCGACATGTTCATGCAGGGAGACACGTCGCTGGAGCGGTCGCGGGACGGGTTGGGCATCGGCTTGACGCTGGTCAAGACCCTGGTGGAGATGCACGGCGGGACGGTGGAGGTGCACAGCGACGGGCTGGGCCACGGCAGCGAGTTCGTCGTCCGCCTGCCGGCCCTGGAAGAGGCGTCCCCACCGCGGCCTCGGCCCGCGGCGGGCAAGGCGGCGCCGGCGCCGGGCCACCGCATCCTGATCGTGGACGACAACGAAGACGGCGCGGAGTCGCTGGCCATGATGCTGCAGCTCGGCGGCCACGAGACGCACACCGCCCACGACGGCCTGGACGCCGTGGCGGCCGCCGAGCGGCTCCGCCCGCACGCGGTGCTGCTCGACATCGGCCTGCCGGGGCTGAACGGCTACGAGGTGTGCCGCCGCATCCGCGAGAACCCGTGGGGCAAGGACCTCGTGCTGGTGGCGGTGACCGGCTGGGGACAGGAAGCGGACCGCGCCCGGTCGCGGGACGCGGGCTTCGACGCGCACATCGTCAAGCCCGTCGATCCCGAGGCCCTCATGAAGCTGCTCTCCGACCTGCCGACGAGCACCGGCGCCGGCTGACGCGCCGGCGGCGGTCCCGGGGAGCCCGCGCGATTGCCGCGCCGCCGGGCGGGGCATAGGATGCCGGGCCATGCAGAGGACGACCTTTCGCGTGGGGCTGGCGGTGGTGGCCCTGGCCCTCTCCGCGTCGCGCGCCGCGGCGGGCGGCCCGAAGTGCTTCTCGGCGTCGCGCGAGGGCCACTGCGTGGTCGTGGAGCTCAACGGCCAGCGGAGCGCGAAGATCTCCAAGAAGACGAAGAAGGCGCTGAAGGACATGGGCGCCCTCGAGTACCACGGCGAAGAGGCGCGCTACGAGATCCCCGCTCCCGTCCGCGGCGCGCTGGACCTGCGCGCGGACTTCGTGCCGGAGGCGGCCTCCTTCTTCGGCGGAGGGGGCGAGTTCGAGGCCCAGGTCGTTCCCCTGGAGGGCCAGAGCCTGGACACCGACCGGCAGCGGGCGGCCGACCCCACGGTGCGCGTGGGCGGATCCCCCGTGGTGACGGAAGAGAACGTGCTCCGGGAGAACAGGCTGCCTCCGGGCAGGTACCTCATGGCCGTGCGGCTTCGCGGCCCGGCCAACTGGGACCGCCAGGTGGTGTTCTTCCAGGTGGTGGAGTGAGAGGCAGGGCCGAGCCTCGAAGCCTCGCGGGCCCGCGCTCGCCGGCGCGCGCGGCCGGCTGAGAGCCGGCCGCAGACCCTCACGCACACGGCCTCGGGAAAGGCGTTGCCACTCAATTCCGCTGGCGTCGGGACGCCGGGTGACGCCCACCCGCGGGCCGGGGAGTACGCGGAGTTCCTCGGGCTCCGGTTCGCCTGCGCAACCAACGCGGCCAAGCGACACCTGTCCATCTGCGCGCTGCTCTGCCTTCTGCCCATGCCGGTACCCGCTCAAACCAGGGAGGCGGATCCTGCCAGGGACTCCGCCCTGGTGCTCGACTGGGCAGATCGCCTGATGGCCAACGACCCGAAGGTCCGGGCAACCGCCCGAGCCGCCCTGGTCCAGGGGGCGGGGCGTTCGCTGCCTCTGCTGAGACGATTCCTCGATCGCGGCCGTGAAGACCTGGATGTCGAGACCCTCGAGATCATCAGGCGGATCGGTCCGCCGGCCATTCCGCTGCTGGTGGACCTGCTTCGCGACGAGCGGGTCTCCATCCGGCGCAGCGCCGTCGATGCCTTGATCGACCTGGCGCCCGATACAGGGCCGATTCAACCGGCGCTCCGACGGGCACTGAGAGACGAGGATTCACAGGTCGCGGGCGATGCCGCGCGTGCCCTGGGCGCTCTGGGCAAGGGGGCCGGTCCTTCGGTACGCGCCCTGGTCGAGACTCTCTCGCACGAGGATCCTTACGTCCGCATCTACGCGGCGGAGGCCCTGGCCTCCATCGGTCCGGGGGCAGGCGCGGCGACCAGGGATCTCGCCAGAGCCCTGGGCGATCCGATTCCCGGGGTAAGGTGGGCGGCGGGTGAAGCCCTCGCGAGCATCGGCCCGGCCGCGCACTCCGCCGTGCCGCAGTTGATCGAAGCCCTGAAGGATGAGTTCCTCTATGTGCGCATCTGCGCGGCGGGTGCGCTGGGAAGCCTCGGGCCGAAGGCGCGGACGGCCCGTGAAGCGCTGAGAGCGGCCGCCAACGATCCCACCATGCGTTACGAAGCGGAGTGGGCGCTCCATCGAATCGCCGGCGTCGCCTCCGGGGAGCCCGTCCTCTCACCCGTCGTGCCCGCGCCTTCCGTCGCGTCAGAACTCCAGACGACAGCGGCTCAGACGGGCAATCCTCCGGTTGACTGGGATACGACGACGGGCCGGAACATCGTCTGGAGCGTCGAGTTGGGAAGCGAGACGTTTGGCCGTCCCGTGGTTGCGGGCGACGCGGTCTATGTGGGTACCGACAACGCCAGGCGACGGAACCCCGCCTTTCCGGACGAGGGCGGCGTGCTCCTGGCCTTTGGCGCGACGGATGGCAGGTTCCTCTGGCAGGACGTGGCCCCGCGCGTGGAGCGCGGCCTGCGGGAGTTCCTGCTGCCTTCGACGACGAGCGCGCCGTACGTGGAAGGGAGCCGTTTGTACTACGTCACCGCCGAGTGCCAGCTCCGCAGCCTCGACACCCGGGGCTTCCGCGATGGCGAGGACAGCGGTCCGTATCGGGAAGAGGTCTCCAAGGACGACGCTGCCGCCGACATCGCCTGGGAGCTGGACATCTGCGGCCGCCTGGGCGTCTTTCCGCATGAAGCCACCAACAGCGAAGTGCTGCCCGTGGGGGACCTGCTGATGGTCTCCACCTCCAACGGCCAGAACGAAGGCCATACGCGCGTCCCCTCGCCGCGCGCCCCGAGCCTGATCGCGGTGAACAAGCACTCGGGCGAAGTCGTCTGGCGCGCGATCGGCGCGGGCGCGCAGGTGTTGCACGGCCAGTGGTCGAGCCCGGTGGCGGCCAACGTCAACGGGCGCATCCAGGTGCTCTTCGGCGGAGGAGACGGCTGGCTGCGCGCCTACGACGCAGCGTCGGGCCACGAAGTCTGGCGATTCGACGGCAACCCGAAGGATGCCCGCTGGCTTCCGCGCCCCGGCGTCCTTTCGCGCAGCTCGATCATTGCTTCACCGGTCTTCGCCGACGGCCGCGTCTTCATTGCCATGGGGCAGAGTCCAGGGCACGGCAACGCACCTTCGCTGGTTCATGCCATCAGTCCCAACGGCCAGGGAGACGTCACCGGGAGCAGGCTCCTCTGGACTTCTCGGGAGGTCGGCCGCGTGGTGGGAACGCCCATCGCGAAGGACGGCCTGCTGTACGTAGGGGACCTGGGGGGAACGGTTCACTGCCTGGACGCGGCAACCGGCGCCCACCTCTGGAAGCACGAGACGCACGAGGCCATCTGGGGATGCCTCCTCCTGGCCGGCGACCGCCTCTACGTGGGTAACGTCGAAGGCAGCATGACCGTCCTTCGTGCCGGACGGCGAAAGGAGCTGCTGGCCCAGATCGAGATGGATGCGCCGCTCTATTCGCGTCCGGCCCTGATCGGCGATGCGCTCTATCTGGCCACCGCGCACCGGCTGTACCTCATCGCGGCACAGCCTTGATCCCCAAGAACGGCAGTCATCCCGATGTTGGCCCGGCCGGGCCGATGCCGCCAGCGCCTCCAGGTGGTTGCCTGGAGGCGCCTGGGTCCTGTGGCGGAAGCGGGTGGGAATCGAACCCACCGCCGCAGGTGTCAGCCTGCGGCCGGACGGCTTTGAAGGCCGCGCGGGTCACCAGACCCGAATCGCTTCCGTTGCGGTTCCAGCTGCCCTCGGCATGCTACGACGGCCGGGCAGGAACGGCGAAGGGTGGGCGCTGCCTGCCCGTGTCGTTCCCCGTAAGCCCAAGCCGCCGAACGACGTAGGGACGCCCCCGCCTGGCCGCGGCCTGGCACAGCGCTTGCTCCTGGACACCAAGGACGACCGCGGCCACGAGGGCCCGGTCCATTTTGCAGCGGGGCTTGAACACATGATCCGAGAAATGCGCACTCATGCCCGCGCCGCCGCCATCGCGGCCGCGCTCACGGTCGTGCCCGCCCTCGCGTCGGCCCAGACGTCGGAGATGCCGAAGCCGGGCTTCAACCTCTTCTCCATCGAGCAGGAGATGCAGCTCGGCCAGCAGGCCGCCCGCGACGCCGAGCGCCAGTTGCCCCTGCTCAGCGACCGCTCCGTGTCGGACTACGCGAACCGCATCGTGCAGGAGCTGGCCCGCACCGCACCGGGCCATCGCTACCCGTACCAGATCAAGGTCGTCAACGCCTCCGACATCAACGCCTTCGCGCTGCCCGGCGGCTACATGTACGTGAACCGCGGCCTCATCCAGGCCGTCCGCACGGAGGGCGAGCTGGCGGGCGTGCTGGCGCACGAGATGGCGCACGTCGCCCTGCGGCACGGGACGCACCAGGTCTCCAAGGCCTACGCCACGCAGGCCGGCCTGGGCGTGCTGGGCGGCCTCCTCGGCATCGGCAACGGCCGCAGCCTCGGCGACCAGGTGCTCAACGTCTTCGGACAGGTGGGCCTCATGGCGCTCTTCAACAAGTTCAGCCGCGACGCCGAGTACCAGGCCGACCTGGTGGGCGCGCGCATGATGCACGCCGCCGGCTGGAGCCCCAACGACATGTCGAGCTTCTTCGACCTGCTCCAGAGCCAGCGCTCGCGCAACCCGGGGGCGGTGGAGAGCTTCTTCGCCAGCCACCCCCCGCCCGCCGACCGGTCCACGCGCATCCGGCGCGAGACGCAGGCCCTGGGCGCGGTGCCCGGGCGCACGCTGGGCGGCCTCAACGCCGCGCAGCAGGAGCTGCGCGGCCTGGGTCCCGCGCCCACCATGGAGCAGATCGCGCGCGGGCAGGCGCCCAGCGGCCAGCCGCGCCCGCCCACCTACCGCGGCCGCGTGAGCGTGGAGCGGCCCTCCACGCGCTACCGCACCTTCGACCACGCCCGCGGCTACTTCAGCCTGAACTACCCGGACAACTGGCGGGTCTACCAGGGCAACGACGGCTTCGCCGTGACCCTGGCCCCCGACGGCGGCGCCGTGCAGGACGCGGGCGGCAACACCAGCCTCATCTACGCCGTGATCGTGAACCACTACGACCCGTTCGACTCGGCCTCGGCCCGCGGGCGCAACACGCTGGAGGCGGCCACCAACGACATCGTGGCCCAGGTCCGGAGCAGCAACCCGCACCTGCGCCTGGTGCGCAACTCCCAGCGCCGCCAGAACCTGGACGGCGCGCCCGCCCTGTCCGTGGTCCTGGCCGGCCGCTCGCCGGTGACGGGCGAGGAGGAGCGCGTCACCGCCTTCACCCGCGAGCTCGAGGACGGGCACGTGCTCTACGCCCTGTTCATCGCGCCCGGCCGCGACTACAACGTGTTCTCGCCCGCCTTCCAGCGGATCGTGGGCAGCCTCCGCGTGAACGACCGCTCCGTCCATCGGTGAAATCGGCGCCGTCCGCCGCACGGCGGCTCCCCGCGCGCAGTAGCATGGGGGCCGCCGTGCCCACCACCGATCCGCGCATCCAACGCGCCCGTCCCCCCGGGGACGAGCGCGCGGCCATGGCCGCGGAGGTGCGCGCCTCCCTGACCGCGCCCGTGCCGTGGCTGCCCAGCAAGTACTTCTACGACGAGCACGGCAGCCGGCTGTTCGAGGAGATCACGCGCCTGCCCGAGTACTACCTGACCCGCACCGAGGTGGGCATCCTCGAGGACCGGGCCGACGCCATCGTGGCCGGGGTGGAGGCGGACGAGCTGGTCGAGCTGGGGGCGGGGGCGGGGCGCAAGATCCGCCTCGTGCTCGACGCCATGGCGCGCCGCGGCACCCTCCGCCGCCTGACCCTGCTCGACGTCCACGAGCAGGGCCTGCGCCTGGCCCTCGACGCGCTCGAGCGCGACTACCCCGGCCTCCACGGGCGCGCGGTGGTGGGCGACTTCACGGAGGACCTCGACAGCCTGGGCCCGGGCGGAGGCCGCCTGCTGGCCTTCCTCGGCAGCACCATCGGCAACCTCGAGCCGGCCGAGGTGCCGCGCTTCCTGCGCGCGGCGCGCGGCGGCCTGGACGAAGGCGACGCGCTGCTCCTGGGCGTGGACCTCGTCAAGGACCGGCGCCGCCTCGAGGCCGCCTACAACGACTCCGCGGGGGTTACCGAGGCCTTCAACCTGAACCTGCTCTGCGTCCTCAACCGCGTGCTCGGCGCCGACTTCGAGCGCGGCGGCTGGCAGCACGTGGCCTTCTACGACGACGAGCGGGGCTGGATCGAGATGAGGCTGCGCTGCCGCCGCGCGGCGGAGGTGCACATCCCGGCCGCGGACCTCGAGCTGCGCTTCGCGCGCGGGGACGAGATCCGCACGGAGATCAGCTGCAAGTTCACCCGCGCCTCGCTCGAGGGATCCGCCCGCGGCACGGGCCTCGGCGTCACGGAGTGGCACGTCGACCGCGAGGAGCTCTTCGCCCTGGCCGTCCTGCGGCCGTCGCGCTCCTGAACCCGCCCAAAGACGCTAACTCGCTCACTGGCATGAATTAGCCCGCTAGACTGTACGCGTGGGCCTGAGGGCGTCGTGAACCGCCGCAGCACGATCTACTCCGTCCTCGCGCTGGCCGTGGCCGGCGGGCTCCTCCTCCTCGTGGGCTGGTTTCCGCAGGAGTACCTGCGCCGACCCTTGGAGCGGCGCCTGCGTGCCGCGCTGGGGCCGGGGAGCCGCATCGCGCGCCTGCACGTCGTGCCGGGCCGGCTCGTCGTGGACGTGTGGGGCCTCGTCATCGACCACCCGTCGTACCGGCTCGAGGTCCCCCACGCCCGGCTGCGCCTGCACCCCGGGCTCCTGCTGATGCGTCCTCTGGCCTTCAAGGAGGTCGCCCTCGAGCGTCCGCACCTGGTGCTGCATCCGGAGGTCGGGCCGGGCACCCCCGGGCCTCCCCTCCGCGACCCCATCTTCGCGAGCCAGGTCGCCGCCTCGGGCGGCACCGTGGAGTACCTCCTGCCCGGCGACGGCGGCGAGCGGATCCTGTTCCGCAACGTGGTGGTGGGCGGGAGCATCGGGCAGGGCTGGCTCGACGTGGCGGCGGCCGGCGGGACCTGGACGCGCGCGCCGCACGCCTACGCGCTGGGCGAGGTGAGCGGGCGGCTGCGGCTGTCCACGCGGCTCGACATCCGCATCGAGCGTCTCGAGCTGGGCACCACGGACTCGCGGGTGCGCGTGACCGGCTCGGTGGGCCGCCTCGGCGACATCCGCCCCGACCTGCGCGTGGAGGGCAGCCTGGACCTGCGCGACGTGGCGCGGTTCGATCCCGCCGTCCCGCCGCTGTCCGGGTCGCTCGACATCGAGGCGCGCGCGGCCAAGGAGGGCGAGGAGTGGGGCCTGACGGCGACGGCGCGGGGAGGCGGGCTCACCGTGGCCGGCTGGCCCATCGAGGAGCTGGAGGCGCGCATCGGGCGTGGGGAGCCTCCGCGCGCCGACGTCCAGGTGGACGCCCGGCTGCTCGGAGGACGGGCCGCGGGCGCCGCCCGCCTGGACGGCAAGACCGTGCGGGACGGCCGGCTGGAGCTCTCCGGCATCGACCTCGACCGCCTGAGCCGCCAGGGCGTGGACCTCGGGCTCCCCCTCCGCGGCAGGGTGGGCGGCGAGCTGACCGTCGCCGGACCCCTCGGGGGCGCGCTGGCCGTGCGTGGCCAGCTGCGGGCCGACGGCCACTCCGGGGAGACGGCGATCCAGGCCCGGGCCACCGTGGCCGGGCGCTACGACACCGCCGCGCGCGCGGTGAACGCCGACTTCACCCTGGTGCTCGACGCCGACGGCCGGATGGGGCCCGCGGCCGTCTCCGTGGAGACGGCGCACCTCACCGCGCGCGGCCAGGCGCGCGGCCCGCTTCCCCCCGCCATCGCGGCGTCGTTCGACGGGACGCTCGACCTGCGCACGGCGAGCGGCCCGGAGACGGTGCCCGTGCGCGGCACGGCGCGCGTCCACCGGGGATCGACCGTCTTCGACCTCTCCGCGCGCGGCTTCGGCGGCAGCCTCCAGGCCGGCGGCGACCTGCGCGGGGCGGTGGTGCGCCGGCTGCGGGTCGTCGGCACGTCGCTGTCGATGGCCTCCCTGCGTCCCGACCTCGCGGGCACGGGCGACCTGCGCCTCGAGGCTTCGGGGCCCGTGGCCCGGCTGTCCGGCACCGCCGACCTCGACCTGCGCGACGTCGTCTGGCGGAACGTCGTGGTGGGACCGGCCACGGCCAGCGTGCACGCGACCGGGGGCCGCGGGACGCTCGCCTTCGCCGCGCCCGAGCTGAACGCTTCCGGGGCCGGCACCATCGACCGGCGCGCGTTCGTGGGCACGCTGAGCCTGACGCAGACCCCGCTGGCGCCGCTGCAGCCCCTCCTCACGCCCGACCGGCCCCTCGCGGGCGAGGTCACCGGCAGCGTGGACGTGGAGCTGCCGTGGTCGGCGCCGGAGGGCTCCGTGGTGACCGCGGTGGTCGAGGCGCTGAGCGTGGAGACGCGGGCCTTCTCCGCGCGCGCGCGCCGGCCCTTCACGCTGGTGTCACGGGGCGGCCGCTACTCGCTCGCCGACCTCGACATCGAGGGGCCCGGCCTCGTCTTCCAGGGCGCGGGCGAGCTGGGCCGCGACGCCGGCGATCCCATCGACCTCCGGGGCCGCCTGGCCCTGGACCTGTCCCGCCTGCGCGTGCCCGACGGGTGGACGCTGGCCGGCACCATCAGCGGGGACGTGGAGCTGGCCGGCTCCCTGGCCCAGCCGCTGGCGGACGGGAGGATCGAGCTCAGCGGCGTGGTCTTCCAGCGGCCGGGCCTCCCCCTGATCACGGTGGAGGACGGCGAGGTCGAGCTGGAGGGCGACGTGGCCACCACCACGGGGCTGCGCGCGTCCTGGGCGGGGGGCGAGCTCATCCTCGAAGGCCTCGTGCCCCTGGCCGCCGTCCTCACCCCGGAGCAGGCGCAGCGCCTCGGGATCGAGCCCGCGCCCTTCGACGTGGAGGCCTCCTTCGACCTCGACCTCGCCTACCTGCCCGTGCGGCCGGGCTGGAGCCTCACCGGCCTCCTGGAGGGCGACCTCGTGTTCTCCGGGACCCGGCAGGACCCGAGGGCGGTGGGGCTTCTCCTGCTCGCGGGCATCGGCGTGGAGGCCCCGGGCGGCCACCTGCTGACCATCAACGAAGGCACCGTGGACCTGAGCGACTACGTGGCCTCCACCGACGGGATCACGGCGTCCCTGGCGGGAGGCACGGTCGAGCTCCGCGGCACCGCGCCCCTGGCCGCGCTCCTCGCCGACACCTGGTCCTCGCGCTTCCAGATGACGCCGGGCGAGGCCGACCTGCGGCTGGCCTGGCGCGACGTGCAGGCGGGCCGCCTGCTCGACGTGCTGAAGCCGCGGCGTGCCTCGGGCGTGGTGGCGCTGGTGAGCGGGAACGCCACCGTGCGCGGGCGCTTCCGCTCCGTGGACACCCTGGCGGGGACGCTGCACGTCGATCCCGTGCGCGCCGCCGTGCAGGGGGCGGAGATCGACGTCTCCGCCTTCGACGCCACCCTCGAGGACGGTCAGGTCACCACGCCCGGCCTCACCGTGAGCTCCTCCGCCGCCTCCCTCTACGCGGACGCGGACCTGGACCTCCGCGCGAAGGCGGTGGCGGGCCGGGGCAGCGGACAGATCGAGCTGCGCGCCCTCTCGCCCTTCCTCGAGGAGGGCGTGGTCACGGGCGTGGCCGAGGTGGACATCACGGTGGAGGGCCCCCTGTCCGCTCCGCGGCCGGCGGGGCGGATCGCGGTGGCGGACGGCACCCTCCGCCTGCGGGAGATCCGCCAGCCCATGACCGCGATCGCGGGCAACATCGTCGTGGACGAGGGACGCTTCCGCGTGGAGGGGCTGAGCGGGATGCTCGGGGGCGGCGTGGTGAAGGTGGGCGGCGAGGGCGGGCTCGACGGCCTTCGCCTGGCCGACGTCCGGCTCGAGATCCAGGGCGAGGACCTCGGCCTGCGCTACCCCGTGGGCGGGGCGGAGGGCGGAGGCGTGTGGCAGGAGCTGAAGGCGCGCGTGGACGCGGACCTCGTGCTCACGGGCAGCTGGGGCGACTTCCAGCTCGCGGGCACCCTGGACGCCGAGCGCAGCCTCTACGACGCCGACATCTTCCTGGCCCAGGGCCTGCTGGCTCCCGAGGTGCCGCCGCCCGCGGCCGAGACGCGCTCGCCTTTCATGGACTCGGTGGCCCTGAACATACTGGTGGCCACGCCGAACCCCTTCGTGGTCCGGAACAACCTGGCCGAGCTGGAGGCGGAAGGGGCCCTCTGGCTGCGCGGCAGCCTCGGGGACCCGACGCCCTTCGGCCACTTCGAGATCCGCCCCGGAGGCAAGGTCTTCCTCCAGGAGCGGGAGTTCGTGGTGGAGACGGGGAGCATCGGCTACGAGGGGGACCGCACGAACCCCGAGCTCTCGATCCGCGCCACCACGCAGATCGACGAGAGCGAAGGACCCATCGAGGTGACGGTGGCGGTGGACGGCGGGCTGGAGACGCCGCGCCTCGTCCTCACCTCCGAGCCGCCGCTGTCCGAGCAGGAGCTGGCCACCCTCGTGGCCACCGGCCGCAGCTCGCTCGCCCTGGACGGGGGCGCCTGGGTGGTCGGCGAGCAGGCGGCCGCCCTCCTCGCCGGGCGGCTGACGCGCGCCGTGTCGCGCGAGCTCATGGGCCTGGGACTCGACCAGGTGGACATCCAGCCCGAGGTGCTCGCGCGCGAGGGCGAGCCCTCCGCGCGCTTCACCATCGGCAAGCAGATCACGCGCCAGCTGCGCCTCCTGTACTCGGTGAGCATCAGCGAGCCGGAGGCGCAGTACTACCAGGCCCTGCTCCGTTTCCGGCGGGGCATGGAGGCCTCGGTCAAGGTCCAGCGGCGGCTGGAGGGCAACTACGCCTACAGCGTGGGGCAGCGCCTGCGCTTCGGGGGGGCGCCCCTCCCGCGCGACACCGACCTGGAAGCCACGGAGCTGGCCGAGGTGCGCCTGGAGGAAGGCCTGCGGGAGTTCCCCCAGCTGCGCGCGCGCCTCCGCGCCAAGCCTGGAAAGAAGATGACGTACTTCGACCTGCTCGAGGACGCGGACCGGCTCCGCGAGGAGCTGGTCGGCCAGGGCTACCTCGAAGCGGTGGTGGACGTGCGCCTGGACGGGCAGGTCGCGGTCTTCGGCGGCAGCTCGGGGATCCGCTACCGCTGGCGGGTGGAGGGCATGGGCGAGCCGCCCGACCTGGCCGGCGACTTCCGGGAGTCGCTCTTCGAGGAAGAGGCGGCGGACCGCGGGCGGGAGCGCCTGCTGGACGAGCTGCGGCGGCGCGGCCACCTGCGGGCCTCCGTGGAGGTCGAGCGCGTGCGGGAGGACGGCTTTCGCACCCTGGTGTTCCGGGTGGACCCCGGCCCCGTCCTGCGCCCGGAGATCACGTTCCCGGGCGCCACCGAGCTGAGCGCCTCCGCCCTGGAGAAGGCGGCGGGAGGGCCCGCCGCCTTCCTCACCGCCCCCCGGGACGCGGAGGAGGGGATACGCGCCGCCTACCGCCAGTCGCACTACCTGGCGGCGAAGGCCGGCCCCGTCCAGGTCACCGAGGGGGCGGACGGATCGGTGCGCATCGTGGTGCCCATCGAGGAGGGGCCGCACGCCGTGGTGAAGTCGGTGCGGCTGGAGGGGGCCACGCGGCCGGAGGCGGAGATCCTGGCCCAGGCCGCCCTCCCCACGGGAGAGCCCTACGACGAGTTCGAGGTGACGGCGGGCGTGCAGCGCGTGCGCGCGCACTACCTCGGGCTCGGCTATCCGGCGGTGCGCGTCGTCCCGCGCGTGGAGCCCGCGGGCACCGACCTCGAGGTGGTCATCGCCATCGCGGAAGGACAGGCCCAGACCATCGGCGCCGTGACCATCGTGGGCCTGCGCCGCACGCGCGAGTCCCTGGTGCGCGGCCGCATCCCGCTCCAGCCCGGCGCGCCCCTGGACCCGCGGCGGCTGGCGGAGACGGAGCGGCGGCTGCGCAGCCTGGGCATCTTCCGGCGGGTGGTGGTCATCGCGTCGTCCGACCCCGTGGCCGCCATCACCGTGGACGTCACGGAGGACTCGCGCTACATCGCCTCCTGGGACGCGAGCTTCAACGACGAGGAAGGCTGGAGCGGCCTCGTCGACGGCGAGGTGGACAACCTCTTCGGCCGTGGCATGTCCCTGGGGGGCCGCTTCCGCGCCGGCCAGCGCGTGCTCGAGGAGCGCGTGTCGTTCCACGTGCCCGTGCTGGGCCCCGGCAACTTCACCGCCGCCGCCTGGCGCCTGGACGAGACGGTGCGCGTGGTCACCGAGGTCCCCCTGGGCATCGCCCCCGGCCCGCCCTTCGACGGCCGCAAGCTGGAGTACGGCATGCGCGTCCAGCAGGCGCTGCACGACTTCCGCCCCTGGAGCTTCATCTACGGGGCGGGCATCAAGCGCACGTCGTGTCCCGAGCAGGGGCTGCCGCCCCTCAACCGTGACCGGCGCGGGCGGCTGTCCGACCCGTGCGAGAACAGCGACCGCAACGTGCTCGCCCCCGACGGCACGCTGCTGCGGCCGACGCTGGACATCGGCGCCGTGGACGTGTCCGCCATCCGCGACACGCGCGACAACCCGCTGAACCCCATCCGCGGCGGGTTCCTGAGCGTGAACGTCCAATACGCTCCCCGCTTCCTGGGCTCCGACTTCGACTTCGTGCGCACCTTCGGCCAGGTCAGCTTCATCCACGACCTGAACCGGTGGCTGGTGTGGGCCCACGGCTACCGCCTGGGCCTCATCCACACCTTCCAGCGGGAGCGCCTGCCCTACGACGACCTGTTCA
>DATBIO010000145.1:0-6071 GCA_036556965.1 Vicinamibacteria bacterium
CGCGCAGGATGTGTTGCGAGGCATCCCCCTCGCCGGGGTCCCCGATCACCACGAAGCCGAAGTCGCCCGATCGCGTCCCCGGAGGCGTCACCGCGAACGTGGTGGCGCCCGCGCCGGCGGGTCCGGCCACCGCGCGCACCATGGCCTCCCGCCACCGGTCGGTCCGCGCTTCCGCCACGGAGTTCCAGATGCCGGAAGCCCAGTTCTCGGTGTCGAAGAACCAGCTCATGCCCCAGACGGGAACCGTGGCCGCCACCACCGCGGCCAGGGGGAGGCCGGCGGCCAGGCTCCGCCAGAGGGCGGCCGGGATGGAGAACCGCGCCTCGCGCAGCCGCAGCGCCATGCGCAGGCGGTAGCGCAGCCAGGCGGCGGCCAGGCGGTGGCGCGGCCGCCGCCGGTCCCCCTCGACCGAGAGGTACCAGCGCCAGACCATCCGCTCCAGCCAGCGCGTCGAGCCACGCAGCGACAGGGCCACCGGCGCCGCCACCAAGAAGGCGAACAGGATGGCCAACGCCATGTCGCCGAGCACCGCGATGGCGGGGGCGGCGTACCCGAGCAGCGTCCCGTCGGGCTCCAGGCGCGCGAGGTGGATCGCGAACAGGACGACGAGGAAGGCCAGCGTCCATCCGCGATCGGCGGAGGCGCGCGCCTTCTCCTCGGAGGCGATCTGGGCGAGGAGCCCGTCCGCCTCCGGATGGTCGGCGAGGCCGAGGTCGTCGATGACGCTCCCCGCGGCGTCGTCGGCCGTGCGCACGGGGGTGACGGCCATGGTCCAGGCGATGCCGAACAGGCGGAGCGCGGTGGCCACGGCCACGAGCCAGGTCTCGCTGACCTGGCGGAGGGCCAGGAGCCCGGCCGCCGCGGCCAGGTCGCCCGCTCCCGCCAGCCACGCCACCAGCGCCTGACGTCCCCGGGATCGCCGCGCCGCCACTACCGCGCTCACGCCGTCGACGGCGAACGTGACGGACAGGAGCAGGACGAGGGCGGCGCTGGCGATGTACGGCGCGGACAGCACGAGCAGGCCCATGACGAGGCTGATGCCGCCGCTGGTCACGGCGCGCCGCAGGGCCGAGGCATCCGCCCGGCGGACACCGTGCAGGATCTCGAGGACACCCCCGAAGGCGAGGAGCACGCCCGCCCGCGTCACCGGCCGCTGGGCGTGGCCCAGCGGGGACAGGAGGGCCAGCAGGCCGAAGACGGCCACCACCGCGGCGAGGGCGGTGACGGCGGGCGCGCTCGGGCTCGGCGTCCGCCCCAGCAGGGAGCTCAGGCGCATGCGCTCGGCATCAGAACAGCCGCGCCATCTCCGGCCGGCGCACCACCACCTCGCGCACGCGGTCGATCCACCCCTCGCGGTTCTCGGCGGGCAGCCGCTCGTGGGGCACCTTCATCTCCTCCAGGAGCTGGTCCACCAGGGCGTCGATGGAGCGCATGAAGAACTCGTCGGTGTCGCGCACGCCGTCGGCGGCGGCGGCCCCCGCCCCCGCCAGGGGGACCTTGAAGAGCACCTCGTAGCTCTTCATCCAGTGGGCCACGAAGCGCTCGAAGGGCTTCTGGCGGCCGCAGGCCAGCACCATGTAGGCGTAGTTATCGAGGGCGCTGCGGTCGCAGACCACCACCTCGTGGTAGGCCGAGGAGCGGATCTCCTCCGCCACCTGGGTCATGAGGATCCAGGTCTGGGCGTCGAGGGAGGTCTTGCGGTTGATGGGCAGGGGGCTCAGCCGCGCCACCTCCTTCACCATGTCCACGTGCACGCCCTGGCGCTTGAGGAGCGAGGCCAGGTCGTAGCAGAGCGTCGTCTTGCCGACGCCGTGGGTGCCGATGAAGGCGACCTTCACCCGCGCGCCGGCTCGGGCGCGGCGCGCGTGGCCGTGCGGTAGACGAGCCAGGCCACGCCGAGGAACAGGGCGAAGCCGACCGCCGCCATCACGGAGGGGCCCACGGCCGCCTGGAGGGCGAGCCCGGGCCGGCCCAGGGCCGCGGACAGGCTCTCCACCCAGGGCTTGGGCCAGCCCAGGAAGGAGAAGGCGAGGCCCATGATGGAGCCGCCCGCCACCAGCCCGGAGCTGTAGAGCACGCCCGGCCCGGCGTCGGACTCGGCGTCGCTCCCGCGCTTGACGTCCACCAGCTTGCGCGCGAGGCCGCCCAGGAAGACGGGGGTCGTGCTCTCCAGGGGCAGGTACATGCCGACCGCGAAGGCCAGGGCGGGCACGCCGATGATCTCCATCAGGATGGAGGTGAACACGCCGAGCAGGACCAGGCCCCACGGGAGCTGCTGGGTGAGGATCCCCTTGATGACCAGGCTCATGAGGGTGGCCTGGGGGGCGGGCGTCTCCGCGGAGCCGATCCCCTCCTGCACGCGGAAGCGGACGGTGCCGTCGTCGGTGACGAGGTATCGGCCATCGGGGATCCCCTCCACGCCGCCCACGCGCGCCACGCGGTAGCGGCCGCCGTCGGGACCGGCCATCACCTCCGCGTCCGGCGCGGGCCGCACCGCCACCGGATAGGCGGCGGCCTGCACTTCGCGCCCGCCGCGGTTGATGAGCTGCAGGGTGCCCCCGATGACGACCACCGAGCTGACCACGCCGACGATGAGCGCGACCTGCTGCTTCCAGGGCGTCCCCCCCACCAGGAAGCTGGTCTTCAGGTCCTGGCTGGTGGTGCCGGCGTTGCTGGCCGCGATGCAGACCACGGTGCCGATGGCGAGGGCGGCGGCGGTGAAGGCGTGCCCGGTCCACCCCAGGAGCACGAAGATCAGGCAGACGCCCATGAGGGTGGCGATGGCCATCCCGCTCACCGGGTTGGAGGACGAGCCCAGCTCCCCCGTGATGCGCGAGGAGACCACGGAGAAGAAGAAGCCGAAGACGATGATGGCGAGGGCAGAGATGACGCCCACGCCGATCCCCGGCACCGCCTTGAGCTGGGGCAGGAACGACATGAACAGGGCGAGGCCGACGGAGCCGCCGAGGACGAGGGCGATGGGCAGGTCCCGCTCCGTGCGGCGCTTCTCCTCCGCCCCCCCCGCGCGCGTGAGCCGCAGGTCGCGGAAGGAGGCGCGGAAGCTGTCCACGATGGTGGGCATGGCCTTGACGAGGTTGATGATGCCGCCGGCGGCCACCGCTCCCGCCCCGATGTACCGGATGTAGCGGTTCCAGATGTCGCCCGGGGACATCTCCGGGATGAGGGTGGTGGCGGGATAGAGCGGCGTGGTGCGCCCCTCGCCGAAGAGGGCGATGGCGGGGATGACGACCAGCCAGGAGAGCAGGCCCCCGCCCACCATGATGGCGGAGGACCGGTAGCCGATGATGTAGCCCACGCCCATCAGCTCCGGGGACATGTCCACGGCCACCTGCCCGGCGCGGTAGCGCGGGATGTGGACCTCGGCCGTGGTGGGCCACAGGCGCGCGATGAAGCCGAGGAACTTGTAGGCCAGGCCCGCGAAGAGACCGCCGAACACCAGCCGGGCCTGGGTGCCACGCTCCTCGCCCGCCACCAGCACCTCCGCGGCGGCGGTGCCCTCCGGGTAGGTGAGGACGCCGTGCTCCTTGACGATGAGGTAACGGCGCAGGGGGATCATCATCAGGACGCCGAGCACGCCGCCGCAGAGGGAGAGGAGCAGGGTGCGCGTCCAGTCCATCTCGAAGCCCAGGAGGACGAGGGCGGGCAGGGTGAAGGCCACGCCGGCGGCGATGGACTCCCCGGCCGAGCCCGTGGTCTGCACCACCGTGTTCTCGAGGATGGAGGCGCGCCCGCCGATGGCGCGGGACAGGGCGCGGAAGATGGTGATGGAGAGCACGGCGATGGGGACGGAGGCGGAGACGGTGAGGCCCACGCGCAGGGCCAGGTAGACCGACGAGGCCCCGAAGACCAGGCCCAGCAGCGAGCCCAGGACCACTGCACGCGCCGTGAGCTCCGGGAGCCGCGCCTCGTCGGGGACGTAGGGCTTGAACCCCGGGCGCGCGGCGGGGGGAGAGACGGTCTGGGCCAAGGACACCTCCGCGGTGGGGCCGGATTATAGTGTCGTGGATGGACGACCTCTTCGAGGCGTACACGCGCCTGATTCGCCTCGTCGTCCTCGGGCGCGCCTTCGAGGTGCCGGAGAACAACCTCCTGCTGCGGCAGCTCCAGTACGTCGCGCCGGAGATCGGATGGGGCCGCTACTGCTGGAACGGCGAGTGCCGCTACTGCGAGATCGAGTACACGCGCGAGGGCGGCGCGCCCACCCCTGCCCTGGCCTGCCGGGTCAAGGGCCTGGAGGGCATGGTCGTCACCCGGGTGGCCGCCGAGATGCGCTACAACCTGGGCGAGGCCCTGGCCGCTCCCGCCGAGCCGGATTAGGCGCGGGGGCCCGGCGGCTCAGGTCTTCACGCGCGAGCGGACCTGCTTCCAGGTGGTCATGAGGCTGTTGCGCGTCATCTCCAGCCGGCGGGCGTTGAACTCGGTGGCTTCCTTGCCGGACAGGCTCTCCTTGGCCCGCGACACCAGCTTGCGGCAGGTCTGCATGAGGATGTCGTCCACGTGGCCCTGCTCGCGCAGGCGGTGGAGGTCGTGGCCCAGCTCGATGATGATGCGCTCGAGCTCCATGACGAGGCCCCGCAGGTCCTCGTCCAGCGGATAGAGGATCTCCTCCGTTCCCTCCGGCGCCTCCTCGGCGGCGCAGGCCGGCTCCAGGACGGGCTCCGGCAGGGCCATCTTCTGCGCCTTGAGGTCGGCCCAGGCCCGGGAGAACAGGAAGGGGAAGGAGGCGTTGGCATCCTCGAACTCCCGCTTCACGTCCTCCGACCGGGTGTCGTAGTACTGGCGGATCAGCGCCTTGATCCGCATGACCGTCCGGTCCTCCCACTGCTGGATGACGTCACGCGCCTCCAGGGCGAGGCGCTGGACCTGCTCCTCGATGTACCGGTTGTGGGCGGGAGTGCGCTGGTCCTCGAAGTCGTGGTCGCGGCCGTGGATGATGCGCGCCCGCGGCTCGCCGTAGTTCGCATAGATGATGACGTTCAGCCGCCTGACCTCCCGCTCCGCCACCGGGTCCAGGACGGGGCCCCGGTCCTCCACCTGGACGTGGTAGACCGACCCCGAGGCGGAGACGACGTTGTGGTTGACTCCGCCGACCTGGCAGAGCCGGCGGTCGAGGGGTCCGTCGGGGGGTCGGGAAGCACCGCCGTCAGGTTTAGAGGACATGGCTCGGCGTCGCGGCGATTGTAGCAGGACGGATAAGCCTTGTAAAGACATTGATTTGGCGTCATTCTACGGGGCCTTCGATGATATTAGCGTAATAGACTCATATAAAATGCTTGACAGACGCTAATGTCTGGCCTATATTCGCACTCGTGCCCCGGGCTCCCTGGTTCGCGGAGGCGCGTTCGGTGACGTCGGAGTGGGCGGAGAAGGAGACAAGATGAGCAAGGTCATCGGCATCGATCTGGGAACGACCAACTCGTGCGTTGCCGTCCTCGAGGGCGGTGAGCCCACGGTCATCTCCAACGCGGAGGGCGGCCGCACCACTCCCTCGGTCGTGGCCTTCACCAAGGACGGCGAGCGGCTGGTCGGCCAGGTCGCCAAGCGCCAGGCCGTCACCAACCCCGAGAACACGATCTACTCGATCAAGCGCTTCATGGGCCGCCGCTACGACGAGGTCGTGGACGAGGCCAAGATGGTCCCCTACAAGGTGGTCGCGGCTTCCAACGGGGACGTGCGCATCGAGGTCCGGGGCAAGCTGTACTCCCCGCCCGAGATCTCCGCCATGATCCTCCAGAAGCTCAAGCAGGCGGCGGAGGACTACCTGGGCGAGAAGGTCACCCAGGCGGTCATCACCGTCCCGGCTTACTTCAACGACAGTCAGCGGCAGGCCACCAAGGACGCGGGCCGGATCGCGGGCCTCGAGGTCCTGCGCATCATCAACGAACCGACGGCGGCGGCCCTGGCCTACGGCCTGGACAAGAAGAAGGACGAGACGATCGCGGTCTACGACCTCGGTGGGGGTACCTTCGACATCTCGATCCTGGAGATCGGCGAGGGCGTGTTCGAGGTCAAGGCCACCAACGGCGACACCCACCTCGGCGGCGACGACA